>JAZOPN010000038.1:0-3382 GCA_045655565.1 Eubacteriales bacterium | reverse complement strand
GGGCACGGCGATTGCAAGCTTGATACTCAACACCGCATTCGCTACCTACCATTTGGTATTTGGGCTTGTGACAAGCTCTTGGTGGCTGCTGACGCTCGGTTCGTACTACTTGATGCTGAGCATGGTCCGCTTTGTGGTTTTGCGTTCTCGACGCCAAGAGCGTTACATCACCAAATTCACAGGGTGGATGCTGATGGTACTGTCTGTCCCGTTGATCGGAACGGTCATTTTATCGGTCGTTCGGGACAGAGGGCACGAGCTTCATATGATCGTAATGATAGCCATGGCGGCGTATGCCTTTGCCAAAATTACGATTGCGACAATCAATCTTGTAAAATCTCGTCGTAGTACATCAGGGGCACTCATAACGTTACGAAATATATCTTTTGCGGATGCCTTTGTTTCCATATTCGCATTACAACGCTCAATGCTTGTATCCTTTGAGGGAATGACCGAAACCGAGATATTGATTATGAACGCCACTCTCGGCTCTGCCGTATGCATAATAGTTTTTCTGCTCGGACTGAACCTTGTGCGAAGCAAGAAAATATTGTTTAACGCTTTGAATGATTGAAATATGGCGTTAAATGTTGGTGTGATTTTGGTGCAAATTTGATGCAACACTTTATAGGGCGATACTCACGATAATCAAACGAAGCGAATCCACTAACTCGCTTGTCAGTGAGCGAGTGCAGATTGCTCCGCGAGTGTTTTGCGATAAGCAAAACAAAGTGCAAAGCACCACCTCGAAAGAGGTGCAACTCGCAAGGAGCATAATCACGTTATTCACGATATCAAACGGCGTTGTTAAAACTCAAATAGATAAAGACAAAATGCTCGGTTTGCTCAGGGCATTTTTCTTTACTCCGCCTCGTCCCCAGTAAGAAAAAACATACTTAACCAATAGTTAATTAACAGCGGAAACGAATTATTATCATTTACATTTGCTATTTATTATGTTATAATAGGAGAGGTTATAAAAACGCGGGCGCGACTTATTAGCGCATGGACAAGCTTTAAGGGCAATATATCCGTAGTTTTTCGCATCGTAAATTTCAAAAGTGGTGCTGTGAGGTAAATGATGATTATTCGTGAAATGAAAGAATGTGATAGAGCGTGCGTATTCCGGATGATGCGCATTTTTTATGCATCGGATGCAGTGTCAACGGATGGCTCGCCCGAGATATTTACGGCTGATATAGATGCCTGTGTTGGTAATTCACCCTATCTTGAGGGGTATATTTTTGAGGATGATGGCAAAGTAGTCGGCTATGGCATGCTTGCGAAGAGCTTTTCCACCGAGTTCGGTAAGCCCTGTATTTGGATAGAGGATCTCTATCTCGAAAAGGAATATCGCGAGATGGGCATAGGTAGCAATTTTCTACGGTTTGTCGAGGAAAAATATCCCGATGCGCTACTGCGTCTAGAGGTTGAAGAGGATAACGAGGTTGCAGTTGCGGTATATAAGAAGTGTGGATTTGAAGTATTACCGTATATGGAAATGAAAAAATAACGCGCTATTTAATCGCACAATACTACTTGCAAAGATAGGCAAGGTATGGTAAAATCTATATGTAAAAATTCTTTTGGAGTTGTTTATGAAGAAGAAAGTAATTCTATCGTCCACGGCGTGGTGGGCATTTTGGGTTGAATTGCCTCTAATCGCGCTCTTAGTCTGGGCAATATGTGTTAATGGCGCAGTCGAGGGTGCGTTAAAGCTATACCCGCTTATACTCGTAGTTGTTGTCTCAATAGTGTTTGTTGCTGTATTCCTCATTAGGCTGGTTGAGCTAACATATTCCGAGATTAAGACTATCGGTAGGTTTTCTTCTCGCGATAGCGCGATAATAAACGAGGGCAAACGCCTCAACCTAAAGCTGCTCGAGCGTGGTAGGGTTAGTATTATGCTGATAGGGCGCGATGACACGCCCGGCATTGACTGGATGACCGATGATGGCAGAGCCCCAGAGCTTCCTCTATTTCGTGGTAAGGTTTACGGTGGAAAGGGTGCTATCAAGTCGGTGCTGAAATATTTTGGTATTAAGTCGGATGATATTGCATCTATTCTTTCTCAGAAGCGTTTTTCACAGTCTTATCAGGATTTTTCCATCTACACCGAGCATCCGGAAGATGGTCTAGAGGTAAATATCCACTTCGATAAAACTATTGATTCTGTGAAAACACTCGCATAAGAAAAAGCAAGCGGATGGCACGGCTATTACGCTTGCTTTTCTAACATATAAAATCGGCGTACACCGAGGTTGGTGTACGCCGAAGTTTTTTGTTTAAGGTCGATTAGTCTTCAACCTCTGCATGACCGCCAGCCAGATGTATCATCTTAACTGCTGCCAGCGAGTACTTGCTAGCAATTACAGTAAGTGCCTTGGTCATAACGCCACGCGCCAAAACCTTAACCTTACCTGTACCCTTAGGTACAAGACGCTTAGCAAGAAGTGCCTTAAGGTCAACTATATCTCCGTCCTCAAAGTTCTCGCAGATGACATCAAGGTTGACGATAGCTAGCTTACCCTTGCGCTTTTCAGCACCGGTGTGAACTACCTCTATCACAGCCTCTGCCTCCTCGTTGGTGAGAAGCTCGTCAGCGTGCTCTGCATCAACATGGACTATGCCCTCTAGGACAGGTGCTTCCTCGACGACTTCTTCGATTACAGGCTCAAAGGTAGGTGTCTGCTCGACAACTTCTTCGATTACAGGCTCAAAGGCAACAGGAGTTTCTTCAACTGCCGGAGCAACATAATCGCCCTCAACCCTGATAAGCTCCTCCTCGATGAGACGCGCCTTTGTCTTGGTCTCGATCTCGGGCTCTACCACTCCGAGTGCCTTATCCTTAAGCTCTGCCTCGGCGAAAAGCTCAGCTAGCAGTGTAATTACCTGCTTAACCTTTCTATCCGATGTGATACGCATTAGCATAGGTGTCTTCTCGTACTTCTTCTTGTCGGATACATCAACTGCATGATACTTAGCATCTGCTGTCTTAGGATCCTTAGCAAGTGCTACAACTAGCTTTGTACCACGGAATGTAACAAGCGCAAACAGGCGTCTGCCCTTATGCACTCTCTCGTGTTTCCAGCTTCTAGAAACCTTAACGCCATAGGACTTAACAAACTCCATTATTGCGCGGTAGAAGCTCTTTATCTCATCCGTTGCAAGAGCAAGTCTTGCCTCAATGCTGTAATTGTATCTTACACCGAAGTTGAATGCATCATCGTCATCCTCAGACTCGACAGGTTCTACCTCAACAACCGGTTCTTCCTCAACAACAGGAGCTTCCTCAACAACAGGAGCTTCCTCAACTACAGGAGTTTCCTCAACTACAGGAGTTTCCTCAACTACAGGAGTTTCCTCAACTACAGGAGTTTCC
>JAZOPN010000037.1:0-12777 GCA_045655565.1 Eubacteriales bacterium | reverse complement strand
AAAAATCTATTATTTCAAAACTGCTCCGCATCTTCCGTCTGACAAATTTCTGATGGATTTTGCTGTAACGAGGCGAAGTTAAGTATGACTTTACAAGACTTGGTGCAACAAAAGACGCTGAAATTTGACGACGAAAGACTTGTTAGCTCGGCTCTCTTCGGCTATACAAGAAAACCGCCAAGTGCAAGCCTTGGCGGTAGGGTGCTATTCTACATAAAGCCCTCTTAGAATAGATAATTACTCCTCGTGGAAGAGATCCTTGCCGACTCCGCAAAGAGGGCACTCGAAGTCCTCGGGCAGGTCCTCAAACTTCGTTCCGGGTGCGATACCGCCCTCGGGGTAGCCTACCTCCTCGTCATATTCCCATCCACAAACATCACAAATATGCTTTTTCATTTATTTATTCCCCTTTGATTATTATTGTTTTTTTATTTTTAGTTTGCTTTATTACAGTACAAGCGAGGGCGCAGAATATACTCTCGCGAGAAGCTCCTGGTTAAGAAGATATAGCCCTCTCGCGTCGCCCGCATATAACTCAAACTTGGTGATAAGGTCGTTTGCGTTGGCTTCCTCCTCGCCCTGCTCCTTTACAAACCAATCGAGGAATTGCATTGCACGGTAGTCGCGCACCTCGTAGGCAGCATCGTAAATATCGTGGATAAGGGAGGTTACATACTCCTCGTGCTCTAGCCCCGCCTTTAATACATCCAGGTCAGAGGTGATTGCCTTGTCGGGCTTAGCAATAGCTTCAAGTGTTATCTTCGCATTTTCATTCGCCAGGTACTGATAGAAGAGCATTGCGTGGTCTTTCTCTTCCTGTGCCTGTATCATATACCAGTTAGCAAAGCCGTCAAGCCCGCGCTCGCCGAAGTAGTTTGCAAATTCAAGATAGAGGTAAGACGAGTAGAACTCCTTGTTTATCTGCTCGTTTAGTAGTCTGTGAACCTTTTCGTTAATCATTTTATTATTCTCCGTTTAGTAGTTTTGTTTTATGGCTTTTCTGCCCTTGTGACCCTATTTTAGCATATTGGAAAACCCTTTTCTGTGACAAAGTCACATTTCATTTTCTATCATGTGGGCGGCTATTGCACCATCTGCAACAGCTGTCACAATCTGTCGCAAATCCTTTACTCTTACATCACCTATTGCGTACACGCCGGGCAGGCTTGTCCTCATTGCTTCATCCGTTAATATATAGCCATGCTCGTCAGTCTTTACCACATCCCGAACCAGCTCGCTCGATGGCACTCTGCCCACCGATACAAATACCGCATCTACCAAAATCTCGCGGTAGTCACCGCCATCTCGGTTTTCAAGGGCAAGGATAAGACCGCCGTCTGCCTCGCGGATTTCCGTCGGAATGCTGTTCCACTCGTATTTTACATTCTTATTCTCAAAGAGCCTATCCGCCTCTACTTTCGATGCGCGAAGCTCGTCACGCCTATGAACGAGGATAACGCTCTCGGCTATTCTCGCAAGATATGCCGCGTCACCCACCGCAGAATTACCGCCACCTATGACCACCACACGCTTTCCTGTGTAAAATCTGCCGTCACAGTGCGCGCAGTAATGCACACCACGCGAGGTAAGCTCGCTCTCGCCGGGTATGCCTAGCAGCCTCGGGGAAGCACCGGTCGCGATTATAACCCGACGCGCCCTCTTGACTATGCCCCCGACAAAAACGCTTTTTATATCCTCTGTGAGTTCGAGCGCATCAACCTCTCCATATTCGGTCGCGGCGCCGAATTGTTCTGCCGCCACCTTCATATTCATACCTAGCGTGAAGCCGTCTATCCCATCGGGGAAGCCTGGATAGTTTTCAATTTTATCGGTTAGTGACATCTGCCCGCCAACACTCATTTTTTCGACTAAGAGAGTGCCAAGCCCTGCGCGAGCGAGGTAGAGCGCGGCAGTATAGCCTGCCGGGCCACCGCCTACTATTATTACATCATATATCTTTGTCATTTTTCACTCCAATTATCTTTCTTACATCTATATTTTACCGAAGATAGAGAAAAGTTTCAGTGACATAGTCACATTTTTCCTCCAAGTTCGATTGACATCATCCTCGCCCTGTGATAAAATAGCCTTGAAAGAGTAATCGGATATACGGAGTGGCAATATGGAAAACCAAGAAATTACAGAGCTTTTAGAAAAGACCTTTCCATTTTGGGATAGGCTTTCAAGCACCGACCGAGAAACACTCATAAACTCATCGCAAAAGGTTGTATTCGATGAGGGCACCTGTATTCACGATGGCAACGAATGCACAGGCGTCATCCTCGTTAAGCGCGGGAGCCTACGCCTATATATACTCTCTGAGGATGGCAAGGAAATAACCCTCTACCGCATTTTCCCGGGCGAGATGTGTATGCTCTCTGCCTCCTGTGTCTTAAATAATATCACCTTTGATGTCTTCGTCGACACCGAGGACGCGAGTGAGGTTATCGTTATAGGCGGTTGCGCCCTTGAGGACTTGTCGAGAAGAATTCCCGAGGTAAAAATCTTTGCCCTTGAGACTGCGCTCTTGCGCTTCTCGGATGTTATGTGGGTTATGCAGCAGATACTGTTTATGTCTATGGACAAGCGTCTTGCGATATTCCTGCTTGACGAGGCATCGCGCACTCACACCGACACCATCCACCTCACCCACGAGCAGATAGCCAAGTATATGGGTTCGGCACGCGAGGTAGTTTCGCGAATGCTAAAATACTTCGCCTCAGAGGGGCTGGTTACACAGTCGCGCAGCGAGGGCATCACCATCCGAGATAAGACTCGCCTGCGCCGCCTAATCGCATAGGATCATAAGCTACAAAGGCGCTGAGCCATTAAGAATTCAGCGAAATGAAGACTATTTGCAAATATTGAATATAGATGCTGAATTCTTAGTGCGAAGCGTCTTTCGGGGCTAGCTTGATTTAGAGCAGAAATCGTTGGCTTACGAGCGATAGGCGTATAAAAATACGACGAGCGAGGAAACGACGATAGAAAAAGAGCATTAAATAAAAAGAGGAAATTCACAGAATTTCAACCTTAAAAACAGGAAAATACAAAAAGATTAGAGCGAAACTATCGTTTTTTACGATAACTTCGCTCTTTTTAGGTTATGCCTAAATGAAGCAGCCCCTTCATTTTTATTCAGCCGTCGATAAGCTCGAGTATCTTCGCCTTGGGGCGCGCGCCGGAGGACTGATGAACAACCTCGCCATCGCGGAGCACAACTATGGTCGGGATAGACATCACGCGAAAACGCTGTGCTAGATCACGCTCCTCGTCGACATTTACCTTTGCCACGAGGATATCATCCCTCTCATCGCCAATCTCGGCGATTATCGGGCCGAGCATACGGCAGGGGCCGCACCAATCTGCGTAGAAGTCGATTAGCACCGGCTTCTCGCTCTTTTCTGCTAAATCAAAGTTATTTATATTAAGCTTTACTACTGACATTTTTTATTCTCCTTTTGTTTGTGTTTGTTTTTGTGATTTAATTATACAACAGTCTATTTCATACTTCTCTGACCCTGTCACATTATGGGCGCAAGCCCAGACCACCCTCTAGGGTGAGCGTCTCGCCGTTCATATACTTGAAGTCAGGGGATGCAAGACCTACGCAGGCTCTGCCTATCTCACTCTCGGGATCACCGAAATGACCCGAGGGCGGTGTCTTTACATTCTTTTCGAAAGCTTCGGGGTAGGCATTTGCAAATGTCTCGAGCTGTGCTGTCCAGGCGAGCGGGCAGATTACATTGGTATTTATGCCATCTTTTGCCCACTCTGTTGCCGCTACTCTCGATAGACCCCGAATGCCCTCCTTTGCCGCCGCGTATGAGCACTGCCCGAAGTTGCCGAACAGCCCCGCACCTGAAGCGAAGTTGATGATTGTGCCGCGGCTTTCTTTGAGATATGGATATGCCGCCTTCATATAGTAGAATGTCGCATATAGCCCCGAGTATATCGCGAGGTCGAACTGCTCGGTGGTGTGCTCCTCCAGCTTCACGCCCGATGCCGATGCCTGTGCGTTATTGATAAGCACATCCAGCCTGCCAAACTCCTCGATTGTCCTCTCGATGACTCCTCGTGCTACCGCTTCGCCGTTTCCGTCTGCCGAAATGTCTGCCGCAAGTGCGAGAACGCGGATGCCATATAGACGCTCAAGCTCCTCCTTGGCGCGCTCCAGCTTTTCTTCGTTTCTTCCTGTTATGACGAGGTTGCAGCCCTCTTTTGCGTATGCTGTCGCGATACCGTATCCGATAGAGCCGGCTCTCCCGTCTGCAAGCTTTGCATAACCGCCGCCGGTTATAATTGCTACTTTATTCTCTAAATGTCCCATATTTGGACCTCCTTCATCTCCTTTGTACTTAAATTATAGCAACACGGAGGAAAGTTATTCTGTGATTTAGTCACAAAGTCACAGAGAGGACAAGAAACCCCAAAAATGCACAAAAAAGCAAGAGCAAAAACGCCCTTGCTTAATGATTAAATTATTAATCAAGCTTTAGTTCGCACTTCGGATAACTACACCGTAGAGGTTGTTGGTAACGACGGCGTGGGAGGTGTAGTACCCGGCGTGGTATCAGGCAGGTATATAAGGTTTAATCTGTTCGCAGGCGAGTCATTCTTGATGGTAGAGAATGCTCCTCTTGATAACACACTGTTAGCAGTCGCGCTATCGGCTGGCGGTGGTGTGCTCTTACACTGCTTGTGCTCGGAGCTATCCTGCTGATAAGACGCAAGAGAAAGCAGTAAAAATGCCCCAATATGGCGCACCTGACAGATAATTGCTACATATATACCACGGACGTTTTTAATCTTGAAAGCACCTAATAGGTATTACCCGTGTTAAATTCTGGGTTGACCAATGCGTTTAGCCCTGCCATTTTATGTAAACAAATATTTCCATTTTCTTATCGGTAAAAGCATTATGGTGAGTGACTTGTATTCGGCGAAGACGGACTTCCTTGTTTTTTTGCGGTAAGGTATCGGTATGCTCAGAAACAGAAATAGCGCGACACTAGTGTATTGCCTCTCCTGTCGCAATAATGTCGCACAAGCCACCCCGGTTTTATATAAAACGCTCCTCATATTCATTACTATATTATATATAATAAATATTTATGCAAATTGCACAAGCGCGGATGAACGAGATTGTCAAAACTGCAAGAATTTTGCTCCCGTTCATTAAATGCGCTTGACTAAATTTTCTATTTGTGATATTATGTATTCGATAAAGTGGATGGTTATCCCCAAATGCGCGTTTGCGACGCCGACGACGGTCGTGCGTTTCGGGCGTGTGGAAGCATCGCTCCCGATACAGGCGTATGATCGTAAGTGGGTAAGCAACGCTTTAGACCGTGGCTTGATGCCGTAGGGTCACGGTAGAAAACGGCAAAAATACATAAGGAGAAATAATATGAAAACCAAGATTTTTGCACTGTTCTTGGCGCTTGTTATGGTTGTAGGTATGCTTGCATCCTGTGGCCCCGCAGCACCTCAGTGCGACGGTGTTAACCACACCGACGCAGATAGTAATAATATCTGCGATATCTGTAACGCGACCATCAACCAAGGTGGCGGTGGTGATGAGGATGACGATGATGACGATGACGATGACAGTGTCACCATTGAGATTCCCGATGTAACCTGGAGCAACGAGGTTGAGCTTCTTTATCAGATGACTGACAACAGCAATGATGGTGAGCTTTCCTCCGGTTGTTACAGATACCTTGCCGCACAGGAGGGTGTCAGTGGTATTGCTCCCTCTATTCCCTATGCCGATAGCATAGATATGGATATAGAGGAAAGAAACAATGCTGCTATGGAGTATGCAAAGGTTACTGTTGAGTACCTTTATTACCCCAACACATCGGAATACAACTGGGGCGCTTCTATCAGCGAAATTGCGACAACTGCTACCTCCGGCACCGAAAAGGGTAGACCTGACATCTTCTGTAACTTCGTTTACGATATGATGTCTGCATCTCTCTCTCGTGCCTTCAAGAATGTTTACTCTCACTCTAACAAGAGCGTAGATGTTGGGGACGGTGAGCGCACCAACTACTTCCAGTTTGCAAAAGAAGGTAAGTATGACCCCAACTTCAAGGATACCGGTAAGGGTTATATGGTAGAGTACATGCAGTCTCTATCTCTCTCCCGTGACAGAATGTACCTTATCGCTTCCGACTATTTCATCGACCTTGTTCGTGCATTCTTCGTTGTTCCTGTTAACCTCACTCTTCTTGAGCAGGAGATTGACGTTGCTACCGGTGCCGATGCTGAGAATGAGAATGCATACAACTACGACTGGGACGGCGACGGTGAGTACACTGTTGATGACTTCTACACGATGGTAAGAAACAACAAGTGGACTTATACCACTCTTGCGGGCTTTGCAAACGATGTTTACGATAACAGCAACCCCGACGCACTCGAGGATCCTCTTGATGATACCCTCGGCTTTGCCGTTGGTACTCAGGGTGGTCTTGGTGTTTCCGGTCTTCTTTACACAACCTCCATCACCGTTATAGAGCGTAAGTGGAACGAAAAACTCTACCAGGATGACGATGACAACTGGGTTGGTGACTGGGAATATTGGTATCCAGATGAGAACAGCGACTCTTGTGTAAGACTTCAGGAGTTCGTTACTAACCTTAATAGCTTATTCAACTCTACCGGTGTAAGAAACGTTGATTCATCTAACTTCGATGATAAGGTGGAGAATGCAATTCGTGCTAGATTTGCAGTTAACAAGGTTCTCTTCGGCGGTATTATATGCGTAGGCTCTCTTGAGGATGAGGCGTATTCCGATATGGTAGAAAGCGGCAGCCAGTTCGGCGTTGTTCCTGTTCCGCTCTATCGCGGTGAGTACACCGATCCCGTTGATCATGTTAAGAAGACTGATGAGTACCTTACTCAGATCCATAACATCGGTCGTGTTGGTGGTATCGCCTTCGCATCTACCAAGTTCGCTCACGCTTCCGCATTCCTTAACTATCTCTCGCTTAACTCCACTCAGATCCTTGATGACTACTATGAGTGGACACTTAAGGAGGATATTTCCTCCGGTAGTGAGATTGAGGGTAACGCAGAGATGCTTGAGTACATTCGTTATCATGTTCGTTCCTCATTCGATAAGGCATTCGAGGACGCAATTGCTAGGTTCTACAAAGGTAATAATAGTAGCATCGACTACAACGCTAACAAGTGGCACAACATCATCCTAGCTGCTAAATTTAAGATGGATGCAGGTGATATGAAGAAGAAGTATGAGGAGGTTGTTGGGGCTAAGGACGGCGCCCTCGACAAGCTTGAGGAATCCTACGACAGTCTGCCGTGATAACATAAAAATATTCACTTCTTTTACCTAATATGGTGGGGATGCCTTGATTGGTGTCCCCGCTTTTCTTTTAATTCAGTATAACGGGGTAAGAGGCATATTTACCGACTATGTTGTCGCGTAGTCGGCGTAATATTCTTGGGAACACTATTGCCGATTTGCTTTAGCGTTTGGCAAACATTCTCTTATTGACTTTTGTATCCGCTTATATTAAAATATAGTAGGGAAAAATGAAATATACTCGAACATTTCGGGGGTGACTATGAAATTTGATGGATATAGGGTAATACTCGCATCGCGTTCGCCGAGGCGCAAGGAATTGCTATCAGAGATATGTGAGGATTTCGAGATTGTGGTGCGCGAGGTTGACGAAACTCTGCCGTATGGTACCCACCCCGAGCGCGGTGTAGAGCTTCTCGCGCTGAGAAAAGGCGCGCCGGTTGCAGACGAGCACAGAGAAGCTGTTGTCATATCATCCGACACCCTTGTTGAATTGGGTGGCATCCCCCTCGGTAAGCCCGAGAGCGAGGAACACGCGAGGGAAATGCTACGCTCGCTTAGTGGCAGAGTGCATAATGTGCATACAGGTGTTGCAGTGCATTACCGTGACCGTGTCGCGAGTGGCGTGGCTACATCCCGCGTTGAGTTTTTTTCGCTTTCTCCCGAAGATATTGTGGCTTATGTCGCCGGTGGCGAGCCTATGGATAAGGCAGGTGCCTATGGTATACAGGGTGAGGGCGGTAGGTTCGTTAAGGAATATGTCGGTGACTTCGACACGATAATGGGGCTATCCGTCAGTCTTACCGAGAGACTTCTTAGGGAGGTGCTCGGGGACAATGACTAAAAGAGAAAAACGCGAGCGTATGCTCGGTATTATTGATACCCTAAAGGCGGTTTATCCCGAGGCTTTGTGCGCCCTCGAATACGAGGGCGACCCGTGGCGCTTGCTTGTTATGGGGCGGCTGTCTGCACAGTGCACGGATAGAAAGGTTAACCAGGTGTCACTGACGCTATTTAGCGAATTTCCTACCCCCCTCGCTATGGCATGTGCAGATGTTGAGAGGATAGCCGAGATAATCAAGCCCTGTGGGCTATATCGCGCTAAGGCGCAGAATATTAAGGATGCCTCGATAATGCTCCTTGAGCGATTTGGCGGTGTGCTTCCGGATAATATGGATGACCTGTTGCTCCTGCCGGGTGTGGGCAGAAAGATAGCAAATCTTCTTCTCGGTGATATATATGGCAAGCCCGCGATAGTCTGTGATACGCATTGTATCAGGATTTGCGCAAGACTTGGTATGTACCCCGAGAGTCTAAAAGACCCGAGTAAAATCGAGAGGATACTAATGGGTATTATTCCGCCGGAGGAGGGCAGTGACTTCTGTCACCGTATAGTCCTGTTTGGTAGAGATACCTGCTCCGCTCGCTCACCGAGGTGTGAGGGCTGTCCCTTATCTGCCTTCTGTAAATACGGCACGGCGAATAGGTGATATATATGGAAAAGAAAAGAATAACCCTGCCGCTTATTGTCGAGGGAAAGTACGATAAGATAACCCTGTCATCTATATTTGAGTGTAAGGTGTTTACAACAGAGGGCTTTGGTATATTTAATTCTAGTGAGCGTCAGGCACTCCTTAGGCGCGTTGCGGGGGACGGAATAATAGTGCTTCTTGACCCCGATGGCGGCGGTAGCCAGATACGCTCCTT
The DNA here is from genome assembly GCA_045655565.1 of Eubacteriales bacterium. Lineage (GTDB taxonomy): Bacteria > Bacillota > Clostridia > Oscillospirales > CAG-272 > UBA1740. Next base: position 3,737 of record JAZOPN010000037.1, on the reverse strand, counting down.
TATATCCTCGATTATCCCTAAAGACAAGGTGTATAACCTCTATGTCCCACGCATAGAGGGTAAGGAGAGACGCAAGACAAAGGCATCGCGCTCAGGGACTCTGGGCGTTGAGGGAATGGCAAGAGAGGTGCTGGAGCGCGTGCTCGCACCATTTACGGAGAGTGGGGGGCGTGTCGAGAAAAATGCCCAAAATTCTTCTGAAATGATAACAATACTTAACCTTTTTGAGGATGGTTTAACAGGCAGAGAGGCCTCTTGTGCCCGTCGCGCTCGTCTTGCCGAGTATTTTGAGTTGCCACCCGATATGACTGCTAAGGCGCTGGTCGAGGCGCTTAACATCGTCACCGACCGCGAGGGCTATCTTGAGGCAGTGCGCGAGCTATTTTTCACCTAGCTCTGTGTACCAAGCGGTGCATAACGATAGTAACCCGCTACCATTTTAAGATGCGACATAAAAACATCATCGAGGCGCTGTGAAGAGCAATGCCTCGGTTTTTATGTGGGCAGGCCTAAATGTCACACCTCTTTCCTCTCGCGTGCGAGCGCTGTGACTGCGCCCCCGCGCGTATATTGTTAAAAAATATAAAAAAGTATTTACTTTTGATACTTTGTGTGCTATAATTATGAATTGGTAGAGATACCATAACTATTTGTTGTTTATTATTTTTAACGGAGGTATAAATTCCAATGGTAGAAAGAAAGAAAATTTCTATGGATGGTAACACAGCCGCGGCTCATGTGTCCTACGCATTTACCGAGGTTGCTGCCATCTACCCCATCACTCCCTCTTCGCCTATGGCGGAGGTAACAGACACTTGGTCTGCTTCTAACAAGAACATCTTCGGCCAGCCTGCAAAGAACATCTTTGGCGAGAATGTTAAGGTTGTTGAGATGCAGTCCGAGGCAGGCGCAGCAGGTGCCGTTCACGGCTCTCTTGGTGCTGGCGCACTCACCACAACTTATACTGCTTCTCAGGGTCTTCTTCTTATGATCCCCAACATGTATAAGATCGCAGGTGAGCTCCTTCCTTGCGTTATTCATGTTTCCGCAAGATGCGTAGCTTCCCACGCTCTTAACATCTTCGGTGATCACTCCGACGTATATGCTTGCCGTCAGACCGGCTTTGCTATGCTCGCTGAGACCAACCCTCAGGAGATTATGGACCTTGGCGCGGTTGCTCACCTCGCTACTATTAAGTCTAGAGTTCCTTTCCTCAACTTCTTCGACGGCTTCAGAACCTCTCACGAGATTCAGAAGGTTGCTGCTTGGGATTATGAGGATCTCAAGGAAATGGTTGATATGGATGCAGTTCTTGCATTCCGTAACAGAGCGCTCAACCCCGAGCACCCCGTGCTTCGTGGCTCGGCTGAGAACGGTGACATCTTCTTCCAGCACAGAGAGGCTTGCAACCCCTACTATGATGCACTTCCTGCAATCGTAGAGGAGTATATGGACAAGGTTAATGCTAAGATCGGCACTAACTACAAGCTCTTCAACTACTACGGCGCACCCGATGCAGAGCGTGTTATCATCGCTATGGGCTCGGTTTGTGATGTAGCAGAGGAGGTTATTGATTATCTTCTTGCTAAGGGTGAGAAGGTTGGTCTTGTTAAGGTTAGACTTTATAGACCCTTCGTTGCAGCTAAGCTTTGTGAGGCTATTCCTGCATCCGTTAAGTCTATTGCTGTCCTTGACAGAACTAAGGAGCCCGGCGCTCTTGGTGAGCCGCTGTACCTTGATGTTATTGCAGCTCTCGCAGAGTGTGGCAGATGCGGTATGAAGGTTGTTGGCGGCAGATACGGTCTTGGCTCTAAGGACACCACTCCTGCATCCATCTTCGCTATCTATGCTAACCTTGCTGAGGCAGCTCCTAAGAACCACTTCACTGTTGGTATCGTGGACGACCTTACCGGTCTTTCTCTTCCCGAGCTTCCCGCTCCCGACACTGCACCTCAGGATATGATCCAGTGCAAGTTCTGGGGTCTTGGTGGTGACGGTACCGTTGGTGCTAACAAGAACTCCATCAAGATTATCGGTGACCACACCGATAAGTATATTCAGGCATACTTCCAGTATGACTCTAAGAAGACAGGTGGTATCACCATTTCTCACCTTCGTTTCGGTGATTCGCCCATCAAGGCTTCTTACTATATTAACAAGGCAGACTTCGTTGCCTGCCACAACAATGCATACCTCGCCAAGTATGATATGATCACTGATGTTAAGCCCGGTGGTACATTCCTGCTTGACTGTCCTTGGACTGTTGAGGAGCTTGATGCACATCTTCCTGCATCTGTTAAGAGCTACATTGCTAAGAACAACATTCAGTTCTATATCATCAACGCTACTAAGCTCGCTATCGACCTTGGTAACGCTAAGGTTAAGAACACCGTTCTTCAGTCTGCATTCTTCACCCTCGCTAAGATTCTTCCTATCGATGAAGCTATCGAGTATATGAAGAAGGCTGCATACAAGTCCTATATCAAGAAGGGACAGGCTATCGTTGACCTCAACTATGCCGCTATCGATGCAGGCAAGGACGCTCTTGTAGCAGTTGCAGTTCCCGCTGAGTGGGCAAACGCAGGTGAGACCCCCGCAGCTCCTAAGGTTACCGGTGAGAGAGCAGACCTCGTTGACTTCGTTAACGACATCGTTCTTCCCGTTGTTGGTATGAAGGGTGATGCTCTTACAGTTTCTACCTTTGCTAAGTATGCTGATGGTACTATGCCTCAGGGTGCATCCGCTTATGAGAAGCGCGGTGTTGCAGTTACCGTTCCTCAGTGGAATCCCGAGACCTGTATCCAGTGTAACAACTGTGCATTTGTATGTCCTCACGCTTGTATCCGTCCGTTCGCCATGACCGAGGAGGAGGCAGCAGCAGCTCCCGCTTCTACCAAGTTCGCCGAGAAGCCCGTTGCTAAGACCACATACAAGTTCACCATGTCTGTATCTCCCCTTGACTGTATGGGTTGTACCCTTTGTGTTAAGGCTTGTCCTGTTACTGCAAACGCAGCTAAGACAGGTAAGACTCCCGCAATCGAGATGAAGCCTATTGCTACTCAGCTCGACCAGCAGGAGGCATTCGACTACGCAGTTGCTAAGGTTGCCGAGAAGCCCGAGCTTGTTGCTACTACCATCAAGGGTAGCCAGTTCAAGCAGCCGCTTCTTGAGTTCTCCGGTTCTTGCGCAGGCTGTGCTGAGACCTCTTACGCTCGTCTTATCACCCAGCTTTTCGGTGAGAGAATGTATATTTCTAACGCTACCGGTTGTTCCTCCATTTGGGGCGGCTCCGCACCTGCTACTCCTTACACTGTAAACCGTGAGACAGGCAGAGGTCCCGCTTGGGCAAACTCGCTCTTCGAGGATAACGCAGAGCACGGTCTCGGTATGTACACCGGTCAGAAGGCTGTTCGCGAGAAGCTCATCGCTAAGGTTCGCGAGATGGCAGCATCTGACAAGGCTTCCGAGGCATTCAAGGCTGCTGCAGAGCAGTACCTTGCTACTCTTAACGACGGTAAGGCAAACGAGGCTGCTACCAAGGCTCTTGTAGTAGAGCTTGAGGCTGCAGCTGCTGCAGGCTGTCCTGTTGCTAAGGAAATTCTCGCTGAGAAGTCCTTCCTATCCAAGAAGGCTGTATGGATCTTCGGTGGAGACGGTTGGGCATACGATATCGGCTTCGGTGGTCTTGACCACGTTCTTGCATCCGGTGAGGATGTTAATGTAATGGTATTCGATAC
>JAZOPN010000036.1:0-48923 GCA_045655565.1 Eubacteriales bacterium | reverse complement strand
CTTAAGGCTATGGATCTTACCGAGGATGTAACCATCACAGCAGGTGATAGCACCGTAACATTCAACTATGCGTGGTACGCAGCAGGACAGGATAAGGATAATACAGAGCTTCAGACTCTTCTTGCAGCAATCCAGGCATATGCAGCTGCATCCGCAGCATACAAGGTACAGTAAGGAGAAATGACAGACGAAAACCTATGAAGCACCAGTAATAGAGATAACAACTCTTGAAGCCTCCGATATAATTACCACCTCATCCGGAGATACTCCGATATTAGAGTATGAATGGTGACGAAGCCCAAAACTGTCGATGACAATTTTTGGCGAGGAAGTCCGCAAAGTGCGAGACAACCGAGCCGCAGACTTGCGTAGGCGAAGCTTGGCGACTATGTGACGGGACGGGAAATAGAAGGGGCTGAGCCTTTTGCTTAATTAAAAGCTTTTGGCTCAGCCTGTTTTGTTATCGTGCTATCCGTACATCTTGTAACAGGAAATTGGAGAGGACGCCGGGTGCAGTCAATACGGTGTACCGTGTATTTCGTTACGGTAAAAAATACGAAAGCCTTAAATTTGACCGCCTATTTGGATTACTCTGACGGTCATATCATCCTTGGGTGCGCCTTTGGCTTGTGCTGTCTTTAGTATAGCCTCGGCGAGCGAGGTGGGACTTAGCTCCTTTGTGTTTGGGTTAGCCAAAAGCTCTATCAGCCAGGGCGAGTCCTCGCCATCCTGACTAATTCCGTCCGAAAACATAATTATATAGTCACCGCAACCGACCTCTACGCGCACTCTCTCTGCATCTAATTCACCGAGTGGGCCGAGTGGGGATGTGCGAGAGCGAATGCGGAATAGCGATGAACCTCGCTTAATATACGACGGTGCGGCGCCACACTTATAGAATAGTGCTTCGCCTGAGATCAGGTCGAGCGAAAAGAGGTCAACCGTCACGGATATACCGACCCTCTTGCGCTTTATCATATTATTGAGGAGCCTTAATGCGCTCTCGCACCCAGCGCCGAAGTCTAGTGCGCTAGACAGGAACTCTATGACGAAGTCGGCAGAGCGTCTCGCCTCGTTTCCGCTCCCCATACCATCCGAGATGATTGAGAAGTGTCTGCCCTCCTTGGTGTCAAAGGCAGTTGAGCTATCACCCGACATTGGTGAGCCGTCTGCGGCAGTGCCTACCGCATATGATACAACGCTTTTTGAGCGCGCGGCTTGGCATTCTAGGAGCACCATTTTTCCACGCCTGTAATACTCGGGTGTTAAGAGCCTTGTACCTATTGTGTGTTCAAGTTTTTCGCGCACAAGGGGTGAGGTGATTATAGTGCCTGTCTCGTCCTCGGTTGCCATTATGATGTGTGGTGCGCGTTCGCCATACACCTGTGCGGCGAAGCCTGTAATTCCGAGTGAGGTTATAGCCTCTCTTACGCGCTCTGTGAGTGTTTCATTGAGCGCTTTTTCTCGTCCGTCACGAAGTCGCGCCTCGTTAATCAACTTCGCCATTTGTTCGAAGTCCTCCGGTGAGGTGTCGCGCATTCTTTCCTTGAATTTTTCCTCCGATAGTATAGCCATAGCGCGGTTTACAGAGTCAGCGAGGCTGGCTGCTATGCCTGATAGGTGGGTGGGCGTGTTAAAATCCGGTGCTGTTAGCCTCTTGTTGTTGTAGAGTATCACACGAGTGTGCGTGAGTGTCGCGAGAAATGCTACACGTGCCTCATCGGCACCCGGTATGTGCGGGTTTTCTGTCGAGAAGTAGCGGTGTATGCACTCGCTAATCAGTCTCTCTGCCTCGCTCTCACTGACCGTGTCATCCTCACCCCTGATGCGGCGCAAGACGCCTGCCAGCGCGCCAAAGGAGTCCTCGAGAGAGTCTAACGCGCCAGTAAACTTGTTCTTGTAGGAAAGCGCCATTGTGCCGACCATATCCTCGGCTTGGCTCTCTGCCGTGGTTATTTCCTCTTCAGACCGCTCGAGGCGCGTGCGTTTGAATAGTGGGATGGCTATACTGCTTGCCACTGCGTACTCCGGGAATAGTGTGAGAAAGCCGACAAGACCGTCTGCATACGCGCCCCACACGCACAGTGCCGCGCCGCCGATTATCACCGACCACACAACGCCTACACCTGTGAGAGCACCGGCAGCAAGCCCCGCTAGGGCAAAGGCGACAGAGTATATCCCCGACAGACCCACAGATGAGACGAAGCCCACTGCCGCGCCCTTAATCGCTCCAAAACGCCTAGCTGTGAAAATGGTTACCAGTGATGCGAATATATACCCGGCTGAGATGCCGAGAAGCTCATATTGCTCCAGAGAGAGCGAGACGAGGAATATCCCGAAAAGAGCGGAAAACCCGAAGAAGATTATCTTTGCGCGCTCGCCCTCGCCCCCACGCTTTAGTGAGAAAATTTCTGTTGTGCCACGGAATACCGCGCTCGGCGTGATGCCGGATGAGAAGATACCTGACAGCGCGAAGCATATTGCCGCCGGGAGTATAACCATCGCCACGCCAAAGAGCACGCTCGTCATCGTAAAACTGTTTAGTAACACTTCATACACCGCGGCGATGAAGCCGCCTATTACCGCCGCCGATACTCGCAGGAGTATGCTCTCGTGGAAGAGGCTGACCTCTCCTACGCTCCCATCCTCGCGAGGTTCCTTATCGGTACCGGATATTATCAGGCGCAGGAATGCCACGATAACCGAAATCATCGCGTAGATTATCCCCGCCTTGCCGAGTGTTAGCGAGCCTGCGACACCGCCGATAACAGAAATCCAGACCCGCGATGGAAGTACTGCTATCACAGCCAGCGCGACAGGATATGCTCCAAAAATTATATGACACCGTGCGAGAAGAAATGTTATCAAAAAGACGGCAACATCGTATATTGGTGACTCCGTTCCCTCCCGCCTTTTTGTTATAGCTCCCTTAATCCCCTCTAGAATTTTGCCGAGAAATCCGCCATCGTGCTTTTTTTCTAAGGCTACCGCCTCGGCGTCGTTATCTATTCTGTCCATTTTCGTCCTCCTATGGATTTTTCTTCCATTCTAATATAAGAGGGGTGCAGTATCTGCCGTATTCTGTATGTCAAATCAGGGCGTAAAATGGTCTTTAGGGAGTACCCGTGCCGAGTTTTTTCAGAAAAGAATAGAAAAATGCGTTATTATGACCTATTTGCGATATGTTAATGAGATTTGGATGAATAAAACGCGCGAGGGAAGCATAGCGCGGCAGCGCGCTAAGTTATGATTGCCCTTGTTGGCAAGTTGTGAGCGATGATATGCTTAAAATAGTTATGATTGGCTTTCCCAAGTTATAGTTAGTGGGGCAAAATGAATTTATACTGACGGATAGTGAAGCTTCGCCCGCATTTCTCGTTCGTGGCGAGGCAAATGGATAACACAAAAAAGCAGGAGTACAAGGTCAAGTCCTTATATTCCTGCTATTTTTGGGTTTAATTAGTTTTTCAAGGAGTGGATAGGTGCCGGTATTCTGCCACCGCGAGAGATGAATTCCTCGCAGGATGCGCCCTTTAGGGGGATGATGGGTGCATAGCCGAGCAGACCGCCAAACTCTGCCATCTCGCCAACGCCCTTACCCCATACGGGGATAACTCTAACGGCAGTTGTCTTGGTGTTGACAACGCCTATCGAAATCTCGTCGGCAATAATGCCGGAGATAGTGGATGCCGGGGTGTCGCCGGGGATAGCAATCATATCGAGGCCGACCGAGCAGACCGCCGTCATAGCCTCGAGCTTCTCGAGGGTGAGTGTGCCACACTTGACCGCGTCTATCATACCCCTGTCCTCGGATACGGGAATGAATGCACCCGACAGGCCACCGACGTGGCTGGATGCCATAACGCCACCCTTTTTGACCGCGTCATTGTGCAGGGCGAGGGCGGCGGTTGTGCCGTGTGTGCCACAGCATTCGAGACCCATGTTCTCGAGTATCTCTGCCACCGAGTCACCCTTGGCAGGTGTGGGGGCGAGAGAGAGGTCGACTATGCCATATGGCGTGCCGAGACGAGATGCCGCCTCTGCCGCGATAAGCTGTCCTACTCGTGTAATCTTGAATGCTATTTTCTTAACCGTGTCGGCAAGGGTCGAGAAGTCACACTTGCCTGCTTCCCTGATTGCTGCGGCAACAACACCGGGACCACTGACACCGACATTTATTACTGTGTCAGGCTCGCCTATGCCGTGTAGCGCACCGGCCATAAATGGATTATCCTCGGGGATGTTGGCAAATACAACCAGCTTCGCGCAACCGATAGAGTCGCGGTCACGGGTTAGGTATGCGGTCTCTTTGATAATCTCTCCCATACGCTTAACCGCGTCCATATTGATGCCGGCCTTGGTCGACGCGACATTGATGGATGAGCAGATATGCTCGGTCTCTGTAAGAGCCTGGGGGATAGCCTCGATTAGGTTGGCAGCGCCCTTGATTGCGCCCTTTTGAACATGGGCGGAGAAGCCACCAATGAAATTAACACCGAGTGCCTGTGCTGCGCGCTCAAGCGTATGCGCCAGACGCACAAAGCCATCGGGCGATAGCCCTGCACCGACATAGGAGATAGGGGTTACCGATATGCGCTTGTTGACAATCGGGATGCCGTAGGTCCTCTCCAGCTCTTCACACACCGTGACGAGATTCTTTGCAGAAGTTGTGATTTTGTCGTATATTTTCTGATTTAGGCGATCTGGGTCATCGGATATACAGTCGAAGAGCGAGATGCCCATTGTTACCGTACGTATATCAAGATTTTCCTCGCGTATCATCCTAATGGTTTGTAGAATGTCCTGTGTGTTAAGCATCTTAAATTTTGTGCATAGTGTTGAAGATGTCCTCGTGCATAACGCGGATGTCAACACCGATCTCCTTTCCGCGTGCCTCAAGCTCGTCCGCAAAGCTCTTGAAGTCCTGGGTAAGACCGTCAAGCTCAACGAGCATAATCATAGCGAAATATTCCTTGAGTACGGACTGGCTGATGTCGATAATATTCACGCCAAATTTGGAGCACTCAGAGCTTGCCATAGCTATGATGCCGACCTTGTCCTTGCCTGTTACGGTGATTACTGCTTTCATTTTTGTACCTCCTTATTATGAGAGCGGTGGGATGTTGCAATTTCACATCAAAATATTACTATATATTTTAGCTTTTGTCAAGGCTTCTGTTGAAATAATGGCTGAGATATGTTACAATATAATATAATAGCTTGGCAGAGAATGCGTTCCTGCTAATAATGCAAGGAGTATTACTATGGCGGAAAAAATGCTCTCGGGTGTTGTTATTGTGAATAAAGAGACAGGGATGTCCTCGCAGGCGGTTGTAAATCGTGTGAAGCGCATATTCGGCGTGGCTAAGGCAGGGCATACCGGCACCCTTGACCCTATGGCGTGCGGCGTGCTGCCCGTTCTTGTTGGTCGCGCGGTTAAGGCAAGCGAATTTATGCTCACCGCAGACAAGCATTATAGGGCGGAGCTGACATTCGGGATAACCACGGATACCGAGGATAGCACAGGCACCGTTCTCACCGAAAGCGACAGAATACCGACGCGTGATGAGGTGTCACGCGTGATAAAGAGCTTTGTCGGCAAGTATATGCAGACACCACCGATGTACTCGGCAATCAAGGTTGGTGGACGAAAGCTGTATGAGCTTGCCAGAGAGGGTCGGGTTACCGAGAGAGCGGCGCGAGAGGTGGAGATATTCTCGATTGAAGAAGAGCAGGTTGGTGAGCGCGTATGGGTTCTGGATGTCCATTGCTCTAAGGGGACATATATTCGCACCCTGTGCAGCGATATAGGCTCAAGGCTTGGCTGTGGGGGTATAATGTCCGCTCTCACGCGCACTATTGCCTCGGGCTTCACGCTCGATATGGCACACACGCTTGGAGAGCTTGAGCAGATGGGAGAGGGTCGAGAGATTGCCCTAATACCCACCGAGTGTATATTTGATGGCATCTATGGGATTAAGCTTGCTGACTTCTTTGCGAGGCTTGCTCACGCAGGGCAGGAAATATACCTACACAAGATAGGCGAGAGCCTCGATGTGGGAAGCCGTGTTAAGTTATATGACAAGAAAGGCTTCTTCGCCGTCGGCGAGGTGAGAGAGTATGAAGATGGCCTCGCAATAAAACCAATCAGGCAGTTTTAGTAAATAATAGTTTAGAAAAGGAGGCTATAATGGCAAGAGTATGGACTACCTCACAGAGTGACGCCATAAAGACGAGAGATAAGACCCTGCTTGTTTCCGCTGCGGCAGGCTCGGGCAAGACGGCGACACTGACAGAGAGAATAATCAGGTCGATACTTGATAAGGATGATCCGATAGATCTTAGCGAGATGCTAATAGTCACCTTTACTAAGGCGGCAACGAGAGAGTTGAAGGAGAGAATTTCTGCCGCTATAACAGAGGCGCTTCGCGCCGATCCGACCAATTCGCGACTAGAGCGGCAGCTACATATACTACCATCGGCGAAGATAAGCACGATAGACTCGTTTTGCTCGGATATTCTGCGCAGCAACTGCGAGAGAGTTGGTGTAAATCCCGGGTATAGAATTGCCGATGAGGCAGAGGCTGCGCTTATAGCCGAGAATATACTCGAGGGACTGCTCGACGATATCTATGAGGACAGGCTCCCAAATGTTGCGACCGCAGAGGAGCTGGCTGCGCTTGCCGATTGTCTTACCGACACTAAGAGTCAGGGTGACCTTGCTGAGGTTATTTTAACTTTGCATTCCTCTACCAAGGACCTTGAGGATGGGGCTAAGAGAATTAGGAAGCTCGTTGAAGAGTACAACACCGAGCATTTTTCCTCAGTCGAACAGACGCGTCTTGGAGGTCACGCTATGTATGTTGCCCGCGAGGTGGCAGAGCATTACAAGGCACTGTTCGAGATTCATATTGCCGAGAATATCGCATATGGTAGCGAGAAGGCAAATTGTCAAAAGCGCGCAGACACCCTTAGCAATGACATTAAGTATCTTGATAGGATACTTTGTGCTGACACCTATAACGAAATGTATGAGGTTCTTCAAACGGCGAATTTTGGCAAGCTTCCGTCTATGCCAAAGGATGAGGCCCCCTTCCTACCCGATACGAGGAAAGCGAGGGATATCCTGAAGGCAGATATTAAAACGCTAATTTCTGACTTTTTCCAGTATACAGAGGAGGAGTGGTTTGCCTCCTATGATGCGCTCTATAAGACGCTGATGGTGCTGGCACGAGTTGTCGAGGAGTTCGATAGACTGTTCTCCGGTTATAAACTCAATCTTGGTATATGCGAGTTCTCGGATGTTTCGCGCTACACATATCAGTGCCTATGGCAGGATGGCGAGAGGACGGATGTCGCGCGCGCCGAGGCAGAGAAATATCGTGCAATTTATGTAGATGAATACCAGGATGTGAACCCTATTCAGCATAAGATATTCGAGGCAATCAGCACGCCCACCAACCGATTTATGGTTGGAGATATTAAGCAGAGCATATACGGCTTCCGCGGTGCAGACTCTACAATATTCGCTGAGATGAAGTCGTGTTTCCCGTTGCTTGATGACGGTATGGACGATCCTGAGGCGTCGATCTTTATGTCGGATAACTTCAGGTGCGATGAGGGTATAATTGACTTCTCAAACTCGATATTTGATAGGCTCTTTGGCGTGCTTAGAGAGAGCCTCGGCTATGTCGATGGCGACAGACTTCGTTTTAGCAAGAAATATGATGATGTGACGATGCCCCCATATCGCAAGCCTGAGCTTTGCCTGCTACCAAAGGGACGCGGAAACAAAACGCTTGAGACCGAGGATGGCGAGGAATTTACTCTTGAACCACTTGTTGTGGCAGAAAAAATACAGGAATTACTCGACACGGGTAGGCTCAATTCAGGTGAGAGGATAACGCCCGGTGATATTGCTATCATTATTCGCTCGAACAAGGGGCGTGACAAGGCGTTTGCCGCGGCACTGGAATTGCTCGAAATTCCATGCGCGATAGCGGATACAGCGGATTTCTTTCTAAACTCGGAAATTCTGCTCATTATGAGCATTCTCAACACGATAGACAACCCCAACAGAGATATATACCTAGCCTCAACTCTTATGTCCCCGATATTTAAGTTTAGGGCGGACGATATGGCTTTCATTAGCCGCGAGAGGTGCGACACGCTTTATTATTCGCTCATTTCTTATACAGAAAAGAACCCCGACTTCGAGCTTGGTAGGCGTTTTCTTGACTGGCTTGAGCGCTATCGCGTATATGCGGATGGCACAGCGGTCGACGTGCTTATCAACGATATTTACCGTGACACGGGTATAATGTCCTTTGCCTCGGCAGAGGGCAGAGAGTGCCTAAACCGCTTCTACGAGTATGCAAGACGCTTTGAGGCGTCATCCTTCCGTGGCCTATATAACTTCATCAGTTATATTAATAATGTTGTTGGCCGCAAGAATCCATTCGATACAAGAGATGCCAATCTTGATCCACACTCGGTCAAGATTATTACGGCGCATTCCTCTAAGGGACTTGAATTCCCGGTTGTATTCTTTGTCGGGCTTGGCGCCGCCTTTAAGCGGAGCGACAAGGAGAAGATGGTATTTGACAATCGCTTCGGCATAGGTATAAACCTGCGTATAAAGGATGGAATGGGGCTTATGAAAACCCCGACACAACCGATACTGAAGGATATGAAACTGCGTCGGGAGATTGAGGAAGAGGCAAGGGTACTTTATGTCATACTGACGAGGGCGAGGGAACAGTTATATGTCGTCGGATCACCCGCTAAGATGGTTGATAACCTAGTGTCGGACGCCGACCTCGCGAAGGAGCTGTATGACAAGTATGTGGTATATAGACTGAAAAACTATGCCGAGATGATTACCTTCAGCTCTGATGTTAAGGCGATACCGCCCGAGGAGTTTATCACGGAAATATCCGAGGGGCTAAAGACGGCGCTTTATCCCCCAAAGGAGGATGAGATGCTTCCTGAGGAGGCCGGTGGGGGTGGCGAGGAATTTCTGCTTCCGACAGAAAACGCGGAATATAAGATGCCACCCGTGCCGAGTTTTGACGATAATGATGGTGAGGGAACGCTGAAAAGCGATGATGTTGTACCCGAAAAAAAGCCGGTTGGTTATGAGAGACTTTCGGATGTAATACTTGGGCGATTCACCTACGAGTATCCTCGCCACTACATGACCACTATGCCAAAGAAAATGTCGGTATCTAGGCTGTATCCCGAGGTCTTAGATGGCACAGACGACGGTGTATATACGCTTGAGGCGGCACAAGAGATACTTGATCACGCTAATATGGAGCGCCTGCCGACATTTGCCTCCGGTACCGATGCCACAGAGAGCGCGAAGCGCGGAATTGCGACGCACCTGCTCTTCCAGTTCTGCGATTTTGATAGGCTGCGCGACCTCGGTGCCAGAGAAGAACTTTATCGCTTGGTTAGAGAAAAATATATCTCGGGGCGCGATGCCGAGCGTGTCAGAATAAACGAGGTTGAGGCGTTCCGTAGGTCTAGCCTCTTTAGTGCTCTGCTTCAGGCGAAAAAGTTATATCGAGAACTCCGTTTCAACACTAGGCTCTCTGCCGATATGTTTGCCACCAAATCCGATATACTTGAAAAACTCGGTGATGAAACCATCCTTGTTCAGGGTGTCATCGACTGCTTGTATGAGGATATGTCGGGAGAATTGCATCTGATAGATTATAAGACAGACCGTCTTACAAGAGAGGAGCGCGAGAACCCATCGCTCGCCGAGAAAAAGCTATGTGATGCTCACGCGCTTCAGTTATCATATTACAGCAAGGCGGTGGAATTGATGTTTGGCAAAGCACCGACAACTGTGCAGGTGTACAGCCTGCACCTCGGCAGATGCGTGTCCGTTAAGATGGATTAGCCTCACCCGTGTCGAGTTTTGAGGAAAACACGCCTTGTTGAACTTGCTTTGCGGTAATTACCTTGAATAACTATCAAAAACTATACTCTAAGATGAGGGTATACAAAACAAAATTACCAAAATGAAAAGCACCCGTAGGGTTTAATGTACCTGCGGGTGTTCCTTTTTATCCGGTTTTGATTTTATATTGTATGTTCTGTATTTTACTCTTGGGCGGCTTTTTCCAGAGAATTCTTCTGTTTAGAGTATTCATCTGTGCTTGCGATATACCGCATCACTTTTGCTTTATTTCCCTGACACTAACCTCGCCTGTTGCCAGGATTTCCTCGCTACCGTCCATAAGACGGAGGATTAACTCGCAGTTGTCGGTTATTCCCAGTATGTGTGCCGGGTACTCGCGCCCAACGCGCTTTACGGTTATATCTCTACCGATTAGGTATGACCTCTTGCGGTATTCGTTGGCTATATGTGGCGTGCCGAGCATTGGTAGGTTATCGAGAAATAATTCTAAAATCTTCGCCACTATGACCTCTCGGGATAGCTCGACAGCTTCGCACCTTTCTGTTTTCATAATCTCGCGCTCAAGCGTGGTCGCAATACTGTCTATCTCGTCGGGGAGGCTTGTGCCATGAACATTTATGCCGACACCCATTACCGCGTAGTCTATGCAATCACCGGAAGGGCTTAGCACACCCTGTGTCAGAATTCCCGCGAGTTTGTATTCGCCAATGTATATATCGTTCACCCACTTGATTTTGGGCGTGAGCGGCGTGAGTGTGGCTATCGCCCGGGATACCATAACCGCTGAGTAGGTGGTAATCAGCGTTGGTGACACCGCGCCCTCGCCATCTCTTTCCCACGCACTCTTAGGAATAAGTATGCTCATATATATTCCGCGCCCACCCGGCGAGAGGAATGTTCTGCCTATTCGCCCTCTGCCTGCCGTCTGCTCGTCTGCTATAAATACCACGGGCGTGGTGAGAGGTGACACCTGCGCCTTGGCGTAGTCCATCGCGACAAGATTAGTCGAGCCAACAACCGAATACACCGTAATCGGCAGGTCTTTGTATTCATCTTTCAGGGCATTCCTTATGCCCACCTCGGTTAGTGGTGATACCATTGTCGCATCTCCTTACATTTTGTTATTATTTTATCACCACGCGCCCAGCCTTGTCAAGCAGAAAGCGATAACAGGGAACATCATACCAAAAAAGACAAGCCACACCGTGTGGGTGACTTGCCTTGTAGATGTTATTTTTGATTATTGTTTCGCTCGTCTTGGCTAATCTTTTGTGTTATGCACTCTCCTACCACAATTTAGATTGTGTGGGTTTTAAGCACGCCTTTGGTATATGAACCGTAAGAGCACTTAGAGATTGTGCCAAATTCTAGCACCCTCGAGTTACTTAGCCTCGCCCTTTTCGGAATCTCGCTTTTCCTTTTCAATCTTGTATAGCTCCTCGGCAGCAAGCCTTGCTTTAGCAACGCTGACACACTCTACCTTAGGGAAGCAGTAGTATAGGCACTTGATATCACCAAAGGATATTACATCGCCAATCTCGTAGAAGTTGAAGTCGGAGTTGATGGTGTAAGATGCTAGGGGCTTATGCGTGTAGTCGATGCCCGCCTCCTCGCTAGCGAGGTGCAACCCACCGTTATCGTGCGTCAGCCTACCCTCGCCAACGCGCCACATGTGCTTAGTGTCGGTGGATACCAGAATGTCAACCGGGATATCGAGAGAGTATTCTCCCTTAAGGAGTTCCTCGCGCACCATCTCGCGCTCCCACCTATACCAGTCGGGAATATGCGGTATCTCGCACTCGCCCTCCGCGCACTCAAGAAGTCCCACTTCATTAAGCCAATACTTTTTTCCGCACTCAAGGCAGGTGATATATTCACCCTTGCCGATCATTCTTGCCTCGGTCATACAATGCGGACATTTGTATAATATTCTCTCGAGGCCGTCTGCGCGGAATGGCTCGCTTATTTTTATGCCGAGCTCCTGTTGCTCGAGAAAGCCGTCGAAGTTAAATCTCGCCTTGATAATCTCAAATATCTCGTCATCACTTTTCTCAGCAATCTCCTCGGGCGAGATGAGATATTCCATAGTGGCGGACACATCGACACTGCGCACCTGAAGATTGTTATATAGCGGGTCGCGCAAGAACGCGCCGTGTGTCTGTATCATAACAACTGGCAGACCGAGCATCTTGATAAATCTGCCGATAGAGTCCGGAATAGTGGTGGCTGTGCCATCAAAGGTGTATCCGGCCTCGGGAAACATAACGATATTACTCTTCAGCTTGTTCGCCGCGTACATAACATCGCGGATAAGGCCGAGGTCGGTGACAAACTTCTTGGTCGGAATACAGCCTATCTTGCGCATCAACCAATCCTTGCCGACAAAGCCATCGGTCGTGGCAACGATATTAAAGGGCTTGGGATAGAGCATATACGCCACAATCTCAAGGTCGATAAAGCTCGAGTGGTTCATTATATAGAAAGCATTCTCGCGCTTGCCAAGACGTTCCATACCTATTTTCTTATATCTGAAGTGCGTAGCACGCATACTTGGTAGAGCCAAAATTTTCATAAGTGTGCGGAAGAGTATATTTGGCTTTTTTGGTTTTTTGTGTTTGCGCTTAGTTTTGGTTTCCTCAATAATTTCGCGATAGGGCTTGTCAATGACTTTAATTTTCATAACCGTTGCCTTTCGTTGCCAATTGTGTGTTTTTATTAGATTGTCTTTTGCAAGGCTATTCTATCATAAGAGGGGGGGAAAGTCAAGATAGGGCATATTTTGCCATTTATTGGGCAAAACCAAAAACGCAGAGCATGAGAGGAAGCTAGGATAGAATAAAAACTTTAATAAGACGAAGAAAATCGCAGGCCTTAAACGAAATTTATTTAGAAAAAGCAAAAACGAGATAGGGCTTGCAGTATGGGTTGCAATGTCTACCTCGTTTTTTATGGAGGCTTGCCAAAATGCGACAGCCCTGCCCGGTTTTCATTTGTTTAGTGTTGTATCAGTTCGCGTATAACCTCGCTCGCCATAATCATACCCATCACGGAGGGGAGAGTTGGCAGGCTTGGCGGTGTGCGCTCACCGCTTACTGTCGGTGCCTCGTCGGAATAAACCACCTTCAGGTGATTTATACCGAGCTTTCGAAGCTCGGTGCGCACCCGTCTTGCCAAGGGGTCGCCCGAGGTCTTAGAGATGTCGGAGACGCGAAGCCTTGTCGGGTCGAGCTTGTTCCCGGCACCCATAGCCGAGATTATCGGCGTACCCGATGCCGTCACCTCGCTAATTAGAGTGAGCTTCGGCTTTAGCGTATCTATACAGTCGAGGACATAGTCATATGTCGAAAAATCAAACACGGGCCCCCCCTTATCGGGGTAAAAGATGGGGTAGGCGGTCACTTTAGCGCTTGGATTTATGTCCGCGATACGCTCCTTGATGCAGTCGACCTTGTATCTGCCTATCGTCGAGTTTAGGGCTATTATCTGCCTGTTGATGTTAGAGGGTGAGACGACATCCGCGTCTACAACCGTGATGTCACCGATACCAATCCTCGCCAGTGCCTCTGTTGCGAAGCCACCGACACCGCCAACACCGAATATTATCACCCTAGCTGACATCAGCCTTTCTGTGGCATCCTTGCCGAGCATATTCTCGGTGCGAGTGTGCATACTCTCTTCCATAGCCCCCCCTTAGATGTTGCCACGCGAGATGGCTCGTATTAAGTTGAAGTTATCGTCTACTATAAGGAAGTCGGCATCGTATCCAACAGCGATTTTACCCTTATTCAGTCCCATTAGCTTTGCGGGGTTTTCGGTTGCCATCTTTACTGCTACTAGCTCGGGAATGCCAAAGGATATTGCCGCCTTAACACAGTCGAAGAGCGTTGATGTCGAGCCTGCCAGCGCGCCATCCGTCGTGCGTGCATAGCCATCTCTGACCGTTACAGGCAGACCGCTTAATTCATAGTCACCGTCACCGAGACCTGTTGCAGGCATAGAGTCACTGATTAGTACAACCTTGTCCTCGCCATAGGCGCGAACAAGGAGATTTACCGCCGCCTTATGTATGTGCTTTCCGTCACAGATTAGCTCGGCATACACCCCACCGTGCTCGCATCCTGCGCCAATCGGGCCGGGGTCACGGTGGTGTATCGCGGGCATACGGTTGTATGTATGGGTGAGGCAGGTTGCTCCGTGTCGAAATGCCTCCATTGCCGTGTCATAGTCACATGCGGTGTGCCCGAGAGAGACAACCAGCCCACATTCATCTATAAGTTCCATAGCACCGTCTACCTCGGGTGCTAGGCTGATTTTCTTCACATTTTTACACGCGCGAATAAGCTCCATTGTGGGTGCGATAACATACTCCTCATTCTGTGCGCCCTTGTAGTCCTTGTTGATGAACGGCCCCTCAAGATGGAAGCCGATAACCTCGGCACCGGTGTTGGGTAATTCAACATTAGTTGCTCTAACAATATCATCCCACGACATCGTGGTAGTGGTGGGGCACCACGAGCTGATACCCTGAGAAAGCAGCCACTCGGACATTTCCACAAGATGTCCGTCCATTGTATCATAACCCACACAACCGTGAATATGCGTGTCGATAAGACCGGGGTATATCTTGGCACCGCCAAAGTCTATGCCCTCGCCATTTATTTTTCCTATCTCGACAATTTTGCCACCCTCGGTAGCAATGTCTACTATCTCGCCGTATAGGCTAACATTCTTAATAATCGTCATATTTTCTCCAATCGTTGAGCACAGCTCTGGGATTATTATAACGCGACGCACTAATAAAGTCAAGTTTCTCTTGATTTATTTCTCACTCTCGTGTATAATAATTTAAGGTGCGGCGTTATCACAATTCGCGCCCACCGAGTGATGACAACGGGGGGAATTGTATGTTTTCGAAACTGTATTCTTCGGGTGTAATAGGCATAGAGGGCTTTGAGGTTACTATCGAGTGCAGCGCGTGGGATAGAGTGCCTGCGTTTGAGCTTGTGGGACTGCCCGATGCCGCGGTAAAGGAGGCTAAAAACAGGGTTAGAGCCGCCTGTGAAAACAGCGGTTTTGTCTTTCCGCCTCTTGATATTATGGTAAATCTTGCACCTGCTGACATCAAAAAGGAAGGCTCTGCCTACGACCTTGCTATAATATGTGCTATACTTCAGTGCGATGGTATTATTCCATCGACGGTTGATTTCTCGGATAAATGCATTATTGGTGAGCTCTCGCTATCGGGCGAGGTGCGCGCCGTCGGTGGTGTTTTGCCGATGGTTGTTTCCGCTAGGGACGCCGGCAGGCG
This sequence comes from Eubacteriales bacterium, assembly GCA_045655565.1. Lineage (GTDB taxonomy): Bacteria > Bacillota > Clostridia > Oscillospirales > CAG-272 > UBA1740. The sequence continues at coordinate 33,684 of JAZOPN010000036.1, read as the reverse complement.
CGAGGTTTATGTGCCGCTCGATAATGTTAAGGAAGCGGCGGTTGTCGCCGGCATTGCTGTGTATCCCGTCCCCACTCTCCGCTCGCTGATAGAGCACCTTAAGGGGACATCCCCTATTGCTGAGGCACCGTCGGAGTTATCCAACATTGACCTTTCCTCGCACGCCGATGCTCCCGACTTTATTGATGTTGTGGGTCAGCTAAAGGCGAAGCGCGCGCTTGAGATAGCGGCAGCGGGTGGACACAATATACTTATGATAGGCCCTCCCGGTACAGGAAAGTCGATGCTTGCGAAGAGACTTGGCTCGATACTTCCGGATATGGATTTTGAGGAGGCACTAGAGACCACAAAAATACATTCGGTTGGTGGCACACTGCGCTCGGGTCTTATGACCGACCGCCCATTCCGCTCGCCCCATCATACCGTAAGCATGGCAGGCCTTGTTGGCGGTGGCACGCATCCTCGCCCCGGCGAGATTTCCCTCGCGCATAATGGCGTGCTTTTCCTTGATGAACTACCGGAGTTTCCGAAGAATATTACAGAGGCACTGAGACAGCCGCTCGAGGATGGCGTGGTAACAGTCACTCGCGTAGCGTCAAAGGTGAGATATCCCGCTAGCTTTATGATGGTTTGTGCTATGAACCCCTGCAAGTGCGGTTATTTCGGTGACAGTAACAGGCGTTGTACCTGCACGCCGCAGGCTATTGCAAAGTATCTTGAGAGAATATCCGGCCCTCTGCTCGACAGAATTGATATTGAGATAGAATTGCCGAGCGTGTCATATGATGATATATCAAGAAGAAAGATGACGGGCGAGCCATCCGCCATCATAAGAGAGAGGGTGAACCGAGCAAGAGCCTTTACCAATGAGCGCCTTGTTCGTGCCGGTGATAAGCCCGGCATACTGAATGCTAATATGCCACCCGAGATGCTAAAGAGGCATTGCGAGCTTGATGACGCGGCATCCGCTCTTATGCGCGAGGCATTCGAGACGCTCGGCTTCTCTGCCAGGGCGCACGATAGGGTGCTCCGCGTGGCTAGGACGATAGCCGACCTCGATGGTATGGAGAGGATTAACGAGGACCATATCGCAGAGGCTATTATGTACCGCTCACTTGAAAGAAAATACTGGAAGCGCGGTTGATTTCCAGTTATAAAAATAAGAATAACTCGTCACAGTCTGCTGCGTTTTGCGCGTTATGTAAACGATTGTTTTCATAACGCGCTGGTTTATTCCGGTAATTGTGTCTGAGAGTGACATGCGTTGTTACCTTGCTTCTCTTTCGCGAGTGACTTATTACCTCTTCAATTTCTAAGATTTTCATATTTTAACCAACACATTTTTCTCTTTGTGCAAATGAGAGATTTTTTTTGACAATATGTATAAATAAAATGAATTATATTGATTTTTAATTTTACGGGTGATATAATTAAATAAATTAAAATATATTTTTAATCGATTTTCCATACGCAAAGGAGAAGAACATGAAGAACGCGAAGAAGATTGGCATTGCTCTGTTGCTTGTTTTATTGATTGGAGCGCTCGCCATTTTTACCGCTCTTGCCAATGATGGATTGTACACCGGCTCGATTTATTGGCTGGAAGTGCATGTTGATCGTTATAAAGAGATTAGCACTGAAGATAGTGCCAGGGCAGAGAGAGAAGCCGCTATTGAGGAAATTGATGAATATCTTGCTTCGACACCGGTCGACCCTACACTCCCGGGTTATGCAGACCTTGCCCTGGTCATCAAGAATGGCAAGATTGCTATTACAAACTCCTACCTTAAGGAAATTGATGCTACCAATGTAGCAGCTGAGAAGAAGGCCGAAGCTCTTAAGAATGCTAAGAAGTGGTTCGAGATCACTCCATATACCGCTGAGGATAAGGAGGGCGATGCTTATAAGGATATTGTTCAAAAAATTGACTCTGTTGCTATACCTATTGCACAGGCTATGCTCGAGGCTATTGATGCGGATAACCTCGGAGATTTCCAAAATGGTTACTACTTCAAGGTGTTCAGCTCCTTTATGAAGACCACTGAGTTTGACGAGGACACGGATGAGTATAAAGCACTCAAGGAGGCATACGAGGAGCTTAAGGTTAAGTATGAGGATGCCGTTGAGTTGGTTAAGCAGTCCCTTTATGCCGATGCACCTCTTGAGGAGTATGATTATGGCATTGATTATAATACCGGTTTTGAGGCCGGTCAGCCTGTTCCTACCTTTGTCAAAAACAACTCCGGCACAAACTCTCTTGGTCAGAAGGTAGAAACACAGTTGGTTACCGAGAAAGAGGAATTAGCCGATGGCTCTGTAAACAATTACAGAACTATGCGCTTCTCCGGAGTTGAACTTGCTACATATTACGGCATCTCAAGCTCCGACGCTAGCCGTGGTACGGTATTTGAGCTTGATATCACCACCTTTGGTGAGTTCCCCAAGAATGGAATAAAATTCGAGTCCTATTCGCCTAGCGGAAATAGCACTTGGTTCAAAATTGATGGTGATGGAAAGATGCTGTACGAAGAGCTGGACAAAGACGGCGCCTCTAAGACTACGGGTGAGTTTGTCGGCAACGACAAGATTATTGTCCCCGGTGAGTGGACGCACATTTCCTTCATATTCAACCCAGAGAAGCCTACCGAGGGCGAATTATATATAGACTACTGTCGCGTTTGTGATAAAAACGGTGATCCCATCAAGATAACGTTAAAGGGCTACACCCCCTCGCAGCTTCGTGTTGGTAACACGTATAACTCTAAGGGCGAGTTCTCTGTTGATAATATTAAATTTACTATTGGTACTGCCCATCGTGATGACCAGTACATTAACAATCTTTCTGACGATAGTGCTCGTTTCCTCTACTACGCAAAATACCTTGCGAACGAGAATAACCGCGTACCTAGCCTTGTTAGGGCATATCAGTCAATGACTGAGCTGATGAAAAACTTCGCTAGTGTTGATAAGGCTGCATCGGAGGATGCGGGCAAAGATATCTATGTGGTATTGGACGACTATAAGGACAATCAGGATATTATAGATGCGATTGCCATTTATAACGGTACCGATGAGGATGCAATAACCGCTGCATATATGCTTGAAAATCTTACATATCTTCAAGGTATTGTTGATAAGCTGACAAAGATTGCACGCGGTCCTGCTACGATAGAAGAAAGAATCGCAAAGATTAATGAGGCTAATCTCTTCATACAAAAAAATAGTACATATATTCTCACCGGAGAGGAATTTAACAAGTGTCAGTCAGATATTGCTAATGCTATTCTGCAGCACGAGATTGATACCAATGTAGCTAAATTTATTAGCGCGATGAAGGCGTTCCAAGATGCCAACTCCTATATCATGCTTGAGAGCAAGTATCGGGAGGCGACTTCTTACTACGAGGCAATCGGTGTGAAGATGGCTGAGTCTATCATCAATGCTACCGGCTACGAGGGCTTCAAGGAAATGTATGCCGTATATGAGACCGCGTCCATCGAGGTTGGCGATGCTCTTGGTATGAAGAACTCGAAGGATATCGTTACATCGGTTAACTACTTGCTTGCTCGTTATCCTGATGAGGTTGACTGGAGGCTCGTATATATTGAGGATGTGAACAACCCCGGTGACCTCGATGGTAATGGTGTGATTGGCGTCGCCGATGTAGAGCTTGCAGTCCAGAATAACAAAGACTATGAGTTCATTGATACCTACCTCACCATAATCCGTAATATGGTTAATGGAGAGTATGACGAGAATTATATCGGTGTTGATGGCGCAATACAGAGATTTGAGCCGCTTAACACATACTACTACAATATCCTCCAAGAGCACCACGCCGCACACATTAAGGAGCAACTTGATACTCTCGCAGCTACTCGTTCCTACATCAGCAAAGAGGGTATCATCGCATACTTGAAGAGATATAAGGAAAGCAATGATGTTGATATTTCTCACCCCTCAATAGCGCCCCTTCAGGTTAGAATGGATGCATACGAGGGCGAGCTTAAGGATCAAGTAGACGATTACGCCGGTCTTCTTCGCGAGAACACCAGTTACTTTGTTAACGTGGTTAGGATGTTTGACACCGCTATTACATACACTCAGAAGAAGGCTTACTTCGAAGAAGCCACTCTATACTACTACGAGATGAACGCAACAAGCACTGAGGTTGATGTTGCCGGTGCAATCGCTAAGTACAACCTGATGGAACGGGAGCTTGCAATCGTTGAGAACGCTTCTGCTGAGTTCATTAGAAATATGGCTCTTCTTCCTGCGGCAGAGACATCAGATGACTATTACAGATATCTCATCGGTGCTATGATGCAGTACGAGAACATCGACGAGTCCATAGATGGCGTCGCCGAGGCTAAGACTGCTTACATCACCGCCTATAACGCATACTGCGCTAAGGTTGAGGCAACCAACAGCGAGATAGCTGAGACGGGTACCGCGCTCGGCTCACTCAGAGCAAACTGTGGTCTATCGGCTATCATATCGGCATTCATCGAGAGAATATTCAACTTCTAATAATGCGCGAAAGTCTGCGACTTTCGTCGTGGTGCCGACTAGGCAACACGGTTAATTTACATTTCGATGGAAATTAACTAAACATAGATTGTATTCTACTAAAAACATTAAGGCTATCTTGGCGTCTGCCGAGATAGCCTTTTTATGTGTGCCACAACCCCTTTAATACCCTGTATTATCCAAATGGGGCGTGATATGGCTTCCTAAATAATAAAGGTGCATGCGCGAGGCACATACCTTTTCGCTTTTTAGGGTGGTGAGACGAGTGAGGAAACGAGGATAGAATAAAACACCATAATAGTGAAAACCTATAAGTTTCCAATCTCAAAAGAATAGAAAAGTATAAATAGTAAGAGCGAAGATGCTTACAAAAGCACCCTCGCTCGTTTTTTATTCGGTTATGCCAAAATACGGAAGCCGTGGCGATGATTATCTCTGAATTCTACCTGAGCCGTCACCACCGGCGAGCTTCTCGACCTCTGCAACGGTAACCATATTGTAGTCGCCCTCAATAGAGTGCTTAAGTGCAGATGCGGCAACAGCGAATTCAACAGCTGCCTGTGCGCTCTTGCCGGTAAGAAGCGAGTAGATAAGGCCACCGCCGAAGGAGTCACCACCACCAACTCGGTCGATGATGTGCAGGTCATACTTCTTAGAGAAGCAATACTCGTCTGCCTTAACATCATAGAGCATAGCGGACCAGCCGTTATCGAATGCGCTACGGCTCTCACGGAGAGTGATTGCAACATATTCGAAGCCGAACTTGTCAGCGAGCTGCTTAGCAACAGACTTGTATCCGTCGTGGTTGAGCTTACCACCGTAGATGTCGGTAGCCTCAGCCTCGATGCCGAATACATCCTTAGCATCCTCCTCGTTGGAGATACATACATCAACATACTGACATAGCTCGGTCATTGCCTCGCGAGCCTCAGCTCTTGTCCAGAGCTTACCACGGTAGTTAAGGTCGCAGGAGATCTTAACACCGTGAGCCTTAGCAGCCTTACAAGCAGCCTTACAAATCTCTACTACATTTGCACCAAGTGCGGGAGTGATACCGGTGAAGTGGAACCAATCAACGCCCTCGAAGATAGCATCCCAGTCGAAGTCCTCAACAGAAGCCTTTGCAATAGCGGAGTTAGCACGGTCATAAATACATACGGAGCCACGCTGAGAAGCACCCTTCTCGTTAAAGTAGATGCCCACTCTGTCACCACCGCGAACAATCTTAGAGATGTCTACACCGTAACGACGAAGGCTGTTAACCGCTGCCTGACCGATAGCGTGAGTGGGAAGCTTGGTAACATAAGCAACATCGATGCCATAGTTAGCAAGAGAAACCGCAACATTCGCCTCGCCACCGCCGAATGTGAACTCAACATGGTCACACTGTACAAACCTCTCGTAGTTATAGGGCTGAAGACGGAGCATAAGCTCACCAAAGGTTATAACTTTCATTTTTCTTTGTCCTTTCGGTATTATATTTTGTATTTTATACGCATACACATATATTGTAACATAACAAACAATTAAAATCAATATATACACTTGAATTTTTCTAAAAAGCGGATGCCGGGGCGAAGATTTCTTTTTGGGCAGTCGTAGTCAAAAGAAAAAGAAGACCTTAATCAAGTCTTCTTTATACCTATTATATGGTGTTTAATATTACATACTTGTATCAAATGGTAATTTCCGTTACATCCTTGAAGCAGGAACGGCAAACGCTCTTACCCTTGAAATCTAAAACACACTCCTCGCTACCGCAGAAAACGCAGGTGGTAGTGTCTAGTTTTATAATAATTGCATCACCCTCGAGGTGAATTTCAAGAGGGGTTCCGGTGTCAATACCAAGCTTATTGCGCATTTCTTTCGGGACAACTATGCGTCCAAGCTCGTCAATCTTTCTGATAATACCTCTGGACTTCATAACGTTCTTCCTCTCTTATGGTGTATGGGCGTGGCATTACGCCCTGTATTCTATATTGTACCATAAAGATATAAGCGTGTCAATACAAAAGTGCCGAATTTGGTAGTATAAAAGCACAAAACATAGACGATAAAATGATAGGAGAATAAACATGGTTAAGGAAAAAGAAACGCTTTTAGCCGTTGCAAAAAGCAGGTGCGAGCGCGTGCTATCATATCTGCCGAGGGCGGTTGTGCGCGAGATTGTGGAAATGTCGCGGACGGTGTCGCACCTTTATATATCTCTCTCGGAGATTAGGCTGCGCACCGCCAGGACATCCTCTATTGTGGTCGGTGGAGTGCGATATCCTCTCACTGTGCGTGTGAGGGGGGAGGATATTCGCGATGTTATGCTAAAGATTTCGGATGGCGCGTTATATTCCTGTCGGGACAGTATAGCTGACGGGTATATCCCCATAGGCGGTGGTGTGCGTGTCGGTGTTGTCGGAACAGCTCGGTATGATGGCGGAAAAATTATCGGCGTAGGTGATATATCCGCGCTGGTATTTCGCCTGCCTGCTACATTCTGCGAGTTCGGTGAGGAGCTATATCGGGCATGGCTGGCTACGGATGGTGACAATATGATAGTCGCGTCACCGCCTATGGGCGGTAAGACCACCGCCCTTGCCTCGATTGCCTCTTACATTGGTAGCGGCAGAGATGCGCGCCATGTTGTTATTGTGGATGAGCGGTGTGAGTTTGACCGCGATATGTATAGAGGAAAAGAGGTCGATATACTCTCAGGGTATAAGAGGGAGCGCGGAATAGAGCTGGCACTACGCACAATGTCCCCGGAGGTGCTGATAGCCGACGAGATAGCTACCGTGGGCGAGGCAGACGCGATAATGACTGTGCTGGGTGCTGGCGTCAGGGTTATAACCAGCGTGCACGCCTCGGGGCTTGATGACCTGTATCAGCGTCCCTGCCTTGAGAGACTTCTCACTGCTAAACTCTTTTCATCTATGGTTATACTACATAATGACGGAGAGAAGTACGGCTTTGATTTATACCTGGGTGGAGCGAGATGACATATATTGGTGCGGCTTTGTTACTTCTTGGCGCGATACTTGCTATCCGCCATTATAGGCGGTATCTCGAGAGGGAGATATCGGTTATAGAGGGCTTCGTGTTGTTTCTTAGAGAGATGCACCTATACACATCCTCATACCTTGAGCCTGTGTCGGGGTGGATTTCCGGCTTTGAGTGCGAGGCGTTAGAGGAAATAGGATTTCTCGCTTTACTAAGAGAGGGCAAAATGCCAAAAGAGGCATACCACGGGCTAGATTTTCGCATAGCAAACCCTAATATCAATCGGGCATTATATGATTTTTTTACACGATGCGGTACAGGAAACCTAAGAGACGAGGAGATAATGCAGAAAAACTGTCTGGATGAAATAACCCGTCTTCTGGAATCAGAGCGAGGCGAGGTAGAGCGCAGATCTCGCGTGTTTGGCGCTCTGGCGTTTGCTGTCGCCTCGGGTATAGCAGTACTTCTGATATGACCACGGAATATAAAAGGAGAGGATGACGATGGATATTGAACTTATACTAAAGGTGGCAGGAATAGGTATGCTCGTAGCGGTTGTCTGCCAAATACTAAAGGGCGTGGGCAGGGAGGAGCAATCGACCCTCGTGTCCATAAGCGGTGTTGTTATTATTCTTCTGCTTTTAGCTGATAAAATCGGTGTGTTGATAGAGACGATAAGAGGGGTATTCGGCCTGTGAGCCTACTAATACAGTATGTCGGTGTCGGTATATTGCTCGCGGTCCTCGGATTCTTGCTTAGGGAGATAGGCTTTCGCGGTGCGCCTCTTTTTGGTGTAATGGCTATCACCACGCTATATATAGTGGTTATCTCGAGAGTAGAGACGATTATCGGCAGTTTGAATGAGATTAGCACGCTTCTCGGTGCATCAGAGCTGTTTTTGGTTGCCACGCGCATTATCGGCATAGGATATATAACAAGCCTTTCTTCCGAGATGTGTAAAGAGATAGGCGATATCGGTGTGGCGAGGGCGGTCGAGATGCTCGGTAGGGTAGAGATACTTGCTGTTTCTATACCGTATGCCGTGAGGATTGTGGAACTTGTCGCAAAGGAACTGATGTAAAAATGAAGATCTTTGTAAATAAAACATTACATAACTCAGCGAATGCGCTGATTTCTGACTTCTATGACCTATTACCTACGGGTGTAAATATTGACGAGGATGGGGTAGTAAGCAGACTCGGCTTTGATGCCCTGCTTGGCGAGATTATCGGCATAACCAAGGGCGCGGGGTCGACTATTCTTTCATTTTTCCTTTTGCTACTTGGGCTCGGTGTCTTGATTTCGTTATCCTCGCTCGTCGGCGAGAGGATCGGCACTATTGCAGAGAGCGGAGTTGCCACGCTAGCATCGTTTGCCATATTTATGTGCTTATATCCCGTACTTTGCGAGGCAACAGAGGCAACGAGAGAGCTAACGAGCTTCTTCACAGCGTTAGTTCCTGTCTTACTATCCTATCTTGCACTCGGCGGAGGGGTAGTTACAGCCGGAACTGCCTCGGTCGGACTGCAATTCACAATATGGATAATGGGCTTTATTCTCGAGCTGTTATCGGGTATAGCCGTGGCATTCTTGGCTATATCTGCAATGTCATCACTTGGCGAGAGCGCTGTAACGAAGATTGCGGTAGGCGTCAAAGGGGCATTTGGTCGCGTGATGGGTATTCTTACGGCGACACTTGCGGGTACTATGGCTCTGCAAACCTATATATCTGTTGCTAGCGATAGTGCCACTATGCGTATGGCAAGATATGCAGCGGGGGACATGATACCCGTTGTTGGCGGTGCTGTGTCGGGCGCATTATCCACTCTAGGTGGCGGACTCGCCTATGCGGGCAGTATAATTGGCGGTGGCTCGGTGGTTGCCATCCTCTCTATTATGCTATCCCCAATAGTGCTGCTTCTTCTTTATAAGCTTTGTCTATCCGTCGCGACCTCTTTTCTTGAATTTGCGGGCAGGGGTGGGGGCGTGTCGTGCTTTTCAGGGTTTTCCTCTGCTCTTGATGCGGTTATATCGGTATACACAATGACAACTGTTGTTTATATTCTCGAAATTATTGTTCTGGTTATGGGAGGTGAGATGATATTTGGCAGAGGTTAATGGTTATCTTGTCTTGGCGGTCGTTTTGTCGCTTGTATTTGGGGTTACGATGGCTTTGTCATCATCTGCCGTCGCATCTGAGACGCGCGCAGCACTCGGCACTCTAGCCCTTTTCGCCCTAATAACACCTGTAATATCGCTTTTCTCATCAAATTTCAATATACCAAACATTGACGAGAATGTGCCACTGCCCGATTATGATGGTGGATATACCGAGGTTGTTGCCACGGCGTATGAGGATGGCCTTGGGATGGCTATTGCAGATAGGCTCGGTATTGACAAAGATGATGTTTATGTATCTGTTTATAATGTAGATATAGAAAAAATGCTTGCCTCGCGGATTGTGGTTCGTCTTGGTTCGGAGGCGATGCTATCCGATGCAAGGACGCTTCGTGAGTGGCTACGCGAGGAATTTATTTTAAGTGGCGGTGAGGTGGTGATTGAATATGGTAAATAAGGGTGGAATGATGGCATCTATCATAGGCTTTATAAAGCAGCGCGGTGCCACCAAAATCGCGCTTGTGGTGCTCATCGGAATTGTACTCATTATTCTTGGCACAAGTGGTGGGAGCAAGAGCACAGATACAGAGTGCGATGAACTGGAGACAAGGCTAGAGGAGATGTGCTCCTCGCTTGTTGGCGTTGGCAGGTGTCGAGTGATGGTAACCTATGAGAAGAGCACATCGCGCTATGGCACAGAGAGTGAGCGCAGGGTAGAGAGCGTCGCCATCGTCTGCCGTGGGGCGGATAGCGCCAAGGTGAGGGCGGAACTAACCGGCCTCTTTACATCTCTTTTTGGCATAGGCGCGCACCGTATCAGCATTGCGCGAATGAAGTAATTTCTGTCCTGTGCTACGCAAAAAATATTTTCGCTATTATTCATTCTTCTCGGCATAACTCAAAATCCCCAAGCATAGATTGTAACAAATAATAAAACAAAAGGAGAATGCATACAATGAAATTCGAAAAGCTGAAGAAATTCTTTTCTTCAAAGGCGGTGAAGACCTTTGCGGTATTCGTGGCGGTACTTCTGATAGGTGTTGCGGTATATGTTAACTACCGTCTCTTCTATGACCCGGTCGACAACATGGGCTATGGTGACAACAATATGGATGACAACTTTGACTCCTCACTCGAGGCGGGCGGTGACGCAACCGAGGAGAATGACTACTTCACATCCACAGCACTCAATCGTCAGCAGTCTCGCGACGAGGCACTGGAGGTTTTGAAGCTTGTGACCGAGAGCGACGAGGCTACCGAGGAGGCAAAGGCGGATGCTAATGCCCAGATTTCCAAGATTGCCCTCGACATTCAAAACGAGGCGAATATTGAGACGCTAGTTAAGGCTAAGGGATATGAGGACTGTATAGCTATAATATCTGATAATGCTGTTAGCGTAATAGTGTCGGCAGAGAGTCTTCAGGCGGCAGAGGCAGCACAGATTTTTGCCATCGTCTATGATACAACCGGTATCTCTCCCGAGAATATCAGCATAATGAATAGAGCATAACAGAATGCTCAACCCCGCCTTCTGGCGAGGTGTTTATGACGCGCGATGAACAATCGCTGGCAGATATTCTTTTAGGGCTTTTGTCAATTCGCGAGTATTCTTACTGTTTGGATTTTGACAATGTGAGGTTCTGCTTACTGAAGGGACGGGTAAACCTGTCCCTTTTTTTGATATATTCGCTGCCGTTCGGATTAATTTCGTCTCCCTGTTTGTTAATATACGAAAAAAATTATATTTATATAGAATAAATATTGACTTATCCCCGACCTTGTGCTAAAATGTATTCATTATTTAAGAGGACGGTGTCAGCCGATTTTCGTTGCCTCTTGTTGCCCAACCTTTGGGTGATATTACCTAGTCTTATTTGCTTTATGGAGGATAAAATGGAAAAGTTAAGAGTTGGAATTGTTGGTGCTACGGGTATGGTTGGACAGAGGTTTATAACCCTGCTTGCCGATCACCCCTACTTTGAGATAAAGGCACTTATTGCAGGGCCTCGTTCTGCCGGTCGTAAGTACAGCGAGGCTGTTGCGGGTAGATGGAAGCTCGCTACCCGGTACCCCGAGTGGATTGGCGAGATGGAGGTTATTTCCTCTGAGGATGTTGAGAAAGTAAAGTCGCTTGTTGACTTCGTATTCTGTGCGGTTAATATGTCAAAGGCAGATACGCTCGCGCTTGAGGAGAGATATGCTAAGGCTGAAATCCCCGTTGTGTCCAACAACTCTGCCAACAGATGGACACCCGATGTGCCTATGGTTATTCCCGAGGTTAATGATGCACATCTCGCTGTTATTGAGGCGCAGAGACGCCGCCTTGGCACTAAGCGTGGCTTCATAGCGGTTAAGCCCAACTGCTCTATTCAGTCCTATGTCGGCGCACTTACTCCGCTTATGAAGTATGGCATCAAGGAGGTCGTTGTAACCACATATCAGGCTATCTCGGGTGCGGGCAAGACCTTCAACGAGTGGCCGGAGATGATAGATAACCTCATTCCTTATATCGGTGGCGAGGAGGAGAAGAGCGAGCGTGAGCCTATGCGTGTATGGGGCGAGGTAAAGGATGGCGAGATTGTACCTGCTAAGACACCCGTTATCACCGCGCAGTGCCTGCGCGTGCCTGTAACCGACGGTCATATGGCTGCTGTATTTGTTAAGTTTGAGAATAAGCCAACCAAGGAGGACATCCTCGAGGCGTGGCGTACATTCCGTGGTAAGCCCCAGACGCTAGGTCTGCCCCTCGCGCCTGAGCAGTTCATTACATACTTTGAGGAGGATAACCGTCCTCAGACAGGCGTTGACCGCGACCTTTATCGTGGTATGGGCGTATCCTGCGGTAGACTTCGTGAGGACAGCATCTATGACTACAAGTTCGTTGGTCTGTCGCACAACACTCTCCGTGGCGCGGCAGGTGGCGCGGTTCTTATTGCAGAGCTGCTTTATAGAGAGGGCTACCTCACAAAGGCATAAGATAAACCTAATCAGCACGGCACAAAACAGCCGTGCTGACCTAATATAGGGGGTAATATGAATATTTCTAAGTACAAGGCATTGCTTACCGCGGTTGATATGGGTAGTTTTTCTGCCGCTGCGGACAAACTGGGCTACACCCAGTCAGGCCTTACTCATATGATGAACTCGCTCGAGGCGGAACTTGGCTTCTCGTTGCTCCAGCGTGGGCATTTCGGAATAAAACTAACGCCTGAGGGCAGGCGCATTTTCCCATACATACGACAACTTGTTATGTGCGAGGATGCGCTTATGAACGAGGTTGACCTTGTTAAGTCGTATGGAGATAATGTCATAAGAATTGGCGCATTCGCCAGCGTTGCGGTGGGTTGGCTACCGCTTATCGTGAAGAAGCTTAGCGAGGAGTTTCCCGATGTTACCGTAAATGTGCAGACAGGTACGGTTGCGGAACTTTATGGCGGTCTTGACGAGGGACGCTATGACATATGCTTCGGCTCTAAAAACCCGAAGTATAACTTTAAGTGGGTAACGCTATCTCACGACCCGTTCTTCGCCATACTTCCGAATGATTATCCTATGTCCAGCAACACATTCCCGATAGAGAGCTTCAACGGAACAAAGTTCCTTATGCCGGGTCTTGGATTTGATGACGACATTTGCGCGGTATTTGACGAGCATAACGTTAAGCCTTTTATCACCGCGACATATGTCGATGACCCCGCGATACTCTCGATGGTGGAGCACGGGCAGGGCATCAGTATGCTCTCGGAGCTAATCGTCAGCAACACCCCCTCTCCAGTCAAAAAGGTTCCTATCGTGCCCGAGGTATACCGTACCTTATGTATCTCCTACAAGCCGGATAAGATACTCACCCTCGCTATGAAGCGTATGATCGCCATAGCAAAGAAGGAGCATGCTACAATCTAGTGTGGCTAAGGAGCGAGATTTTTCGTTGTTTTGGGTTTTTACCCCTCAATTTGTTAAAAATAAATAAAAAAACATTTTAATTTTTGTGGACTACACACGCGCTATTTAATTATACGCCTATTGACTTTGTTATCCCAAAAATGTATAATTATTATAAGATTATTATTGTCTCGAGTGACATACCAATACGAAAGGTCAGTAAGGTATTATGAAGAAAATTGTTAGTCTTATCCTTGTTCTCATCCTTGCGCTCGGTGCTATGCTTGTGTTGGCATCCTGCGCCGAAGAGCAAAAGGATATCTATACTATCGCCAACACCTCGGAAGCTACCTCGGTACACACCCAGGTGTTCTATACTACGAAAGAGGGCGAAGATTTTGGCGGTTTCTACTTTATGAGGTCTGCCGGTGACGATGCTATCATCGAGTATGCCTATAAGAGGCTTCAGCATCTCGAAGAGGTGCCCGCGGGTGCGCCGGTATCCCGTGTTATCACGGTTGGCTCGGCTGAGAACCCCTGTAAGATCTACTACTACCGCGGTAAGTATTACGATGATGGTGAGACCACTCCTTGGGTTGGTGCTCCCTCTGAGATTCAGTTCAAATTTAATCTCGATAGCACCAAGATGCTATCCTCGACTCTTACAAATGGCGGTATGACGCTTAACGCTACTATCAGTGCTGAGAGTTGTCTTGAGATGTTTGGTTTCGATCTCGATGCTAATGAGAAGAACATCGCGCTCGTAGTTGAGGCGATTGGGGGATATCTTAGCAAGGTAGAGCTTAAGTGCGTTACCGATGATGGTGCTAATATCACTATTATAAGTTCTTATACTTATAACGACCTTACCGGTCAGCTTGACTTCTCTGCCATCGCTGGCGAGGATGAATAAGGGAGGATGCGATGAAGAAGCTAATTGCGATTATACTTGCCCTTACTCTCGCTACTGTTGCGCTCACATCTTGTGGCGTAGCGGGTGTTGAGGATGTTAAGGCTTGTTATGCTAATAGTAATCCTACGGAGATAGTTGTTGTTGCTAAACAGGAGTTCGCTCACGTGTTTAGCACTACTACAACAATCAGGTCGGGTTATATATACGACGAGAATGGCGACAGAGAGGCTGTCGCTATCAAGACCGTTAAGGGTGAGGTTATGAATACCATCGAGGATGGCTCCGGTGTAGATGTCATTGGCGTGAGAAAGTCGATTGACACTACCGAGTATTACAGGGAGTCTCTGGGCGTTAGCTCCGACTTCGGCGTTACATACGACAAGGATATAGAGTCCTTTGTTCCTGCTCGTGGCGGTATGGCGATAAACCTTGATAACACATCGGTTATTAAGAATGCGACATTCTCTAATAACACTATGAAGTTCACGCTTTCCGCTGCCGATGCACCCACTGTATTCCCCAAGCTTGAGACCGCTATTAAGGCAGATGCGCTTGTTACTATCACCGTAGCGGGCGGCGTTGTTACCGGTATTAGAGTTGAGTGGACAATTCCTGTTAATACCGAAACCGGTGTTGATGAGATGAAGGTCTCTGTTGATGCCACTTATAAGTACGACATCGTTAATATTAATATGCAGTAATGGGTCTTTATGCGGCTTTATATGAATAAAAACGTCTCCCCTAAACCGGGGCAAAAAAGGATTGGATGATATGAAAAAGATCATAGCACTTATTATGGCTATTACTCTCGTCTTTGCTCTTGCGTCTTGTTCGCCTGAGAGTAGTGAACTCACAGAATATACCGAGGCAATAGCAAATACAACACCGGCTTCGGCTATTATTGATGTTACCACATATGACACCGAGTTTGATATCGAGCTTAAGGGTAAATACACTGTAGCCTATAATGAGGATGGCACAGCTACACTTGAGTATAAATACGAGAAGCTGAACCCCACGATTGTATCCGGTAAGGATAATGAAATGAAAGAGACCGTCACAGGCTCTGCTACCATCTCGGCTGACGGTACTGTTACGGGCGATGTTAACGCCAGCGTTTTCGCGGCTACGGGTATCAAAATTGACCTTACCAAGACTATCAAGTCATATATCGTGGCGAGAGGTATTCTCACCGTTAATATTGCGAAGGCTAACACAGAGGCAGTCCTCGGCGTAGATCTTCCCTCCGACGCTAGCCTTGAGCTTCGTTTGGCTGAGAGCGAGGCGGGCACGGAGATTGGTCAGGCTACTATTAACTACTCTACCGATAGGGGTACAGTTAGAATAGTTTGTCAGTATGACTAATTAGTTTTAGATAGAAAGACACAAGAGATAGCCTTGTGTCTTTCGTTTTTTTGAGGATGTGTCTCGTGACAAATTGCGCCCGACAGGAGAGAGGGATTATGTTTAGAATACTAGTTTGTGATGACGATAAGAATATCAGACTGCTTTTTTCAGCGGTTCTAAGTCGCGCGGGTTACACTGTACAACTTGCCGCCAACGGAAAAGAGGCTCTGGAGATTATGGATAGGGAGCATATCGACCTTGCGGTAATTGATATTATGATGCCCGAGGTGGATGGGTATGAACTCACCGGGCTTATAAGGGAGAACAATGCTAATCTACCCATTCTCATGGTGTCGGCGAAGCAGCTGCCCGAGGACAAGCATCGTGGATTCCTTGTTGGGACGGATGACTATATGACCAAGCCCGTAGATGACGAGGAGATGCTGTTTCGTATTAAGGCTCTTTTGCGCCGCGCTAAGATTGCCAGTGAGAGGCGTATTGAGGTTGGCTCGGTTGTGCTCGACTATGATGCTCTGACGGTAACGCGTGGTGAAGATGTGCAGGAACTTCCGCAAAAGGAGTTTATGCTCCTATATAAACTGCTATCATATCCCGGTAGGATATTCACACGCATACAATTAATGGATGAGATTTGGGGGCCGGATAGCGACACAGGCTGGGAAACCTTGACGGTGCATATCGCCAGACTTCGCCGTAGGTTCGAGGATTGGGGCGAGTTTGAAATTGAGGCGGTGCGCGGTCTCGGCTATAAGGCGGTGAAAAAATGAGCAAGGGGACAGGGAATACACCACTTTTGCGTATAAGAAATACACGAATGTCGCTCACCCTCTTGTTCTCGTTTTTCGTTTTCGTTATACTTCTCTCGGCGATAATCATATCCGCGGGAATAGTATTCCTTATAGAGTTTATAATGGGTGGCGAGACGATGCTTGATACCTGGCTCGTTCTCGTTCTTATGATGGTGGCGAGTGCGCTGATTGGCTATGTTTTGGTATTCCTTTTAAGTAAGTTTCCGCTTAGCCCAATCAACCGACTGATAAACGGACTGAACAGGCTCGCCGCGGGCGACTTTAAGGCGCGGTTATCATTTAAGGGCGTGTTTTATAACAACTCTACATTTGATGAGATATCCGAGAGCTTCAATCGTCTGGCAACCGAGCTTGAGAGCACCGAGATGCTCAGGGGTGACTTTGTCAACAACTTCTCACACGAGTTTAAGACACCTATCGTGTCTATCGCGGGCTTTGCGAGGCTACTTCTTCGCGAGGACCTCGGAGAGGATGAGAGGCAGCAGTATCTTGAGGTCATAGAGCATGAGTCGCGCAGGCTTGCTACGATGGCTACAAGCGTTCTAAACCTCACTAAGCTTGAAAACCAAAACATACTCTCAAATATAAGAGAGTTTAACCTCTCCGAGGAGATACGCTCTGCCATCCTAGTCCTTGAGCCTAAGTGGTCGGCAAAGGGAATTGTACTCGATATGGACCTCGACGAGCATATAATAGAGGGGGATGAAGAACTTCTTGAGGAGGTATGGATAAACCTAATCGACAATGCTGTGAAATTCTCTCCCGATGGGGGGCGTGTCGAGATTTCGGTGGCTGATCAGGGTGATTCGCTTGAAATCCGTGTCAGCAACGAGGGCGAGGAGATACCCGAGGAGAAGCGCACAAGGCTCTTCGCTAAGTTCTATCAGGCAGACGAGGCGCACGCCACACAGGGTAGCGGTATCGGCCTTGCGATAGTGAGCAGGGTGCTCGAATTACATCACGCGAAGGTAACCGTGCTATGCGACTATGGTAGAATAATCTTCGTTGTTACTCTTCCAAAGGTTCAAAAAATAGCTTGACGCCATAAAACAACTAAATGCACTTGTCGATTTCTCTTATATGGGGGTGATGGTGCATTTTTTCTCTAAGATGCGACAAGAAATTTCGTAAGTTAATATTCGGTTAATAATAGAGTAGTATTTTTAAGACAAAATGCAGCATTTATCATTCATTATGATTGTGAGGTAAGCACTATGAAATACGCACTTTATAACCCGTATTCCGGGCAGGGCGAGAGCCACGATATAGCCGAGGGCCTCTCACGCGAGGAGGAAATTTCCCTTATTAATATGGAGGGCATAACCGACTACAAGGAATTTTACGAGAGCCTCGATGAGCCGGAGAGTCTCATTATCTGCGGTGGCGACGGCACGCTCAATAGGTTTATCAATGCGACCGATGGCATTACCGCGCCCTGTCCTATATACTATATGCCCTGTGGTACAGGAAACGACTTTGCGCTCGATATTGGAAAGCAGGATACAAAAGAGCCGATAGCAATAGATGAGTACATAAGAAATCTTCCGAGCGTTACCGTTAAGGGTAAAACATATAAGTTCATCAATGGAGTTGGCTATGGTATAGACGGCTATTGCTGTGAGGTTGGTGACAAGATGAAGCTGAAGGGTAAGCAGCCTAACTATACATCTATCGCAATCACGGGGCTACTCTTTAACTTCAAGCCGGTTAATGCCACGATTGTGGTAGATGGGGTAGAGCATACATATAAAAAGGTGTGGATAGCACCCACTATGCTTGGCAGTCACTATGGCGGCGGTATGATACCCACCCCCGACCAGAAGAGGGATAACCCTGATGGCACACTTTCCCTAATGGTATTCCACGGCTCGGGCAAGCTAAGGACGCTTATGATATTCCCCTCGATATTTAAGGGTGAGCATATAAAGAAGGAGAAGCATGTCACCGTTTTTCGCGGGAAGGAGATTACAGTCAAGTTCGATAGACCTTGCGCGCTTCAGGTGGATGGTGAGACCCTGCTTGGTGTCACCGAATACACCGCAAAGGCGTATGCGCCTGTGGCTGTAACGGAATAATTTAGTTGTCCGTGCAAAGCTATAATAGAATATTTTAATCGGTTAAGTAAATCTATAACCGAATAGTTTAAGCATTTAAGCAAGGTTGTAACAAGACAGCTACTATATTTAACAAGTAAAAGGCCCGATACCACGCTTCCTGCGTGATACCGAGCTTTTTGTTATGGTTTTTGCCTATGCCGGCAATTTTTGATCTATAATAAGCGTATGTCTGCCTTTTTTGTGTGCCGACATTCACTTCCTTTTATATTTCTCGATTACCTCTTCCATCTCTAGGGCAACAGATGCCATCTCGAGCTTAAACTCATTTGCGCTGACGCGCAGTGCTCCGTTGCCTAAAATGATATACTGCTCCTCAAGGTCTGAGGTAACAACGCGTACATAGTTTGTCGGTGCTATCTGGTAGGTCGCGCGCTCGATGTAGGTGTCGGCGGTCTCTGCCTCTTTAGTGTAGACAACCGTTACATCGCCATACTTCTCGATGCTTCCCTTGCCGTCCTTAACCCTGTGCGCGTCAAAGACGATAATAACGCGACACCTCTTGAATGCAGAGTAACTGCACATCAGCCTTGTGAGTATCTCGCGTGAGAGGGAAAAGTCGATGTTCTTGGTAGGGCGCAGGTCGTCCCAGGCGAATATGACATTATATCCGTCTAGTATTACATACTCATCACCTTTCGGGCGCGGTTTTCCGCGTCTTTTTGGCTCTATGGCAGTCGCTTTATTTTCTGCGCGCTCGGAATAGCTCCTGCGTCTCGGCTTACCATATGTCGCCTCAAAAATGCGTTCCAGTTCTTGGTCCTCTTCGACAGTACCTCGGTAACTGACGGCTCGCGCCCTTATCGGGACATCACCACCGTCATCTTTTACACCGCCATCCTCGGTCTTGATGTGCATTAGGTCATCCGCCTCGTGCCACGGCACAGTATATCCTGAGCCACCCTTGCAGAATACCGAGTCGGCGGTTTGCCTTTCGTCGCGGTCGGGGTCATATCCTATTTTTCCCACAAGCTCTGTCGGGTCATCGACTGGTGCATATCTGCCGATGGTGAGGGCTATTCGCCCCTCGCCACGTGTGTACGCCCGCAAAGTCATAGGATAGGAACGCATTGTTGCCACAGGACAGCTTCCCGTAATAATCGCGGTATCACCCATAAAGTCGGGCGCCGATACTGTACCGCGCATATTGGTAATGTCGGTCAGTGCGCGACCGAGGCTTTCACTCGGGAGTTCTATCCTGAAGTCGAATGTTGGCTCAAGTATTACAGTTCCGACCTTTCTTAGCGCTTGTCTTATCGCCCGATAGGTGGCCTGGCGAAAGTCTCCGCCGGAGGTGTGCTTAAGGTGCGCCTTGCCTGCGATAAGCGTGATTTTTACATCGGTTAGTGGCGCACCAATCATAACACCTCTGTGTGTGCGCTCCTTTATATGCGTCATAACTAAGCGTTGCCAATTCAAGGATAGGCTGTCGGTATCGCATTCGGTCGTCGCAATAATACCTGTGCCCTCGGGCATAGGCTCAATCCTCAAATGAACCTCGGAATAGTGCATCAGTGGCTCGAAGTGACCTCGGCCTATCACGCTTTCGGCTATTGTCTCACGGTAGAGAATTTTACCCTCGTCAAAGTGCGGCGTTATACCGAAGCGCTCACGCATTATGTGGGAAAGCACCTCGAGCTGTATCTCGCCCATAAGACTTACCCTGATTTCCTTTGCTTCGGCATCGTATTTTAGCGACAATGAGGGGTCTTCCTCGCCTAGTGGCGCGAGCTTTAGATAGGCATTATATGGGTCTGTACCGTCATCCAAAATTATGCGATAATCCAACACGGGGGATAGCATAGTCGTATCATTTTGTTCAAATCCCAGCCCTGTGCCTGCCTCTGTATGGTGCGTGCCGTATATCGCGCACACCGTTCCGGGTGTTGCAAGCTTTAGTGGCTCGGACTTATCCGAGGAGAAACGGCGAAGCTCCTCGACCTTTTCTTCTGCTATATCACCACCGCGCGTCTTAAAGGTTATGACGCTCTTAGGTGTGAGGCTACCGCCCGTTATCTTTGCGAATGCTATTCTGCGCCCCTGTGTGTCGCGGTCTATCTTATACACCCTAGCACCGAACATCTCGGGGTACTCAGGCATAATAGTGTACCTGTCAAGTACGGTTAAAAGCTCTTCAACACCGCGCATCTTTAGTGCCGAGCCGAAGAGTACGGGGAATACCGTGCGGCGGCGTATCGCCGCGCCTATATGCTTGCGTAGGACGACACCTGTGTCAAAGTATTCGCACATCAGTGCGGTGTCGGCACCGGCAACCGCCTCGTAAAACTCATCTGTATCATCACTCGCGAAGTCTGTCGCGTGTATGCTTAGCGCGTTCTTGACCTCGGCGAGCAGGTCCTCGCGCCGTCTGTCGGCAATATCGCACTTGTTGACGAATATTATTGTAGGTATTCTCCTTGCGGCTAGCAGATGCCAGAGTGTGCGCGTGTGTGCCGTAACACCATCGACCGCGCTAACCACAAGCACAGCATAGTCCTGTATCGAGAGCGAACGCTCGCACTCGCAGGAAAAATCTATATGTCCGGGGGTGTCTATTAGCGTGATATGTGAGTCGCGATAATCTATGATTGCCTGCTTTGAGAATATTGTTATTCCGCGCTCGCGCTCTAGGGTGTGCGTGTCAAGATAGGCATCACGCTTGTCCACTCTACCAAGCCTGTCGGTCGTGCCCGAGAGGTATAGCATACCCTCTGTCAGCGTTGTCTTTCCCGCGTCAACGTGCGCGACAATCCCAAGAACAATGCTTTTCATACAGTCCCCCTTTCTTTTTATTACCCATATATTGTAGCACACTCGATAGAAAATGTAAAGAATGTGCGTCTAGTTTATTGTCAGCGCAGACGAAATGGTAGAAAAGCACTGTCGAACTCAGAAAGCACTCCCTTAATATCGGTTAACCGGAAATTACAATCCGCCTTAAACAGCCAAAAAGAACGGAGATTTAGAGCCGTTCTCTAAAGGACAGTTTTTCAAGAATACGCTTTATATTGAAAGAGGTATGCCGTTTTTTGCGTTTGTCTCCACTAATGCAGTGCTTGTCAAGAAAAATGACGTTCTTCTTCCCGGAAGGTGATTTTTCAAAATTTCACTAAATCCATTTACAAACCGCAAGAATCGTGCTATAATAATTTTGCCAAACGAACTTAATAATTGCGCTGATAGGTATATTTTTCTTTAGGGAATAACTATACCCTTTTTCGCACATCATTAAACGATAGACATTTGGTAAAAATGCGACTCCCGTTTGATGGTGTGAAAATGCCTATCTGCGTATAAGTTCGTTTGGCGACAACTTGGAGTTCGCATTTTTCGGTGCGCTGACTTCGGTTGGCGCACTTTTTGTATGCTGATAGGAGGATATATGAGCAAGCATATTCCCAAAAATGTTATAGATATTACCGGCATAGAACTCACACCAGGAAGGACTGATGTTTGTCTTGGCAACGGAGAGCAAGGCTTTGAATGTTGTTGCCACGAGTGCGACTATTATTTGCTCTGTTTTCCCGAATTTGATCCAAAAAACAAAGAAGAAAATACTGCTGAGAATAAAGCTTATATTTGATGATCGTATAAAAAGGACGGGAAATTGTTACAATTTCCCGTCCTTCCTATCAGTAGGTAACGTATTCCATTGACTTTCCAGAACCGTACTTTAGAGTACGTACCGTTTCCTCCATTATTTTTCAAAAATGCAACTAAGGCTCTATATCATCGAAGCAATAGTTGTTTAGCTCATCAAAATCGAGGAATTCCGCGAGCGTCATATTAAATGCCGTAGCAATTTTGTGTAGCGTCCGTGCGCCGGGATTTTTAGTTAGCCCTCTTACAATATTATCAAGTGTTGATTGCTTAACGCCCGACATTGTTGCAAGTCTGTTGACGGCTATGCCTCTCTTATCGCACAGCTCTCTAATTCGCCTAATATAAATCTCGTTGTATTTCATATCACACCTCGATTATCCGTTACCCGCTTTCGGGTTAATATAATGATAACCTTAAAAAACGAACACATTACCCGAATACGGGTTGACTTTTTGAAAAAAGTGTGTTACTATGCTATTAAAAGGGATGTAGAGGTGCTATTATGGAATTATGGCAACAAATATTGAACAGGGCGAGAAGGATTACAGATGACGAGGATGAAATATTTATTTCAAAAATTTTGTCATCAGCGTGCTATACGGCACTTGAGAGTATTAAAAAGGTTTTGGAGGATAGCACCCTTGAGGATGATGAGTGCTTTATGCAAATCGAGAACATAGTTTGTATATTCGAAGCACTTGGCAGTGACTGTGGTGCAAGACACGATTTTTAATATTTCTCATAACAATAAGGCAAACAAAACCGAGGTACTGCTAACAATACCTCGGTGATTTTTATTTGGGCTTCGACTAATTGTCACAGCCCATTTAAGAAATTAAACCTTTTCGACAGAGATGGTGACGTTCTCGCCGTTGATGCTCCACTCCTTGGCGTTAGCGAGGGTGGTATCGGTTAGGAGTGCGTCTGCGAGGGTCTCGTCGGAAATCTCGTCTGAGTTTCTCGTAGCGATAGCCTCAACTGTCGCGTTACCTGTGAAGGCAACCTTAATTCTATCCATAACCTCGAAGCCGGAGTCCTTACGCATTGTCTGTATCTTCGAGATAATCTCGCGCACATTACCGCGCTCAATAAGCTCGGGGGTGAGGTTCTTGTCGATGACAACGGTTGTGCCGTGGTCGCTGAGCGACTCGAAGCCCTCTTTCTTGGTCATCTCGATGAGCAGGTCATCGCGAGTTAGGACAATCTCGGCATCACCGACGGTGAATGTTACAGCACCCTTTTCCTCAAGCTCGTCCATAGCCGCGTTACCATCGAGGGTAGCGAGGGTATTTCTTATACCGCCGAGGTACTTACCGTACTTCGGGCCGACGGTGCGAAGCTGCGGCTTAAAGGTATAGGTTGTAAACTCGCGGACATTGTCTGTGAAGATAACCTCGCAGACATTAAGCTCCTCGGCAATAACGGGAACGAAGCTCTCATCGGGGGTCTTATCCGCCTTGACATACATACGCGCGATAGGCTGACGGTTCTTGATAGCCGCCGCGTTACGGCAGGCACGGCCGAGAACAACAATCTCTACAACCTCTTTCATATTCTCCTCAAGTGCATTGTCTATCATAGCCTCGTCGGCAACAGGGAAGTCGCAGAGGTGTACCGAGATGGGCGCGGTCTTGTCAACCGAGCATACAAGATTGCGGTAGATATCCTCGGTCATAAAGGGTATCATAGGAGCAGAAATCTTAGCAACGGTAACAAGGGCGGTGTAGAGGGTGAGATATGCATTCACCTTGTCGGTGGGCATACCCTTGACCCAGAAGCGCTCACGGCTACGGCGTACATACCAGTTCGAGAGGTCGTCAACAAAGCTCTCTAGCACGCGGGTTGCCTCTGTAATCTTGTAGTTCTCAAGGTAGTTATCCACAGCCTTAACGGTGGAGTTGAGCCTAGAGAGCACCCACTTATCCATTACCGAGAGGGTGGATACATCAAGTGTGAACTGTGTCGGGTCGAAGCCGTCAATGTTCGCGTAAAGAACATAGAACGCATAGGTGTTCCATAGCGTACCCATATACTTTCTCTGTCCCTCGACAACAGCCTCGCCGAAGAAGCGGTTGGGAAGCCAGGGCGCGGAGTTGGAGTAGAAGTACCAGCGGATAGCGTCTGCGCCATAAGCCTCCAGTGCCTCGAACGGGTCGACAGCGTTACCCTTAGACTTCGACATCTTCTGTCCCTCTTTGTCGAGGACGTGACCGAGCACGAGAACATTCTTGTAGGGTGCGCAGTCGAAGATTAGTGTAGATATAGCCATAAGCGAGTAGAACCAACCGCGGGTCTGGTCTACACCCTCGCTAATGAAGTTAGCCGGGA
This sequence comes from Eubacteriales bacterium, assembly GCA_045655565.1. Taxonomy (GTDB): domain Bacteria; phylum Bacillota; class Clostridia; order Oscillospirales; family CAG-272; genus UBA1740. The sequence continues at coordinate 9,028 of JAZOPN010000036.1, read as the reverse complement.
ACTGCGACTTAAAGAGATCCTCATTCTCAAATGGGTAGTGCCACTGTGCAAAGGGCATCGAGCCGGAGTCAAACCAGCAGTCGATAACCTCGCTGACACGCCTCATCTCACCGCCGCACTTAGGGCATCTAAGCGTTACATTGTCGATGAATGGACGGTGAAGCTCGATATCCTCGGGGCAGTTGTCCGACATTTCGCGAAGCTCCTTGATAGAGCCGATGGAGTGACGGTGTCCGCAGGGACATTCCCAGATGTTAAGCGGTGTACCCCAATATCTGTTTCTGGATAGTCCCCAGTCCTGAATGTTCTCAAGCCAGTCGCCAAATCTTCCCTTACCAATACTCTCGGGTATCCAGTTAACAGTGTTGTTGTTTCTGATTATTTCGTCACGCACCGCGGTCATTCTAATGAACCAGGTGTCGCGCGCGTAGTAAATAAGAGGTGTGTTACATCTCCAGCAATGGGGATACTCGTGCTCGAACTTAGGAGCAGAGAAGAGCTTGCCCTCACGGTCAAGGTCGGCAATAACCATCGGGTCAGCCTTTTTGACGAATACGCCGGCGTATGGCGTCTCAGCGGTCATCTCGCCCTTACCGTCAACAAACTGAACATAGGGTAGGCCGTACTTCTTACCAACGCGCGAGTCATCCTCACCGAATGCGGGCGCGATGTGTACGATGCCAGTACCGTCAGACATTGTTACATAGCTGTCACATACAACAAAGTGAGCCTTAGCACCCTGTCTTTCCGCCTCCTTGGCGGTACACTCAAAGAGTGGCTCATACTCTCTGTGTTCGAGCTCAGAGCCTGCCATAGTAGCGAGCACCTCGTATGCAGCCTCACCCTCCTTGGCTAGGGGCGAGAGCACCTTATCGAGCAGTGCCTCTGCCATATAGTAGGTGTAGCCGTCAGCCGCCTTAACCTTAGAGTAGGTATCCTTCGGGTTTACGCAGAGCGCAACATTCGATGGAAGTGTCCAGGGTGTGGTTGTCCAGGCGAGGAAGTATGCGTCCTCACCCACGCACTTGAAGCGCGCGATAGCCGAACGCTCCTTGACAGTCTTGTATCCCTGAGCTACCTCGTGCGAGGACAGCGGTGTGCCACAGCGTGGGCAGTAGGGAACAATCTTGTAGCCCTTGTAGATTAGGCCCTTGTCCCAAATGCGACGAAGAGCCCACCACTCGGACTCTATGAAATCATTGGTGTAGGTGACATAGGGGTGCTCCATATCAGCCCAGAAGCCGACAGTGCCCGAGAAGTCCTCCCACATCTCCTTATACTTCCATACGCTCTCCTTGCAGTGCCCGATAAATGGCTCAAGTCCGTATGCCTCAATCTGGTCCTTGCCGTCGATGCCGAGCTTCTTCTCGACCTCCAGCTCAACAGGCAGACCGTGTGTATCCCAACCTGCCTTACGGATGACGTGCCTACCCTTCATAGTGTGGTATCTCGGTATCATATCCTTGATAACACGTGTGAGCACGTGGCCGATATGCGGCTTGCCGTTAGCTGTGGGTGGGCCGTCATAGAATGTGAAGCCCTCACAGCCCTCTCTCATCCTGATGCTTTCCTCGAAAACTCCGCTTGCCTCCCAAAAGGCTCGGGTCTCCTTTTCTCTTTTGACAAAGTCTAGATTGGTTGACACCTTCTCATAGATCTCTCTTGCCATTCTTTCTCCTCTCTCTCCCTTTTGGGAGCACCATACTCGGCTATATGAATGTAATAAAAACAAAATAAAAAACCGTCCCCAATATGGAAACGGAAAAAACCACCTATTTCACATATCTGACAATATGCGTCAGTCTTACGCGCTGACCGTCGGCAGACACTACTTGTGACGTGCTACGCCATTTTCGCATTTGCGGCTCGGAAGTGATATTCGGCGTGCTTACCGGGTGTTGGCTCCCACCTACGCCAACTCTCTGTGACCCCTCATACACGTCTACTGTCTTCGTCATAGCCTTTGTTTGTTACATCGTTATCTTACCACAACTTGTCGATATTGTCAAGTGTAATATATAAAATAAAGCTTGGTTAATAAGAAATTACGCGCGCGCAGTTGACATTGCCCTCGGTTTTTGATATATTATATTTGATTTATAATTTGTGTGCGTGGCTCGGGTTTTGGTGGTATTTCTGCCCGTGGTGGCTCTCCCATCGCCCAAGCGTAGCTTTAGATTGAGGTTTTTAGTAATGAGTAATGAAGAAATGGTGAAATATTCCACTGACACACCCATCGGCTTAACCACTGCCGAGGCGGAAAAGAGAGAGCGAGAGGGGCAGGCAAACTGCATAAAGAAAAAACACGGCAAGAGCTACGGCAGAATTATCTTTGATAATCTATGTACGGTCTTTAACCTTGTTTACGCTATTATAGCGGTGATTATGATATCCTTTGGTAGCTTCAGCAACCTTACATTTGCTGCTGTTGTTATACCTAATATATTGATTGCTATAATACAGGAAATCCGCGCGAAGCTTGTTGTCTCGCGCCTATCGGTTACCACCGACCCGCGCGCCAGCGTTGTGCGTGACGGTGTGCTAAGAGAGGTGCCTGCCGACAGAATTGTTGTCGGTGATGTGATGAAGCTCGAGATTTCAAGGCAGATACTCTCTGATGCGATAGTCCTCTCCGGTATCTGCGAGGTTAACGAGAGTATGCTCACAGGCGAGTCTGTGCCGGTCAAGAAGCAGGCGGGCGACCGTCTGTTTGCGGGTAGCTTCCTTGTCAGTGGCTCGGTGTATGCCGAGGTTGACAGGGTAGGCGAGGACAACTACATAAACACTCTTGAGTCTGCCGCGAAGAAGCATAAGGCGCCGACCTCCAACCTCTTTCGCGCTCTCGACACGCTTATTAAATGTATCGGCATCTTTATGGTGCCTGTCACAATACTTACATTTATCTGTAACTGGTTTGTGTATTCGGGTGCGGTAAGTACCGCATTCGAGCACGCGAAGCTCGTAGCAGAGAAAACCTGCGGCTCGGTTATTGCGATGATACCAGCCGGTATGTATCTGCTTGTTACCATAACTCTCTCGCTTAGCGTGATGATTCTGGCGCGCAAAAAGACGCTTGTGCAGGATATGTACTCAATAGAGATGCTTGCACGTGCCGACGTGCTCTGCCTTGATAAGACCGGAACAATCACCGATGGCACAATGCGTGTCTCGGATGTTATAAGGCTGGGTGACCTCGGTGAGGACGAAATCGCGAAGGTTATGTCGGCTCTTGAGAGCCGTGAGGATGCTGTCAATGCCACCTCTCGCGCCCTGATAGAGCACTTTGGAAGAAGTGATGCTACATTCCTCGCTGAGATACCGTTCTCCTCGGAGAGAAAGTTCTCTGCGGCAGAGATTGAGGGGCTTGGCGTGTATGCCATTGGCGCACCGCACTTCGTACCCTGCCCTGTTACAGAAGAACTTGAGGCGAAGATTGCCTCTCACGCCTCGCTCGGTGAGCGCGTTCTTCTTCTTGCGAGACTTGACAGTCTCGATGAGGGGGCAAACGGTGTCGGCGTTGCCTTAATCGCGCTCGAGGACCGTATAAGACCGGGTGCTGAGGACACAATCAGGCGCTTCCAGGAGCAGGATGTTACGGTCAAGGTCATCTCGGGTGACCACGCCGCTACCGTCTCCGCTATTGCTGCCAAGGTAGGCATCAAGGATGCCGATAAGTATATTTCCTGTCACGGTCTCTCGGATGAGCAGCTTGTCCTCGCGGCACAGACACACGCCGTATTCGGCAGAGTTACCCCCGAGCAGAAGGTGCTGCTCATAAAGACAATGAAGTCGCACGGTCACACCGTGGCTATGACGGGTGACGGTGTTAATGACACCCTTGCTCTAAAGGAAGCAAACTGCGCCATCGCGATGGCTGATGGCAGCGAGGTTGCGCGCGCTATCTCGCAGATAGTTCTTCTAGACTCCGACTTCAGCCACCTGCCCGAGGTTGTAAGAGAGGGAAGACGCTGTATAAACAATGTGCGCGGCTCGGCATCCCTTTTCGTTATGAAGACTATATTCGCGATGCTCCTTGCCCTCTTTGCAGTATGCACCTGGACAGGCTATCCCCTCGAGTCTAAGAACCTCTTATTCCTTGAGTTCTTCATCATTGGTATCGGTTCGTTCTTGCTCGCCTTTGAGCCTAATAACGAGCGCATCAAGGGCAACTTCCTTGAGTATGTCCTGACTTGTAGTGCGCCATACGCGGTGGCTATATTTATCCCCACGCTAGCACTTCTTATCTTTAGTAGATATAGCGGTTATCCAATGGATAACGCACTAAGAGATGGCATCGCGATGTGCATCGTTACCGTTGTTGGTTATATCAACCTAACGAACATCTGCCGTCCTTATACCAAGTGGCGTCTGGGTGTTGCCGCCCTTGTGGGTGGTCTGCTTATCGGCGGTGTTGCTGCCGGCTTTTTGCTCGACGGTATATTCGGCTTCGGCTTTGTCGATGCTGTTCGCGACCCGATGATACTTGCTATAATGCTGGTTATGGGCGTTGCCTCGGCATTCCTTATGCACCTTGTTCGCGCGCCACTTGCCGGACTTATCAGCAGGGTTATGGCGAAATTCACCAAGAAAGCGTAATAAACTATAATCCGGGGGCTATATGATAGATTACGAGAAAATATATCGAGAGGTGTATGGTAAGGGGTGGCTGGTGTCCACACTTAGGCTTGTTGACCGCGTGGCGGTGGTGTTCACCGTCGTGGCGTATGCCGCTCTTGTCACACTTTCCACTCTTTCGGATAATATGAAGGGGGTAATGTGCATCGCGGTATCGGCAGTGCCGTTTATTATCTTGTCGGTATTTAGATGCGTGCTATCAGCGCCGCGCCCGTATGAAATCTACGACTTTACCTCTCTTGGTATAGAGCCACCGCGGAAAAAGAGCGGTTCATCCTTTCCCTCACGCCATGTCTTCTCGTCATTCCTTATTGGCACGCTCTTTCTGACATCAGTGCCAATCCTTGGCGCGATAGTGCTTCTTTCGGGCGTTAGCCTGGGGGCGTGTCGAGTTTTGCGAGGTGTTCACTTTATTCGCGACTGCATTGCGGGGGCGATAATCGGGGCGGTATGTGGCATAATAGGGCTTATTATCCTGCTCTAGTAAGTAATGCTAAATAGCACCCATAGGTCAATATAAATACTAACAAAAGTTTACACAAGGAGATTTATTATGAAAGTAACTTGGCTAACACAGGCAGGACTGCTTCTTCAGTCGGATAAGATAACCGTACTCGTAGACCCATATCTATCTGACTCTGTTGGCAAGATCTGCGAGGCTAAGCACAGGAGAATACCTGTCTTGGAGGAATATTTTGACCTTGAGCCTGATGTTATCCTTATAACACATAAGCACCTCGATCATCTTGACCCCGAGACACTCTCGGTATATCTCGGTGAGGGCAGAAGCCCCAAGTGCGTTCTAGCGTCGGAGGGCGCGTATCGTGAGCTTGTCAAGATGGGTGGCGAGCACAACTATGTTCTTCTCTCACCCCATAGTGTGTGGAGTGAGTGTGGCGTTACATTTTATTCTGTCAGGGCGGCACACAGCGATCCGGATGCCTGCGGCTTCATAATTGACGATGGTGAGAAGACCTATTACATCTCCGGTGACACGCTATATAACTTCGATGTTATTGACGATGTGCTCGACCTCGTTGAGAATGGCGTGGATTATGCATTCCTGCCCATAAACGGGAAGGGTAACAATATGAATGCGCGTGACGCTGCCGACTTCGCCTATGAGATTGGTGCGCACTGCGCAGTTCCTCTGCACTACGGTCTGTTTGATGATATCGACCCGACTGATTTCGACTTTGAGGATGCTCTGGTGCTCAAGCCGTACATAGAGACGGATTTATAATGAAAATATGGCGTTGTGCTCCGGCACGACGCCAAAATCATATCACAGAACATAAAACAACCTAAAATTTTGAAAAAACACCACATAAGTACAAAAATTCCTTAATATTTTGTAACATTGCATTAATAAAAGCGGTGTATACTAAGCATAGATAATTGTGCGATTTCGCACGCAAGAGGAGAACAAATGAAGACAAAAAAGAATGCTATTAGAGCGATAGGGCTTTTATTAACACTGATTATGCTCGTCACAACTCTGTCATCTTGCCTTATGTATAGAGATAACAACGATTATATGACTAAGGAAGAGGTCGAGCAGATGCTGGCGGGGTATATGGGCGGCGGCACCACGATAGAAAACTCGCCAAACTATAATATAACCATCAATAATACAGGTAGTGCCAACCTCGTAGCAGCTGCTAAGGCGGTGCTCTCGGCAGTAAAGGTTATCGCCTATGTCGGTAACGGATATTCCACCTCGACCTCGAATGGCGCAGGTGTTATCTATAAGCTTGACAAACAGGCAGGCACAGCCTATGTCATCACCAATTACCACGTGGTTTATGACGCGTATGCAAATAATGGGTATCACGTCAGTGACAATATTGTTCTTCGCCTATACGGGCAGGATAGCGAGAAGTATAACATCCCGGCGAAGTATATCGGTGGCTCTATGTCTCTTGATATCGCGGTGCTTAAGGTTGAGGGTAGCCGCGTCCTCGTAGAGAGCAATGCTATGGCGGTGACTGTTGCCGACTCCTCAAAGGTTGCAATTCTCGATACGGCTATCGCGATAGGCAACCCTGCGGCTGGTGGCATCTCTGCTACTGTGGGGGCTGTCAATGTGGATAGCGAGTACATCACAATGAAGACAGCCGACGGTTATTCCACGGTGCAGCACAGGCTCATCCGTATCGATGCGGCGGTTAACAGTGGCAACTCCGGCGGCGGCCTCTTCAACGACAAGGGCGAGCTTATCGGTATTGTAAACGCGAAGAATGCATCCACAGATATTGACAATATCGGCTATGCCATTCCCTCAAATGTCGCGAAAAATGTAACAGATAATATCATCGACCACTGCGACGGTAAGGACGACACCTGGCACCCATACAGATATCTTGTGGGAATATCGCTCTCGGCAAAGGAGCTATATACCGAATATGTATACACCGAGAATGACAAGGAAGCCGGCAAGGTCCTGAAGCGCGAGGTTGTTGAAATTGTATCGGTTGAACAGAACTCACCTATCAGAAACGAGGTTAAGGTTGGCGATGTCGTGAAGTCGGTCACCATAGATGGCAAAACCTACGAGATAACCAGAATGTATGAGCTTATAGATGTAATGTATACCGCGCGCGCCAATTCCTCGGTCAGCATACTCATTGAGTCTGCCGATGACGGGACTGAGAGGACGGTTGTCGTGCCTATGGCTAGTATTACCCCTGTCGCAGTATCATAACGGCACTTTTCGATATTCAGATAACTAAAATAATATAATCCCACCGCAACTCGGGTCATAGATTAGCATAAAGATGAATAAATTATTATTAAGAAAATGAATAAATTATTATTAATTAGTACAAAACTATTGACTTTTCGATTTTCTTGTGCTAAAATGACTTTACTACTAACTCGCGCGAGCACTCGCGTGAGAAGAAGACGGGGCGCCCCGTCTTTGCGGCAGAACCGATTATCATCGGCTCCGCCGGTTAAGTCCTATCCGACATACAAGATGTTATACGGCATCGCGTAAGTATTGCAAGATGAGAAAAGCGAGCAATACAGACGGAGTTAAGCTACGGAGAGCATTACGGCATAGCCGTGGGGTACTCACATGCGAGGGCGAGGCGCAGGCTCACAAAAAACAAATAAAAATCCGAAAAGGAGAAAAAGACAATGAACAGAAAAATCAGACTTCTGTCACTCACTCTTATCATAGCGCTCGTTGTATCTGCGTTTGGTATGTTCTCCGCCTTTGCAGAAGATACTGACACGGATGCAAATGGTGTAAAGACGCTCTTCGATATAGAAGACTACTTTGATACGAGGGCAGGCGACGCGGGTTATGTCTATAACGCAGGCACCGCCGTCACCGACGGTAATATGATGTTCCCAAATCTTCAGGAGAAGACTAGTGAGGATGATGAGACCAGATGGTTTACCTACGGCTTTGACGGATGGGATAAGGATACATCATACCCTACATTTGGTTCCGGGGATCTAAGCACCATACTTGCGTTTAGTCCACAACAGGTTGCTTATTTCGGCACTCCTACCTATAACGACACCAAGGTCAAGGATACCGACTTCTTGGTTGTCGACTTCGATTACGCGGTAACCGGTTCTGCCACCGACCTTACTTTGAATATGGGTACATGGGGAAAAACATCGAATAAAAAAACCAACCTCATGGAGACCAAACTTACCGTTAGTCCGGAGGGTAACAACTTCAGCGTAAATGTGAAAAACACAGACTATTACACCAAGACCAATTCTGACGGTTGGGTTAATATCACGTTTGTTCTGGATGCTAAGACGACAGCGGGCACAGTTACGTGCTACATATTCATAGATGGTGTTTATGTTGGTAAAACATCTTCTACCAATGTTGCATTCTTCGAGGGGATTCGCTTGGAGCCGACAGTACGAGTTGACGCTGACAGGAAGCCCGTAGCTCCAAACGAGGCTGTCTCTCTTGCGAACTTCACTATCAAGCAGTTCCCTGTTGGATACGAAGGCCCTCTTGCAGACTATACCCTTGGCACCTCGAACATAACCCTTGATGCTATCCCCGAGCTTGCATACTGTCTCTCTGATCTCCCTGAGAATGAGAAGGTTGCCGATGTTGTTCGCGCGGACGGCACTGAATTCACCGCTTACTCGGTTTCGGAGCTTGACGCCAACCTTAAGGACGGTGACACTGTAACTCTCTATAAGAAGATTTACACCAACCTCCTTATTCCGACCGGAGCGAATATCACCTGGGTTGATAACGGCTATGGTGTACCAGCTACCGTAGAGTTTGATATTGACTCCTATGATTGGGTAGCAAGAAATAGAGACGGCACGCTATATGATAACGGATTTGGCAAGCAGATATATAGTAGTGAACTTTCAGATACTGTCGGGATCGAGGATGTTACCTTAG
>JAZOPN010000035.1:0-6682 GCA_045655565.1 Eubacteriales bacterium | reverse complement strand
GTAGTAGTAGAAGCCGGAAACCACGCTCACCACGCGATGCGCGTTTTTGTAGTTAAAGAAGTTAAGGAGCGCATCCTCGGCAAAGGTGATTTTTCGCGACATAGCATCGGTTGCCTCGATATCAGCCTTGGTTTTTAAGAGCAGGTCACGGCGGTACAGCTTGTTGCACTGAATATATACAGCATGGTCGCGCCCACCGCCCGAGGTGAAGAAACGCAGGGCATCATCCCCCGCAACATCGACATCACCCGAGAGCACCGCGTCATTTATGCAGCATCTTCGCGTACGCTCGGTATGCAGAGCCAACGCCCCAAGCACTATATCAGCCCCATACCTCTCTGCCGCCATAAGCATAGGTCTATGAAAATTGCGCGACACCGTGTCATCGCTGTCTACAAAGGCGATATACTCACCTCGTGCTTCACTAATGCCGTATAGCCTAGCCGATAGTAGACCGCCATTTTCCTGCCTTACTACACGCACAGGATAGCGCGAAAACAGACTAGAGTAGTCGACGGTCGAGCCGTCATCCACCACCAAAACCTCGTATTCCTCACTCTTAAGCGTCGAAGAGAAAATAGAGGCGAGGCATTCCTCGGCGTACTCTTGTGCAGTATTGTATATGCAGATGATAACGCTGAGCTTCATACCTCGCCCCCCTTTTTTTATTGGCGCATAATCGCGCCTTAATCTTTATTTTTGCCCTTAAAAATTCTCTTTATCTTGTTTTTGACGCGGGTTAGGAATCCTACGGGCTTAACCTCCGCCTTTGGCGCTGCCTTTAGCCTCGCCTCCAATGCTTTTATACGCGCCTCATAATCTCTTTTGATGTTTGCAAGATCGTGCTCAAGAGCGTTATTTCTCGCACTCGTTGTCCTTACCGTTTCAATTGTGGGAATAGTTTCCTTGGCAAATGCCATATCCAGCCATTCCTTGACGCGAGCCTTTTCGAATACCAGACGCTCTTCTACTGCATCATAATTTATTTGCTTGTGTATAGTATCATTATCAATTGCGTCTAGAGGATTGTAAACGAGCCTTTCTCTAAGGCAAAGAGAGTCTGCCACAGCCTCGAAGCGAGTAGCACCTCTGCTGGCATTTACCATTGCGCAGTACTGTCGCTTGAATATTATACCCATACATACGCCGTGGTGCGAGTCTGTGACAAGGTAGGATGCGTGCTTAATATAGTAAAGGAATTGCTCGGTTGTCACCTTGGGCAGGATAGTGCCAGTACGCCACTTGTCCTTGCTGGAGGAATATTCCTTCATACCCATTATCGCGATGATGGGTAGTCCCTCCCTCTCGGCGATTGCCCTTGCCGCGTGCTCTTTCTCAAGAGTCGGGTCTAGGATATAGCAGAGAAGATATCTTTCAGGCAGTTCATCCTTTACATCGGTTAGCAGCTCTTCGTATCTTTCGACTGAGCAGAGGAATACAGGATCAATAACCTGCTCTGCCTCAACGCCGAAGACATCGCGACATAAATCAACACCGGTGTGTTCCCTAACGCTTATAGCGTCAAATCGCTTTAGGTAATCGCTCGCGGTTTCGCGCATCAGGTCATTTCCACCAAAATTATTATGCCCAAACGAGGATGCAAAGGCGATTTTTTTCTTATTCGGTGCGACAAAGTCCAGGAAGAATGTATAGCCTACAAGCTCTGTTGTCGCAGGTGTCCACATCTGATCCGAGCCAACCATAAATGAGTCGCAGAAGTCGTTAAACTTCTTCATCTCGAAGAAGCGACGGTTTCTTCCAATCTTAAATCGCTTTGCAAGGAAGTCTATGGTCTGCTGTGTCTCAGGTTCCCATGGCGTACCGTTAAGCTTCGGGATAGGTATAAACAGAACCTGCTTACCCATATCCGAAAGTATCGACGCCAGTGCGTAATATGTCAGAGAGCTACCGTAATTGGACGCAAACCACCAGCCTACTATACCTACATCGTAGCGCATACCCTTACCATACCACAACGCCTTGTGATAACCAAAGTGCATATGACTGAAGAAGAATTTGCGTGAGGGATGTTCCGGAGCCGGTTTGTTGAGCTGACCGTTATATTTTCTTATCTCGGATAGCGGTATCTCGGCGCATAGCTTCATTTTCGCTCTGGCGAGCTCGAATATTTTCTGTCCCTGCTCGCTGTTTACAAGCACAAGGGATGTGCCCTTTCTATCGTCATATTCACGATTTATTCTGTGCACCTGCCAGCAGTCAGCCAGCGTTATGTCGGCAACCCTCTCCGCATTTGCATATGGGCACCTGAAGCAGCACTCCTTGTTGATAATTCCACCGAGGAAGCCATCATACCATCTTCCGTCATTCCACGGGCTCTTCTTTACCGAGCCGTCCTTGAAATAGACAACCGTTGGGCTGGACCACTCGTAGAATTTCTTATCACGGAAGTCAACGCGCTCAATCTCCTTACCCTCGGAGTATTCCTTGATGAATGACTGATATGCCGTGACAGAATTAGAGCCGTGGCATACAAGGTCTGCAGTGTAGAGGTTGTCATACCTCTTGCCAAGGAAATTGTATAGCCCCGCTATCTGACACGGGCAGCCGGTATATAGCACGTATCTGCCACTGTCCAGGTACTCCTTGGCCTCTCTGTATGTATCTCTTGTGTCGCTCTGCACATATTTAGAGCCGCGAAGTGGGGGCATCTCCTCAGGCGAGGTTGCCCACGCGTGATACACCGACATATAGTCGTTACTATACCTTGCGCCGCAGACGACGCCACCCTTTTCGAATATTACATCCGCCAGCAGCGTGAACATTCCGCCAGAGGAGCTTTTAAGACGAATTTCGTCATCCGCCATAACAGCGTATGTGTCGGGGTTGCTGTGCTTTTCCGGCGGGTGCTCAACAGGGCAGACTCTCAGGCATAGACCGCAGTCCTTGCACTTGTCATTCAGTTTAGGTGATACGAAGCCGTCCTTGTCTAGCTCCATCGTTATAGCACCGAATGGGCACTTGTTGGCGCACGCGCCACAACCCGTACATAGATTGTCGGGTACTATGCTTATGTTTTTCATTAGTTATTCCTCGTCTTACATTTTAATAAGGCGCTTGTATAGATCTCTATGATTGTCGTTAACGTGCTTAACCTGTGGCGCGAGATTGTACTTTGCAATAAGTGCTCTTACTCTCTCGGCATACTCCGTTTTTTTCTCATAGGCGTTTGCTGTGAGGTCGTAAACAATGAAGTCCATAAGCCAGCCAAGGAAGTAGGAGGGGTACTTTTCGAGCCAGCCCTTACCATTCCAATAGTCGGCAATCTTTTCCGAAATAGAGAGGTGGCTCTCTATCTTATAGTCGAGCGACTTGTTATAGGACGCCATAAGAGAGCCCTTTCTGTACCAACGGTAGTGGTACAGTCTGTCGGCTATAAATGCAATGCTCTTAGCGCGTGGGAATATGCTAAACTGGAATACGATATCCTCACCATAACCAACACTCTCGTCAAATCTTACTCTGGTATTATCGAGCAGCTTCTTAGAGAATGCCTGGCGCCATACAAAGGGCTTTGCACCCGGCTCGTTAAAGAGTGCTATAACAGAGTTCTCATAATAACGCTTCGTGCCAATATGTAAGGTCCAATAATGCCAGTCGAGAGGTGCGGGATTGGTCGGGAATATTTCTGTTCCAAATACGATAATCTCGGTCCACGCCTCGCGCGCCTCTACCCAAACTCGCTCGCAGGCATTGGGCGATAGGTAGTCATCCGAGTCGAGGAACATTATCCACTCGCCACCGGCTACATCAATGCCTGCATTTCTCGCAGAGGATAGACCGCCGTTCGGCTTGTTGATTACTGTAATTCTGTCGTCTATTGCAGCATACTGTTCCAGTATTTTACCCGATGAGTCGGTCGAGCCGTCGTTGACACAAATAATCTCTATGTCATAGAGTGTCTGGTTGATACAGCTCTCAAGGCACTTTGGAAGATATGCTTCTACATTATATACGGGGACAATGACCGATACCTTTGCGCTTCCTATCATCTCTCTGTCCTACCTTTCAGCTTTGCAATAGCTCTTCTCATAGCGTAGCCAAAGCCACGCTCACGCCAGGTGCGGAAGAACTTTTTAATAGCCCTGCCGACTCGTCTAAAGAAGCCCGCCTTTTTATCGGGTGCATCACCACTAGGCCTTGTGCCGTCACCGCCATTTACACGCGACTCGTGATATCCGAGGGGATCCTCTATGATGTAATTTAGGGCATTCCACTTATACCAGGGGAACACCTCCTTGTCGAATATTCCAAGCTCCATATCCTTTTTGAAATCCTCGGACGCGAACTTAATCCACTCAACCTTTAATTCTCCGCCAAGACGCTCATAGTTCCAAATATAACTGTCATATTTAAGGCGGGCCTTAACCTCATCAAGCTTACCGCGGAGCACGGGATGCTCGCTAAGGAAACGGTCAATCTCCTGATACTCGTCATATACGCAATACACCTTACCGGGGGAGTTTATGCTTGATGCCTCGTTATCCTGCCTGTAATGTAGGAAGCACTCGCGAAGTAGCTTTACTCGCTTAGCCGTAGCCCACACCTTAAAGGTAAAGCCTAAGTCCTGATAGGATGCACCGGGCGTTTCGTTGAAGCGAATGCCGTTTTCCCTTATAAACTCACGTCTATATATAGCAGACCATATTGTAGGCTTGATATTGAAGAACTCCGCCTGCTCGCGAATTGACTTAAAGTCGGTGGTAGGGCAGAATACCCTCTTACACATAGTGGTGGTCGCGATAGGCTCGGGTGTGCTCACTTCCTCCGGAATGGAGTAGTAATAATAGAAGCCTGCTTTTGCTACATCAAGGTTGTTTTCCTTGGCGCAAGCGTATAGCTTCTCAAACATATCGGGGTCTGCATAGTCGTCCGACTCTATAATACCGATATATTCACCTGTCGCCATATCAAAGCCACGGTTCATTGAGTTGCCGTATCCGCTGTTCGGCTTGTCAATTATCCTGACGCGCTCATCCTTTGCTGCGTACTCCTGCATTATAGCAAGAGAAGAGTCCTTTGAGCCGTCGTTAACGCAGATTATCTCAATCTCGCGAAGTGTCTGGTTTACGACACTATCAAGGCACTGCCTTAAATACCTTTCCACATTGTAAATGGGAATTACGATACTGACCTTAACCATAAAAATGTTTTCTCCTTTTGCGTTGTGTTACTTTGTATCTCAAAAATTAATTATATACTTGTTGGTAATATCTTGGTCTTTAGATATTGCTCATAGGCGTCGCATATACCCTTGACATCGTCGCCAAAGGCTATCTGCCGTCCGTGGTCGAGCCATAGTATCTTGTTGCACATCGACCTAACCTGTGCTATTGAGTGCGATACGAGAATGGTGGTCGCGCCACCGCCGATTATCGACTTCATCTTCTTCTCACTCTTCACCCTAAATGCGCCGTCACCGACCGAGAGAACCTCGTCGAGAATGAGTATATCCGGGTTGACGAGCGAGGCTATCGCAAATGCTAGGCGCGACTTCATACCGCTTGATAGGTGCTTGAACGGTCTGTGCTCAAACTCCCTTAGCTCTGCAAAGTCGATTATCGCGTCGTAGGTTTCGTCCATAAACTTCTTCGTGTACCCGAGCATAGCACCGCGGAGGTAGGTGTTCTCGGACACCGTCAGGTCACCGTCGAAGCCCGAGCCAAGCTCGAGAAGTGCCGCGATCTTACCGCGACAGTCGACCCGGCCCTCTGTCGGGCGCATAATGCCGGATATCGCCTTAAGCAGAGTGGACTTGCCCGCACCGTTTGTACCGATGATGCCGAGCATATCACCGCGGTTTATCGTAAATGTTATATGCCTGTCCGCCCAGAATTCATTAACCTTGTATCTGCCCGTCAGACGGCGTATCAAATACTCCTTAATGCCGATTTCCTTGAAGTCGCCCGTGATATATCTTATAGATACATCGTTGCAGACGATTATAGGCTCGGTGGCACTATGAGTTGTTTTTGTTTCGTCCATAGTAGCCTCCTTTATACATAGTATAGGAACTTGTGGTTACACTTCTTGTAGATTAGCGCGCCAATGCCGAACACTAACACTGCGTAGCCTATCACGAGCGCGTGCATCTCAAGAGAGGGAACTCTGCCCTCGAGTACCACAGTTCTAAAGTAGGTGATATATACATACACCGGGTTTAGGAGAAAGGCGTGCCTAAATACACCGAACGCGCTCTCCGTCACCTGATAGAATATTGCCGACATATACATAAGAAGCATTGTAAACACGCTCCACAGGTACTGCATATCGCGGAAGAATACATACAGTGCCGAGAGGATAAGACCGACGCCGAGGTTGAATATCACGAGGAAAACAATCGGCAGGGCAAGCATGAGGAACGCCCATGTAAATGTTACCCCATCAATAATGCAAAAGAGGAAGAATACTAAAAGCGTCATACCGAAGTTGATAAGCGAGGATATGTTCCTAGAGAACAGGAATAGATATTTCGGTACATTCACCTTGGTGAATATCGGCGCATTTGCAAGTAGAGAGCCCATACCGCCGCTTGTCGAGTCGTTGAAGAACGAGAAGACGATGTTACCGCAGAAAAGATATATCGTGTAGTGCTCCATATCACGACCGAAGAAGTTCTTAAACACAAGGCTCATTACAAGCAGTGTAAGCAGAGGTGATAGCA
>JAZOPN010000034.1:0-11502 GCA_045655565.1 Eubacteriales bacterium | reverse complement strand
CTCGAGCGAGCGTTCTCGCTTTATCCCGAGGTAAAGCTCGTCGTCTATGCAGAGCTCTACGGATTCCCCGGAAGAATTGACCTTATAAAGGAGATATGCCGGCGCCACGGCGCCCTGCTCGTAGAGGACGCAGCAGAGGCTATGGGTGCTACCGTCGGCGGCAGACAGTGCGGCTCGTTCGGAGACTATTCCGCCATCAGCTATAACGGTAACAAGATTATCACCGGCTCGTCGGGCGGCATGCTCATGACCGACGACCTCGAGTGTGCGAACAAGGCTCGCAAGTGGTCGACACAGAGCCGTGAGAATGCGCCCTGGTACCAGCACGAGGAGCTTGGCTACAACTACCGTATGAGCAATGTTATAGCAGGTGTTGTTAGAGGTCAATACCCACACCTGGAGGAGCATATTGCGGCTAAGCGCGCGATTTACGAGAGGTATAAGGCGGGGCTCTCAGGTCTGCCTATCCGGATGAACCCCTATGACGAGAAAAAGATGGTGCCAAACTTCTGGCTCTCCTGCATGATAATCGACCGCGAGGCTATGTGCCGTCAGGTGCGCTCGGACAGCGAGGCACTGTATATCTCCGAGCCGGGCAAGTCCTGCCCCACAGAGATACTTGAGATGCTGGCGAAATATAACGCCGAGGGCAGACCGATCTGGAAGCCTATGCATATGCAGCCGATATACAGGGGCAACCCGTTCATCACGCGTGACGGCAACGGACGCGCAAGAACGAATGCCTACATCGCGGGTGGTGTCTCCGATGTCGGTGCCGACATTTTTGACCGCGGGCTCTGCCTCCCCAGCGACATCAAGATGACACCGGAGGAGCAGGATATAATCATCGAGTTGATTAGACGCTGCTTTGAGTAATATCAGGACATAATGAACAAAATTGCAATTATAGGCGCTAACGACCAGCAAAACCCTCTCATCCTAAAGGCTAAGGAAAAAGGTCTTGAAACGCATGTATTTGCGTGGCAGACAGGCTCCGACCTAGGCGAGAAAAATGCAGACTTCTTCTATCCAATAAGCGCGGGAAGTAAAGAACAGATACTTGACGAATGCCGCAGGCTGGGTGTGTGTGCAATCGCATCAATAGGCTCTGATATATCCGCTCTGACGGTGGCATATGTTGCCGAGGAGATGTCAATGAGCGGCAACACCTACGCCTCTGTTGTATGCGCCACAAACAAGCTCTTGACGCGAGAGTTATTTGCCAGGTGTGGTGTACCGCAGCCACGCTATGTAGCGGTAGGTGATATACTGCCTTGCGAGGTCGGAGAACTTCTTTTCCCTCTTGTGGTAAAACCATCAGACCGCTCCGGCGGAAGGGGGCTAAGACGCGTTGAGAATGAGGCGCAGTTGATGCGTGCTATTGCTGAAGCCAGAGACACATCTTTTGAAAGGCGAGCAATAGTTGAAGAATACATTGACGGTATACCGTACAGTTGTGAGTGCATATCATACGATGGCAGGCACGAAATACTCGGTTACACTAGGAGATACACGAGAGCACTAGTCGGCAAGGTGTGTGAATACAGACACGATGCCCCCGCCATACTTCCGGCCTCGGCAAAGGCGAAAATGGCAATACTCGCTCCGAAAATACTTGACATATTAGGGTTAAGGTTTGGTGCTTCCTCGGTTGAGTTCATCCTCAAAGATGGCAATATCTACATAATCGAAGTGACACCTACGATGTACGGCGACTACATCGGTACCGATCTGTTACCGCTATCGACCGGGTATGATTATCTAGGTATGGTAATAGATATAGCACTTGGCAAGGAACCGTCAATGGTCAAAAGCGGAAACGGAAAATGCGTCAGTGTGCGCTTCGTGTACTCCAACAGTGATCTTGGAGATATATCGCCAAGGCTTAGTTGTGATGCCCCCGAGGTGCCGGATGGCAACAGGTACGGACACATAATTTCGGTGTCGGATATGCGAGAGTTTGGTGGTTGTTCACCACTTGTCTTGTGCAAAAAGACGCCACATCATCTATCCGGTGTACCGCATCTTGCCCTTAATAGCGAATACACGGCGCTCTATGTTGCGCTCTCGGCTATTAAACCGAAGAAAATATATCTACCCCTCTATGTAAACGGTGCTGTAATGCGCGTTGCAGAGGAGCTTGGTATGGATATAGCATACTATCGTATTGATGCGGATCTCGTACCCGTAGGGATCGAGGACTGTTCAGAAACGGTACTTATAGTAAATCATAATGCTAAGTGTGAAAGATACATAGAGGACTATGTGAAGTCACACGCGAGCGTTATAATCGACAACTCATACTCATTCTTCAGCCCTCCTGTAATAAGGTCGGGCGTGTACAGTATATACTCCCTGCGCAAATTCTTCCCTGTCTCTGACGGTGCGTATTTGGTTTCGGATGTGTTACCCGAAATCTCGCTACCCCGTGATGTATCATACAAACGAGCGAGGAATCTCCTAAAATCGCTTGAGCTTGGGGAGGGAGAAGCATATAAGGAGAATATGGCAGCCGAGCAGGAGCTGGCTAAGGAAAGAATGATGATGAGCAGACTGACCGAGACTATGGCGGAGGCAATAGACTACTCCTCTATGATGGAGGCAAGGCGAAGAAATTTCGAGGTGCTCGACAGACTTCTCGGCAGTATTAATTTACATTCCCTCAACCGTGAGGAGGATGCGGTCCGTAAGTTCTACCCATTGTTGGTAAACGAGGATATTCGTTCCTCTCTCATACAAAACAAGATATATGTCCCCCTGATGTGGAGAAGATTGACCGACGGACGCTTCGAGGGAAGCATAGAAAAGCGTCTATCCGAGAGGATGCTCTATCTCCCCACAGACGGATGGTACTCTGTATCCGATATGGAGTACATAGCAGAGATTATTTTATCTTTACTATCTTAGGCGACAAGTCCCGTTTGGGTAAGTCGCAGGCTTACCCTTTGCGGTAGGCAGGCACAAAAGGAGAAATTATGCCAATCTCACTTATCTACCTCAGCATTATGCTGGCGGTGATATGCGTATGGTTTTTGCTCTTTAAAAGGCCGATTTATGAGTCGGTGCTTGTGAGCTTTATCATACTTGTCGCCGTCACAGGCTCTTGGGAGGGAATTCTCTCGTACATAAATGAGGGGTTGTCAACCTCCCTGCTCTTCTCGATGGCTGCCTTTGTGGCAATGTCCATCATACTTACTAAGACCAAGATTATTGACGGCTCAATCGCCATAGTTCTTGCACTCGTCGGCAGAATACGCGGCGGTGCGGGCTATGCCTCCGTCCTGGCAAGCGCATTTATGGGCTCGCTGTCAGGAAGCGGCCCCGGTAATGTTATGGCAACAGGCGCGCTTACTATACCCGCAATGATTAAGTCCGGCTTCCCCCGTGAGCTGGCGGCGAATGTAGAGAGTACATCAAGCTATCTTGGCAATATGATACCCCCGTCATCCAATATCGTGGCGGCACTCGGCGCGTATATGGCGCTATACCCCACGGTTGAAATCACGACAGGACGGTTCTGGGTGATACTATGGGGTATATCAATCTGGTTTATTCTTCAAAGAGTGATCACCGTGTGGACATTCTGCGTGTACTACAAGGTTGAGCCTATGAAAAAAGAAGACATCCCAAGTATTAAGGAAACCATTAAAACAGGTTGGCAGGGACTGCTTCTTCCTGTGGTTATCCTTTTGCCCTTTGTCTTCGACTACCTATTCAAGTCAAATTTATTCACGGATAGACTAGGTGCTGACGGCGCTAAGTTCCTATCCTCCTCGCTCCTACTCTTCGTCCCCGGAATGGTAGCGCTGTTCTGTATTCTCATTGCCCCGGACAAGAAAAAGGTTACTCCAAGCAAGCTGGCAGAGATGTTCACAGGAAGCATTAAGAGCATTGCGCCCGTTGTTTCGACCTGCATCTTTGGCTACTTTATTGGCGGTCTTTTCGCAGATCTGAATGTGGCAGGCGATCTTGAGGTGTTTATGACCTCGCTTGGAATGGGCAAGCTCGCTACTGTGCTGTTCATTACGCTTCTCACCTGTTTTCTCGGCATGGTGGTACCCGGCTCATCGCTGGTTGTAATCTTTGGCCCTGTAATCATCTCGACATTCGCGGCTGTGGGTATTAATCCTCTGCTCGCGGCGGCTATGCTCCCCTGCATCTGCGGAGTAATGTGTGGTATAACACCGCCCCTCGCCCTCGGTATGTACGCAGGTATGTCTATTGCGGAGTCCGACTTCGGAAAGACGGTTAAGAATGACCTGTGGTGGGTTGCTCTGCAATACATTATGCAGGTGCTTGTCCTTATGGGATGGCTCCCGATACTTGGATTGTGAGGTGGCTAAAATGAGAGAAACACTTAAGAAGATTTCATTCGTTATGAAGAAAATATTCGGCTGGGGTATGCTTATCTCGCTTGCCATCGGCGCGATTATGTTTTTTGGCTACGTTGTAGCATTAATTATTGGCGGCGACATCGCCGCGGCTATCTGCTATTTCCTATATGAGCAGCTGGCACCCGTACTGATTTATGCGACATCTATACTTATCCTTTTGGGACTTGTGGCTATGTATCTTGGTGGCGAGGCAGCCCTATCCGGCAAGAAAAAGGAAGCCCCAAAAAGAAGTGACACCGATGCGACAATTGGTCCCGGTGGTAAAGGTGCTGATGTGTCGGGCGCGCCCGACACCGGTGACAAGCCTCTCGATGATGAGGCAAAGGATACCGCATCATACGACATAGTCGATACGTCTAACAAGTAAATAATCTGTGCTCACTCTGCCCACTCGGGCAGGGTGAGATACCACGGAAAAGGAGAAAATATGCGACTTTTACAGCTTTTCATAAAGAGAGCATTTGATATTTTTGTATCGTTATTCCTCATTATTCTTTTGACGGTTATACCCGTTCTTATCGTTATTCCCATTGTAATTAAGTTGACATCACGCGGCCCTGCCGTTTTCACTCAGGATAGAGTTGGAAAGGGCGGCAAGGTCTTCAAGATATATAAATTCCGCACAATGCGTATCCCCGAGGACAGCATTGCACCCGATGGCAGACAGCTCGAGCCAAAGGAGCGGATTACCAAGGTTGGTAGATTTTTACGCAAAACCTCGCTCGATGAGCTTATGCAGTTGTTTAATGTCCTCTTTGGGGATATGTCACTCGTTGGCCCGAGACCTACTCTGCCAAGTCAAGTAAGCAATTACACAGAATATCATCACAGAAGACACGATATGCGCCCCGGCGTAACGGGATGGGCACAAGTGAACGGACGAAACAAACTAACCTGGGCAGAGAAAATCGAATACGACATAGAGTATGTGCAAAAATTCAGTGTGTGGATGGACATAAAAATTCTCTTTAAAACTGTGGGCGTTATCTTTGGCAAAGAGGGCATCGAATTCAAGGATGGCAGTAGCATCCTGACACCTACCGACACGACTGATAGCAAGCCGGCCCAGGCGGATAGTGCACCAGAAGAAAAGGATGCCGTCACCATTGGAGCGAATGGCACCTCTAGGGTGGATGATACATCATCCCCTATATAGTACTAATAAAGCATATTTTGATATATAAGGAGACTGTTATGACAAATTACGAGGCATTGCTCGAGCGTGTTAGGGCGCTCGGGATGGATTACAGATGGTCAAAAATGTTTGTAAAAAAACTTGCAGATGATGAAAAGGCTTTCCCTGTGTCGGAGAAAGAGGCGGCTCTTGCACTTCGTCATGGATTTTATCCTGGTAGGATCGTTCTTTACGGGCTAACGGCGGAAAATCTGCAAGATTACCTGCCTGACTATAACTATTTTATGCTCCACCCGTTGAATAACCACTTTTTAAAATGGCTCGATAAAACCACGTTGAAGTATGTACTCAACAGCAACGGATGCGAGAGCACGATGCCTGATTATTATGTATATGTAGAAAATGACGGTAGCTTCACATATCTAATGGATGCACCGAATCACATAACTCGCGACAAGGACTTTCTCCTCAACCTTCTCAAGTGGAAGGGTATCCTGGCAATGAAGCCAAACTCGGGAACATCAGGCGGTCTCGGCTTCATCAAGCTCGAAATAGCAGATGGCAAAATGCTCGAGAATAACAAGCCTATCGATATGGCCCGGTTCGAGGAAATACGCGACTCCATGCGTAATTACATAATCACCGAGTATGCGCATCAGCACAGTGAACTCGCAAAGGTTTGGCCTAAAAGTGAGTGCACTCTTAGGGTAATTATGGTAAAAAATCCGCAGAAAGACCTCTATTCCGAAAGGGAGTGGTCGTGCTCGGTGTCCTATGCAAGATTTGGCACATCAGTAAACGGTGGTGCAAGCAATCTTTCATCCGGAGGTATAGGTGTAGGCTTCGATTTCGAAACAGGCGCGTATAACGATTTTGCCATTAGATACAGAAGGTATTGCCCCGACGGCGAATGGATGCTCTCTGAACATCCCGACACGCATTATAAATTCACAGGCAATTCGCTACCTAATTGGGAGTATGTACGCACGAAGATAAAGGATATATGTAGCCATATCTCTTCTCTTGATTATCTTGGACTTGACATAATCATAACCGAGAATGGAATGAAACTATGTGAGATAAATTCTCACCCCGCAATGGACTATGAACAGATAATGTGCGGTCCAGCAATGGCCAAGCCTCATGTAAGAGCATTCTTCGAAAGCAAGGGGCTATACGATCATAATGCAGAGTTGCTTTACGAGGCCTATCTCGCATCGCAGGAATAACTATACATATAACTATACATAGTCAGGAGAAGAGATGAAAGCACTTGTACTTTGCGGCGGAATACCGCAGATAGAATTATTAAAGCAGCTGAGAGAAAGAGGCATAACAACAGTTCTCGCAGATATGAACGAAAAGGTGGCGGCGAGAAAGTATGCCGATATATTCTACCCCGTGTCAACGCTCGATACCGAAGCACTCGTTGAGGTGGCAAAAAATGAAAATGTCGACTTTCTCATCTCTGTATGTGCCGACCAGGTTCTTGAGGTGGTGGCGGACATATCCGAGAGACTGGGTCTGCCCTGCTATATCGACCACCGAACGGCAATAAATGTTTCTAATAAAGAATATATGAAGCGAATTTTCGTCGAGGGCGGTGTGCCGACGGCGAAGCACGTTATTATGTCGGAGCTTGATATGGATGGCCTTGATGGGCTTACCTATCCGCTTATCGTAAAGCCCACTGATGCGTACAGCTCTCGCGGAGTTCAGAGGGTGGATAACCCCGAGGCGCTGGGCGTGGCGTTTGACGTTGCAAAGGGCTTTAGCCGTGCCGGTACTGTCGTTATCGAGGAGTTCATCGAGGGCGAGGAGCTAACGGTGGATGTATATGTCGAGGGCGGTGTTGCTCACGTGCTTGGTGTATCTATCAGTGACAAGTTCCCGAATGACGGAAAGATGGTTATAAACAGGACAAGGCACCCCGCACTTGTTAGCGAGAAAATCAAGGCTGATATTGCAGACGCTGCACAGAGGATTGCGACCTCGTTCGGTCTTGTTGACACACCGATGCTGGTGCAGATGATATGCGACGGCAAGAGAATATGCGTGCTTGAGTTCTGTGCGAGAACGGGAGGCAGCATTAAGTTCCGTCTTATCAAGAAATTCTCGGGCTTTGATGTAATCAAGGCGGTGCTCGACCTTACGCTCGGCGAGAAGCCTCATGTGGATTTGTCAAAGAAGCGTGACACATTTATTGTCAATGAGTTCATTTATTGCAAGCCCGGCGTATTTGACCACCTCGAGGGCTTCGATGAGCTGGTACGCGAAGGCGTTGTCAGCGAGTATTACCAGTTCAAGCAGCCCGGTATGGCTCTGCGCAGCCCTGCATCCAGCGGTGACAGAGCGGCTTCCTTTACAATCGAGGCTTCGACTCTCGATGAAATAAAGGCTAAGCACGCTATCGCGGCAGCAAGGATTAAGGTGATCGGTGATGATGGCGAGGACCTCGCAAGGCACGACATCGTCGATGAATTCAAAAAATATTGGCGTGAGTAAGCCAAAATCATAATTAAAGAGGGCAATATGAATATACTCTTTCTTTCAATAAGCTCTATGCCCCATATGTCAAAGCACTCTATATCGTTGGATGTACTTCACGAGTTCCAGCACGAGGGGCATAGTATTTATACGGTTTCTGCCCTGCCTCGTGGTGATGAGCACGGAACATATCTCGAGGTTGAGGACGGCATTACAGCACTAAGAGTTAAAATAGGAAAAAATAAAAAGGCTAACCCGATAGTCAAGGGCATTACCACCGTTATGATGCCGAAGAAGTACATATCTGCTATTAAGAAGTATTTTTCGGGTGTTAAGTTTGATCTTGTCCTTTATCCTACACCACCTGTAACGCTGGTAGATGTAGTGAAATTCATCAAGAAGCGCGATGGCGCAAAGACCTATCTTATGCTAAAGGATATATTCCCGCAGAATGCGGTGGATATCGGTATGATGAAAAAGACGGGTATCAAGGGCATTCTCTACCGCTACTTTAGAGGAGTTGAGAAGAAACTCTATGCTATATCCGACTACATAGGCTGTATGTCACGGGCTAATGTAGAATATGTGCTCAGGCACAATCCCGAGGTTAACCCCGAGATCGTTGAGGAGTGCCCCAACTCGGTCGAGGTGTTCGATACATCGGTAGATGCCGAGACGAGAAAAGCAATGCGCAGAAAGTACGGCATACCCGAGGACAAGCGCGTATTCATATATGGTGGCAATCTGGGTCGCCCACAGGGTATTCCCCACCTCATCGAATGCCTAAAGCGCGAAGCGGAGAATGAGGATGTTTTCTTCCTCGTTGTAGGTGATGGCACGGAATATAAGAAGCTCGTCGCCTTTATGGAAGAATATAAGCCTAAGAATGCAATGCTCCTAAAGCGCCTGCCCAAGGAGGACTATGACAGACTTGTCGGCGCGTGTGATGTGGGAATGATATTCCTAGACCACAGGTTTACTATACCGAACTTTCCCTCTCGTCTGCTTGGCTACACACAGGCGCGCCTGCCGATACTCGCGGTAACAGACCCGAATACCGATGTTGGTGAGGTTATTATGGGCGGTGGCTTTGGCACCTGGTGTGAGTCAAATGACACAGAGGCGTTCTCGCGCTGTGTCAGAGAGCTTTGCGAGGCTAATCTTTCTGAGATGGGTGATCGTGGCTTCGACTATATGTGCGAGCACTACACCGCAAGACACTCATACGAGATAATTATGGCGAAAATAGAAGAAAAAGAGGCTGTTTTGATATGAAGATTTTGCTCTTGGGATTTGCAAAAATAAAATATACACCATACGCAAATTTCTATCTTGACAATATTGATACTAAAAAGCATAGTGTAACTTTCCTATATTGGAACAGGGATTGCAAAGACGAGGAGTTACCCAGACAGGATATAGAATATCTTGAATTCAGATGCTATCAGGAAGATGATGTAAAAAAATGGAGCAAAATATCTAATTTTCTTAAGTACAGGGCGTTCGTGAAAAAGCATCTTAAAGGGAATAAGTATGACCTAGTCATAGTTTTATCTACCATTCCGGGCATTTTGCTCTCGAGCGAATTAAAAAAATACAAGGGAAAATACATCTTCGATTACCGTGACGAAACATATGAAAGATATGCTTTTTACAAGCGATTGGTGCACAAGCTTGTAAAAAATTCAAGGGTCACTTTCGTTAGTAGTGACGGATTTCGCCCTCTGCTCCCAAGCACCGAGCAAGACAAAATATACGCCTCTCATAATATACTATCCGACTCACTTTTGCACAGAGACGAGAAGCGTAGGTTCGGCGTCGATTCAAATAAAATCCGCATTGCCTTCTGGGGTCTTATACGCCCCTATTCACTGAATGAAGCGCTAATTAAAAGAATTGCACTAGATAAACGCTTTGAACTTCACTATTATGGAAGAATACAAAACACAGGAGAGAGGCTATCCGCGTATGCAGCTTTTATCGGTGCTGACAATGTGTTCTTTCATGGTGAATATAAGCCTGAGGAAAGGTACGCATTTGCAACGGTTACCGATATCATGCATAATATCTATGGATCTGGGGGAAGGCGCCTTATGGCAAACAAGTATTACGACGGAGCAATTTTCAGGATTCCCCAATTGTGCCAGAGAGGCAGTTATATGTCTGATGTCGCAGAAAGGGCAGGAATAGGCATCGGAGTTGATGTAAACGACGATAATCTACTCGACTCAATATACGAGTATTTCACACAGCTTGACAAAGACGATTTCGACAGCAAATGCGATGCCGAGACAGAGAGGTTTGTAAAAGAATATAGGGATGGTTGTGACGTTATACGATCGCTCCTAGAGGAATAATACATTGCATAAAGAGGCAAAGATGAACATTATTTATTTATCAGCAAGTTGCTCGGATGGTAAATTCAATACTCTTCGCGAAATGGGAATGAAAAACATTATTCCTCAGGCTCAAAAATGTCATCGGCTTCCCATAGAATGTCTTGCCGAGCATATTGACGGCGAGAACTTTAGCAGGGATGCAGACGAATACATAAGCAAAACATATTTCCTCTTTGATGGGTTTTATTTACGCCTTGACGAATGTGTCACGGGCGCTGTGAGGTGAAAAAATGAAAATATCAATAGTTGTACCTGTATATAAGGTTGAGGGGTGCCTTGAAAGATGCGTAAACTCTCTTACAGGGCAAACATACCCCAATATTGAAATTATACTTGTTGACGACGGCTCGCCTGACGCCTGCCCCCAAATGTGCGATAGCTTCGCTGAAGCTGACACTCGCATTAAGGTTATCCATAAGGAAAACGGCGGACTTTCCGACGCAAGAAACAAGGGAATTTCAGCGGCGAGTGGCGACTATATTATGTTCGTTGACTCAGACGACTATATAGAGCTTGATGCGTGCGAGAAATTCCTGAAATTTCTTGACACGGGTGCAGACATAGTTATGGGGGATTGCGAGGTAACGAAGCCCGGCTATGCATATAAGCATTATCCCACCCTTACAGTCGGTGAGGTACTCTCGGGGGTGGAATATATGAAGCGCGCCCTATCCCAAAGAGCCTTTCCCGTTATGGTGTGGCTCAATCTTTACAGGCGTGAATTCCTTGTTGAAAATGAGTTATTCTTTAAGCGTGGAATATTACACGAGGACACCGAGTTTACCCCCCGTGCAAATCTTTTGGCAAAAAGGGTTGTCTATACCGGCATACTTTTTTACCATTATATAATCAATGACGATTCGATTACCTCCCGCAAGGATAAGCGAAAAAACTGCGCTGATATGTATAACACCGCCATATCACTATGCGAGTTGGTGCGTAGCCTTCCTGACAGAAAGCTGAGAAGGCTTATAGAGAATTACCTTGTTTCCTGCTACCTTTCGATATTTAGGGCAGGTGCACTATATACGCACGGCAAGGAATTCGTGCATAAAAAATTTGCGCTCAAGTATGCGCACACAATGAG
>JAZOPN010000033.1:0-2993 GCA_045655565.1 Eubacteriales bacterium | reverse complement strand
TATATTGACTCCAGCGCAAACACAACCTGGTCAAGCTCCTCGAGCTTCTCCGCCAAAATCTTCGGTGTCAGCTGCGAGTTATCATACGCGTGAACAACCGCCTCGATACCGACATTACCTGCCATACCGCTTCGGGGTGGGGTAACCTGCACATCGAAAACGCGATAGTTATCTGTGAGGTGGTTTATCATTTTCCTAACGTACTCTGTCCCGGAAATCTCTATGTATATACCGTAACGAGTGTTTCTGTGTGTAACGCGATACTCAAATCTGTGCATAAGTGTCATTGTGGTTATCGCCGCGATGAACATTACTATCGCGCCAACATAAAATCTTATGCCGAGAGCTATTCCTATTGTAGCCGCCGCCCACAAGCCTGCCGCTGTGGTAAGACCTGTAATTTGGAAACGACCTTTGATAAGGATTGTTCCGACGCCAAGGAAGCCTATACCGGATATAACCTGTGCCGAGATACGAAGTGGGTCACCCGCATACTCCAGCGTCTTGAAGGCGAACTCGCCCGTCATAGCCGTTAGTGCCGCGCCAAGGCACACAAGCACGTGCGTTCTCATTCCTGCCGCGCGCCCCTGCTTTCCGCGCTCCATACCGATAACGCCACCCATAAACGCTGCCAAAATGGCGCGAAGGAGCACCGACCACAAATCTTTTTCTGTAAGGTAGACTAATACTTTTGTGATAAATTCCATATTAAAATCCCCAAGTTACCTTTATAAGATAAATAATATTACCACATATTTTACAATAAGTCAATACCTGTGCGCTAATATTTTTATATGTATTGTTGAAAACCGTGTATATATCCACCCTCGTCACAAATCGACAAAAAAATCTTGCATAATAAATAAAGATATGATAAAATAACCTTTGGGTAACCCCTACCAAAAGGAGGCATTATGATTACTTACGCGACTATATCAAAGGATGAGAAAATACGAACATTTATTAAGGCGGCGGACTCCTCTCTTGCGGCACTCGGATATACCGAGCACAGTTTTGCCCACGTCACCAAGGTAGCTGAGGATGCCGCGTCTATACTTGAGACGCTCGGTTATTCCGAGCGCGAGGTCGAGCTTGCCAGGATTGCCGGCTTCATGCACGATTTAGGCAACCTTGTCAATCGCGTAGGCCATTCCGAGAGCGGTGCGCTTATGGCGTATCGCATACTTGATGAGATGGGTATGGACCCCTCTGAACTTGCTATTATCGTATCTGCGATAGGTAATCACGACGAGGGATGCGGAGTCGCTGTCAACCCCGTTGCCGCAGCACTTATACTCGCGGATAAGTGCGATGTCCGTCGCACTAGGGTGAGAAACTCCGACCCTGCAACATTCGATATACACGATAGAGTTAACTATTCCGTAACGAATGCCGAGTTATCAATATCACCCGACAGGCGTATCACGCTAAATCTCGATATAGATGTTGCTATAAGTGCGGTAATGGACTACTTCGAGATATTCCTTGAGCGTATGATTATGTGTCGCAAGGCGGCAGAAACGATAGGCCTTGAGTTCAAATTAGTTATTAACGGGCAGGGCATACTATAATTTTGACTGTGCTCTCCCTGACTGTAAAGAAAGGAACAGACAAAGGCAGGTTCTTATCAGTCTTTGTCACGTGTTATAGCGTAGAATGCTATCGCGCCCGCCGCCGCAACATTCAGTGAGTCCACGCCGTTTGCCATCGGTATTTTTACGGTGTAGTCGGAGGCCGCTATTGTCCGCTTGTCAAGGCCATTACCCTCTGTACCCAGAATAATAGCGAGACGTTCCTCGCTAAGAAGTGCCTTGTCGTCAATCCCAACAGAATTATCGGTTAGTGCCATAGCACAGGTCTTGAAGCCATAGCTGTGGAGAAGCTCGATACCGCGCTCCGGCCAATCCTCGCGCGCATCGACTATCTCGCCCCAAGGTACTAGGAATATCGTACCCATACTTACGCGCACCGCCCTACGGCATAACGGGTCGTGGCAGTTGGGCGTGACAAGCACCGCGTCTATACCGAGTGCCGCCGCCGAGCGGAATAGTGCACCAATATTGGTCGAGTCGGTCACACCCTCCAGCACTGCGACGCGTCTTGCTTCTTTTAGTAGACTATCAAGCATACGCTTCTTCGGTCTTCTCATCGCGCATAGCGCGCCACGCGTCAGCTCGAAGCCTGTGAGACCCGTCAGCACCTCGCGCTGCGCGGTGTATATCGGTACATCACAGCCATGCATCTCGCCCCACTCCCTAAGGCGCGCGATTATTCCCTTGACCGCCTCGCCACCAAGCAGTCTCTCGTCTGTTAGGAATGCAATAGGCTCGCATCCACCCTCTAGTGCAACCTCTATGACCGTTGGGCTTTCCGCAATGAAAATTCCTGCCTCAGGCTCCAGCTTGTTTCTTAGCTGCGCACCCGTCAGTCTCACGAACATATCTAACTCAGGTGCATTAAAATCGGTTATCTTAATCATTTTTCTCCACCGCCATAATATAATGGCTATAATTCTTCGTTGTTATTGTAGCATATCCAGCCCCTCTTGTCAACTTAGGGGGCACAATCACACTCATAATAAAAAAATATTTTTCTACTAAATCTAGTCCTTGACATATTATAAAAATAGTGCTATAATGTTAGAGCGATTGTCTGAAAATGACACACAAGCACAACTTAATAACTTCGAGATGTGGCTCAGTTTGGTAGTTTGTGAGGGGAAACGGTTAATAACCGTTTTCGCGAAACAAAAAGCCCAAAGCAAGGAGAGGGGCGAGCCGCAGACTTGCGGAGGCGAAGGCACGCGACTATGCGACGGCGCGTTCAGCCCTCTGGGCGCTCGACGGGAAAAGGTCATAGGAGTGCAAAACAAATACAACTTAATAACTTCGAGATGTGGCTCAGTTTGGTAGTTTGTGAGGGGAAACGGTTAATAACCGTTTTCGCGAAACAAAAAGCCCAAAGCAAGGAGAGGGGCGAGCCGCAGACTTGCG
>JAZOPN010000032.1:0-8015 GCA_045655565.1 Eubacteriales bacterium | reverse complement strand
ACACGATGGTAAATGTCAATAGAAAAAGTGACGCCGAAAAATTAGCTGATGCTCTTAGCGGAGAATTTGAAAATACCACTAAGTGCGAGCATCGTATTTGACCGGTCAAATGCACTTGGGTTTAACCCAAATCCTTATAACGATAGAAAGAGATAACAAATCGGTTAATAGCCGAAATGTTATCTCTTTTTCTATTAGTGAAGTTTTCGCTGTCGCGAAAGTGAAGTTGCTATGCAGTGAAGTTTGTGCTATGCACAAGTGAAGTTAGGTTTGCCCATAACTTCGCCATTAGGCGAAACTTCACTCACGAAGTGAACTTCACTATCGAAGATAACTTCACTTGCCCAAAGGGCAAACTTAGTTTTAGCGTGTTCTCCGTTAAGGATAACACGCTAATCGGCGCCTATTCTTTAGGACTCAATACCCGAGCCGGACTTTTCCTCATTTTCACCATCACCCTCGTGCTCCTCGTCAAGTTCCATATTTTCCTTACCGGGGATAACGATACCGTGCATCATAGAACG
The DNA here is from genome assembly GCA_045655565.1 of Eubacteriales bacterium. GTDB lineage: Bacteria > Bacillota > Clostridia > Oscillospirales > CAG-272 > UBA1740. Next base: position 7,491 of record JAZOPN010000032.1, on the reverse strand, counting down.
AAGATTCTCCTGATTTTTCTTGTCTATTATCTCTTTCTTTGCGGCAAGAGCACTAGCAAGATCTCTAGCTATTTCCTCGCTGATGGTACCATCAGCAAGAGTCAAAAACTTTTCAAATGAATCGGGATAAATAAAGTTCTTATCCCCACTCTCAAACCTAACGGTCATATATTTACCCTGAGTAGAAATAACGGTTCCTATTCCAAAAGCCTTATGGCGTACACTAAGATTATCTAAAACCACAACTATCCTCCATACACACTGTTTCTCTTGCAAAAATGCCCAAATTCGACAAGAAGAAACATGGTTATTTTTTTACAAAGCGCTAGTATTATAGCAATAAAATATTGCAAAATTATGAACAAATACAAGTTTTTTTATTTCGGGTCGTTTTTTGTTTATTATAACGAACAGAATGCACATCTGCGCTTACTATTTTATGACATAGTGCACAAACTTGTTACAAAAAAAGCGCCCTCGATATGAGGGCGCGGATTTACACGGTTAGAATTCTACGAGCGACTCATCCCACATAGAGGGAGCGTCATAACCAAGAAGATTAACGGTGGTTGCAGCAACCGAGGATAGCCCGAGGTCGCGTCTGTCGGTCTTAACGGTATAGTTATCGGCGTAGAAGTTGTCATAGACGATAAAGGGAACGGGGTTGAGGGTATGGCTCGTCTTAGCCTTAAAGGAGCCGTCCTTACCCGCCTTGGGTGCACCCGTCTTCTTGTCGATCTCGTACATCTCATCAGCGTTGCCGTGATCTGCTGTGATGATAGCAACACCGCGAAGCTCATTGACAACCTTAAGGATACGAGCGAGCTGAAGATCCAGCGCTTCCATAGAGCACTGAGTAGCGAGGAAAGAGCCTGTATGACCGACCATATCACCGTTCGGGAAGTTAACACGAAGGTACTTATACTCTCCGGAATATAAGCACTCGATGAGCTTATCGGTTATCTCGGCACACTTCATCCAAGGTCTCTGCTCGAAAGGTACAACATCCGAGGGGATCTCAATATAGGTCTCCAGCTCCTCGGAAAATTTGCCCGACTTATTGCCATTCCAGAAATAGGTTACATGACCGTATTTCTGTGTCTCGGAAATAGCGAGTTCGGTAACACCGGCACTAACGAGGTACTCGGTCATTGTGTTTGTAATCTCGGGGGGGCTAACAAGATATCTTGAGGGGATATGAAGATCACCATCATACTCGAGCATGCCTGCATAAAGAACAGAGGGAACTCTCTTTCTATCAAACTTATCAAAGTCACTACCGGCCTCAAATGCCTTGGAGATCTCAATCGAACGGTCGCCACGGAAATTGAAGAATACTACACTATCACCATCTTCGATAGTGCCGACAGGCTTGCCATCCTTAGCAACAACAAACGGAGGAAGATCCTGGTCGATAACCTTAGTCTCGTTTCTATATGTGTTGATAGCCTCCTCTGCGGATGCAAACTGTCTGCCAAGACCGAGTACATGAGTTTTCCAACCTGCCTCAACCATTGCCCAGTTTGCCTCGTAGCGATCCATAGTAATCTGCATTCTACCACCACCGCTGGCAATAGCAATATCGAAGTTGGCGGAGCGAAGCTCATCAAGATATGCCTCAAAGGGACATACATAGTCGAGTGCGCTAGTCTCACCAACATCACGACCATCAAGAAGAATATGGATTCTTACTCGGGATACACCGGCAGTCTTTGCATTCTCGATAAGCCCTTTAAGGTGGTCGATATGAGAGTGCACATTTCCGTCAGAAAATAGGCCGAGGAAATGAAGCGTTGAGCCATTCGCCTTTACATTGTTAACTATCTCGAGCCAAGCGTCGGATGTGAAGAGCTTGCCTGTCTCAATAGACTGCGAAACAAGCTTAGCACCCTGTGCGAATACCTGTCCCGAGCCAAGTGCATTGTGTCCAACCTCGGAGTTACCCATATCATCGTCGCTGGGAAGTCCTACTGCTGTGCCGTGTGCGCGAATGGATACCATAGGGTACTTTTCCATAAGCATACTGAGGGTGGGGGTGTTAGCTGCCGCGATAGCATTGGCACCGTTATCAGGTGCGAGACCAACACCATCCATAACGATGGTAACGAGGGGGCCGTCAATGCCGGCAAATTTTGTTGATTTGTTAAGCTGTGCCATAGGTTTAACCTTTCATATATTAGAAAATTATATATCTGCGTCTGCTAAATATAGATGTCCGTTTTCGGTGATATAACGCTTTCTGTCTTGGATAGCGTCACCGAGGAGTACCTCGAACATTCTTGCGGTCTCTGCCGCATCCGCGGGGCTAACCGCTATAAGACGACGAGTCTGTGGACACATCGTAGTCTCCCACATCATCTCCGGCGTGTTCTCGCCAAGTCCCTTAGAACGCTGAATAGTGTACCTTTTCGTGCCAAGAGATGCAAGTATCTTAGCCTTTTCCTGCTCATTATAGGCGAAGTATGTCTCAGATCCTGAGGTTATCTCAAATAGCGGAGATTCTGCTATATATACCTTACCGCACTCGATAAGAGTGGGCAATAGACGATAGAACATAGTGAGAAGCAGTGTTCTAATCTGGAAGCCATCCTCATCGGCATCGGTACAAATGATTATCTTGCTCCATTTAAGGTCATCAAGGTTGAATGTACTGACAGAACCCTTTTTCGATGGGCCGGTTTCCGCGCCACAGCCTATAACCTTAAGCAGGTCGACTATAATATCACTCGCGAAAATCTTCTCAATCGTGCTCTTCATACAGTTGAGGGTTTTACCTCTAACAGGCATAATTGCCTGGAAGTCGGCATTTCTACCGTTCTTACAGCTGGATGCTGCCGAGTCTCCCTCTACTATATATATTTCCGCAAGTTCGGGATCCCTAGAGCTACATGGAATGAACTTTTCTACTCTGCCCGAGATATCCATCGTGCCCGACAGCTTCTTCTTAATATCAATCTTATGTCTCTCCGAAGCCTCGCGAGAACGCATATTAACCAGCACTTGGGTGATAATCTGCGATGCTGCAGTGGGGTTCTCGGTGAGATAGATTTCAAGGTTTTTCTTAAGGAATTCTGTCAGAGCCTTCTGTATAAAGGCGTTGGTAATCGCCTTTTTAGTCTGGTTCTCGTAAGATGTATCGGTCGATGCCGAGTTGATGACGATCACAAGGTTGTCCGCTATATCGGCAAATGAAATCTTACTCTCGTTCTTGTTGTACTTCCCCTGTGCCTTAATATACTTATCTATTGCATAGACAAATGCGTTCTTAACCGCCTTATCGGGAGCACCCTCGTGCTCAAGGAAAGAGGCGTTGTGATAATACTCAGACATACCCGTCTTAGCAAAGCAGAAGATAATCTCCGCCTTAAATTTATAGGGCTTGAGGTCCTCTCTATCCTTACCTGTAACCTCCGCCAGTTGCCACACAACAGGGGCAGTGATGCTAATTCCCGCGGTCACCTGCTCGACGTGCTGCTCGATACCGCGCTCAAAGTAGAACTCGGTGCGCTCGAACTTTCCCTTGCTCGTTTCAACCTCAAGTATGAAATGCACACCTGCATTGACAATCGACTGACGGTATATCGTATCGCTAAGGAATTTTACAGGAATGTCGATTTCCTTGAACACCTTAAGGTCGGGACGCCACCTAATAATTGTACCCCTATGCTTGCCGCCACTCTTTAGGTCGCTTACGCGAAGTTCGCTTACAGGCTTACCGGCCTTGAAATCCATCTCGGATAGCGTCTTACCATTATAAGACTTAACGGTCATATACTCACTGGCATACTGGGTTGCGGTAGCACCCAGACCGTTAGTGCCGAGAGAATACTCATACGCACCACTGTCGTTATTGTCGTACTTACCGCCTGCGTAGAGTTCACAGAAAACGAGTTCCCAGTTCCATCGCTTCTCCTTCTCGTTATAGCCGAGCGGTACGCCACGACCAAAATCCTCAACCTCAATAGACAGGTCGAGGAACTTTTTAACTATTATTTTGTCACCGTAGCCCTCGCGAGCCTCATCGACAGCATTAGCAAGTATCTCTATAAATGTATGCTGTGCGCCAATGATGTCATCAGAGCCAAAGATGACCGCAGGCTTTTTCCTAACACGGTCAGCACCCTTTAGACTCTTGATACTCTGGTCACCGTATGCCGCACTTCTTGGGGATTTAGTAGCCATAGTACACTCCCTAACAATTTTATCATGAATTAGTATAGCATAATAAGTATTATTTGTCAAGTTTGGAAATTTCATAAAAATGTCATAAAATTGTTTTGCAAATGATTGAAATAGTGCTGTTTTTATGGTAGAATAGTAGCGAAAGCGAGGTATTTAATTATGAAAATGCTAATAGCGTCTGATATACACGGTGATCTTGATTCGGCAAAGAGAGTTATTGACGCCTACAAGCACCACGGTTGCGATAAGTTGGTTTTGCTCGGTGACCTATTATACCACGGGCCAAGAAACAATCTTCCTTCAACCTATTCGCCCAAGGAAGTAATCGAGTTGTTAAACTCCCACCGTGAAAAGATACTTGCTGTTCGCGGCAACTGTGATACAGAGGTGGATCAAATGGTTCTCTCATTCCCCATTCTTGCCGAATATGCATACATTTCGGTGGATGGTCTAGATATATTTGCAACCCACGGACACAAGTTCAACACGGTCGATATGCCTCCGCTTAAGACCGGGGATATTTTGCTACACGGGCATACCCATGTGTTAAAATTCGAGGAGTTCGGCAACGGTAATACATATGTCAACCCAGGCTCGATAGCACTGCCTAAAGAGGGCAATCCACGCACCTATATGGTATATCAGGACAGATGCTTCACTATATATGATTTAGATGGAAATATTGTTCTTTCCAAGACCTTTTAACTGGGTGCCGCATTTTGGCAAACCTACAATAAACGAGGTAGAAATTGCAACTTATACCGCAAATTCTACCTCGTTTTTTCTGTTTTAGGAATTTTTTATTGAGATAGCCCCTTCATTTTTGTTGTCACAAGCGCATAATATTGCCTATGGAGGTGATTAATCATGAAATCTTTTGCTTATTACAACGGAGTGTATGACAAGCCTGAAAATATAAGGATTTCCCTCTCGGATAGGTCGATATATTTTGCCGACAGTATTTACGAGGTTATGATTGGTGGGGGCGGAAAGATATACCAAGAGGTCGAGCACCTCGATAGGCTTCGCAACAATACAGAGGCGGTTGGGATACATTACCCCGAGAACATATCCGATGTATTACATGAGTTAGTTAAGATTGTTGATGCTAGAGAGTACACAATATATATTCAGGTATCCGGGGTTGGCGGTGCCAGGCTTCATTCGGGACGTGTGCTCTCCGTTTCCAATCTATTAGTTATTGTAACCGAGACTAACTTTTCGGGTGTATGCGAGCAGATTGGGGTTATCATACGCGAAGATGTAAGATATAGGATGTGCAATAGGAAAACTACCAATCTTTTACCATCTGTACTTGCTTCTATTGAGGCGGAGAAGTGCGGATGCGATGAGGCTATTCTCATACGCGATGGAATTGTTACAGAGGGGGCTAAGAGCAATGTGTTTCTACTGTTTGATGATATGTTGCTCACCCACCCTATTGATTGCGATATATTACCTGGCATAACAAGGGAAAATATTGTTCGCGCCTCACTTAGTCTTGGACTTCGTGTTGTTGAACAAAAATTCAGTAGGATGTTATTATCTCAAGCAGATGAGGTAATTATAAGCAGTACAACGAAGTTTATAAGGCGAGTTGAAGCGATAGATGGTGTGCCACTCGAACTGAAGAATGGTGAGGTGATAGATAAAATATATAATTTCCTTTACTCGGATTTTATCAGGGTGTGCCTGCATAACTAGAGTGGCAGAAGATAGCGAGAAAAGTATACTTTATATGTTTTTGTGTTTTTTATATAAAGCACTTGAAATCCTCGACAGTTTGTGCTAAAATATTCGACAGGAGTATTATATACTTTGCGTACGTATGTACGAGAAACACAAACAGGAGGCTAAAATGCTTAAAAAGTTATCTTCTCTCCCGTTCTCCGGGACAGCAGAACAGAAAGAGCGCCTTATGGCTGTTATAGCAGCTCACAAGCACGACAAGAGTCAGCTGATGGCAGTTATGCAGGAGGCGCAGGCAATCTATGACTACCTTCCTATCGAGGTGCAGGCTATGATTGCTGAGGGAATGGATGTTCCCCTCGAAAAGGTGTATGGTGTTGCTACCTTCTATGCACAGTTCTCACTCTCTCCTAAGGGTAGCTGTCATATCTCGGTATGCCTTGGAACAGCGTGCTATGTTAAGGGCTCTGGTGACATCTATGACAAACTCCAGGAAGTGCTCGGCATAGGTGGCGATGAGTGCACACCCGACAGAAAGTTCTCTCTTTCCGCGTGCAGATGTATCGGTGCGTGCGGTCTTGCACCCGTTCTTACGGTTAATGAAGAAGTTTACGGTCGTCTGACCGTTGACGATGTTGAGGGCATCGTCGCAAAGTATAATTAAGGGGGCCCGGCACAGATGAATAATACAATGATTACAACCGTTGAGGCGCTTAACGCCGTTCGTGCTGCAGCGCTCAAGAAGGTAGTTCTCCGCAAGGCTGCTGATGCTCTTGCCGGCAAGGCTACCTCAGGCTATAAGTACACTGTGCTCGTATGTGGCGGTACCGGATGTACTTCTTCTCACAGCCACGACATCATAGAAAAGCTTGGCGAAGAGGTTAAGGCTCAGGGTATTGAGGCTGATGTTCAGATCATCACCACCGGATGCTTCGGTCTTTGCGCACTCGGTCCTATTATGATAGTTTATCCCGAAGGATGCTTCTACTCTATGGTTAAGACCGAGAATATTCCTCTCATCGTTAAGGAGCACCTTGTTGGCGGCAAGCCTGTTACCGAGCTTCTCTATCAGGAGACTGTAACCGAGGATGGCGCAATCAAGTCTCTTAACGAGACCAACTTCTACAAGAAGCAGATTCGTGTTGCACTTCGCAACTGCGGTGTTATCAACCCCGAGGATATCGAAGAATACATAGCAGTAGACGGTTATCAGGCACTCGCAAAGGTTCTCACTGAGAATACTCCTGACGAGGTTATTAAGACCGTTCTTGATTCCGGGCTTCGTGGCCGTGGCGGCGGGGGCTTCCCCACCGGGCGTAAGGGGGCGCTTACCGCTCCTAACAAGGCACCTCAGAAGTATGTTGTATGCAACGCAGACGAGGGTGACCCCGGTGCTTTCATGGATCGTTCTGTGCTTGAGGGTGATCCCCACTGTATCATCGAGGCTATGGCTATCGCAGGTTATGCTATCGGTGCTACTAAGGGTTATGTATATGTAAGAGCTGAGTACCCCATCGCGGTTAACAGACTTCAGAAGGCTATTGAGGATGCTCGCGCAGCAGGCATACTCGGTACTAATATCTTTGGCACAGGCTTTGATTTCGATATGGAAATCAGACT
>JAZOPN010000031.1:0-7445 GCA_045655565.1 Eubacteriales bacterium | reverse complement strand
ATTTTAGCGTCTTTCGTCGCACCGAGCCTTGTAAAGTCGTATATTTAAGAAAAAATTAGCGATGATTATGGGAAAATCTATATTTCAAAACCTTATGAGTTCGACGCTCTTACGGCTAACCTCTAAAAACAAAAAGGAGATTCAATTTATGTCAATGATAGGCAAAGAAATCGCAGATTTCAAGGCGCATGCGTTCCATGAAAACGATTTCAAATCGGTATCTAAGGAAGATATTCTCGGCAAGTGGAGCGTATTTTTCTTCTATCCTGCGGATTTTACCTTTGTATGCCCCACAGAGCTTGAGGATCTTGCAGACAAATACGAGGATTTCAAAAACGTAGGCTGTGAGATCTATTCCGTTTCCACAGACACACATTTCGTGCACAAGGCATGGCACGACGCTTCGGAGCGAATCAAAAAAATTAACTATCCTATGCTTGCCGATCCTACTCACCATATTTCAAGAGATTTTGGAGTTTTAATCGAGTCCGACGGTCTTGCCGAGCGCGGAACCTTTATTATCAATCCCGAGGGAAAGATCGTAGGCTACGAGGTGACGGCAGGAAACGTCGGCAGAAATGCTGAGGAGCTTTTCCGTCGTGTTCAGGCGTGTCAGTTCGTTCACGCTCACGGCGATCAGGTCTGCCCTGCGAATTGGAAACCGGGAGCCGAGACACTCAAGCCCAGCCTTGATCTTGTAGGTCAGCTCTGATGGAATCTACCCAAAACTATGATAAAGATAAGCTCTATGACGTGATCGTCATAGGTGGTGGTCCGGCAGGACTTACCGCCGCGCTCTATCTTGCACGTGCGAAATACAGAGTGCTGGTGCTTGAAAAGGAGCAATTTGGCGGGCAGATCACCATTACTCACGAGGTCGTAAATTATCCGGGAATTGGCAAAGCAAGCGGCAAAGAAATTACAGAAACGATGAGGAGCCAAGGCGAATTCTTTGGCGCGGAGTTTTTGCTTGCAGAAGCTAAAAGTCTTGATGTAACCGGCCATATCAAAACTGTCAGTACGGATAAGGGAGATTTTTACTGTCTTGGTATTCTGGTCGCTACGGGAGCTCACCCCAGAACGATTGGATTCAAAGGAGAGGCGGAGCACAAAGGTCGCGGTGTTGCTTATTGTGCCACGTGTGACGGAGAATTTTTTACGGGTAAAGAAATTTTTGTCATTGGAGGTGGATATGCTGCTGCGGAAGAAAGTGTTTTCTTAACTAAATTTGCGCGACACGTTACCATTTTGATGCGAGGCGATGATTTCACCTGCGCGGCGGCGGTTGCAGAGCCTGCGAAGCAACATAAAAATATCACTATTATTACAAACACCGTAGTTGAAGAAGTATCGGGAGAGGGCGGACTGAATTATATACGCTATAAAAACACCAAAACTGAAAAGGTTACGGAATACAGAGCCGATGACGGAGATTTCTTCGGTGTGTTTGTTTTGGCAGGATATACGCCTGATACCAAAATTGTTAAGAGCCTTGTAGAGCTCAACGACCACGGCTATATCGTTACCGATTCGGAGCAACGCACAAGCATTGACGGTGTATATGCGGCAGGTGACGTTTGTATCAAACCGCTTCGTCAGATCGTTACCGCTACGGGTGACGGCGCTCTTGCGGCTACCGAGCTTGAAAAGTACGTTGCTGCCGTACAAAGCAGAACGGGAATTTCTGCAAAGACACCTGTTTCAAAGAACTATAAGTCAGAAGATACTATCAAAAGCGCCGAAAGCCAAGACTCGCCTGACGGGTTGCTGTCGGATGATATGAAGGCTCAGCTGCGGACTCTGTTTGAAAAAATGCAAGGCAACGCTATACTCAAGCTCTATCTTGATAATCGCGAGATATCACGAGAGCTTGAGAGTTATATGCTTGAGCTTGCTTCACTTTCGAATAAGCTTGCTGTTGATGTGGCAGACGTAAATGCTTCCTCTGATTTCGCACCATGCGTAAAGTTATGCCGCGCTGACGGAAGAGAAACCGGTCTTGCTTTCCACGGTGTTCCGGGCGGACATGAATTTTCGTCCTTCGTTTTAGGTATCTATAATGCGATGGGACCGGGACAGCCAATTGATGATAAAACAAGAGAACGAATTCAAGCGATAAGCGAGCCTACTGATATTAAGGTGCTCGTATCCTTGTCTTGCACGATGTGCCCCGATACCGTAGTATCCGCACAGCATATTGCGGCAACAAATAAGAACATCACGGCAGAGATATACGATATTCACCATTTCGAAAAAATAAGGAAGCAATATAATGTCATGAGCGTTCCGTGCATTTTGATCAATGATACCAATGTTTCTTTTGGAAAAAAGAACATTGAACAGATACTCGAACTAATCGGGTAAACAGCAAAAGGCGATGATCTAAACATGATATAGCCTGCTCTTAATCGCGCTAATAAAATGGTCGTATGCTCGTTGTGCGACCATTTTATTATTTTTGCCTCGGTGGGCTTGACAAAGGTTTATTTGTGTGCTATACTACTAGCATCAAACCGTTGATGCGGAGATAAAGCAGGTTAAGACTACACAGAGAGCCCGTGGTGCTGAGAGTCGGGTTAGAAACTGTCCTGCAAATGGACCGCGGAGGGCGCAGTCAAAAGAGAGCCTTTCTCCCAGTATTCTGCGACGCAGGACACGCGTAAGCTGTCGGGGTATCTTTGGTACCTGTGAGTGTGCGCTACGGCGCAAAGCAAGGTGGCACCGCGGAATTGCATTTCGCCCTTGTGACAGTATGTGTATTCTGTCGCAGGGGGCTTTTGTTTTCTGCGTGTGAGGTTTATTATGACTTATGCGTTACGATGGCGAGAGCCTGTGATTATTTAATTAAATTGCTTGCATTTTTTGTGGTGGATACTGCTCCACCGCGATATTCAATATAGAATAATAAGGAGATATAAAAATGATTTTCAACGGTGTAGATTTTGATACCTATTTCAAGAATTTCCCCAACAATGAGGGATATTTCGGAAGATACGGCGGTGTATATGTATCCGAGGAGCTGAAGGCGGCTATGGCGGAGATTACCGAGGCGTACTTCACCATTTGCAAGTCCTCGAAGTTCATTGCAGAGCTTCGCAAAATCAGAAGAGAGTTCCAGGGTCGTCCAACCCCTATTTCCTACCTTGAGCGTCTTTCTAACAGCATTGGCACAGGCGTGCAGCTGTACGTAAAGCGCGAGGATCTCAACCACACAGGCGCACACAAACTCAACCACTGCATGGGCGAGGCACTTCTTGCTAAATATATGGGTAAGAAGAAGATTATCGCGGAGACCGGCGCAGGTCAGCACGGCGTTGCGCTCGCTACCGCGGCGGCATACTTCGGTCTTGAGTGTGATATTTATATGGGCTCTGTCGACATCAAGAAGCAGGCACCTAATGTAGCAAGAATGAAAATACTCGGCGCAAATGTCGTAGAGGTAACGCACGGTCTTGCTACTCTTAAGGAGGCTGTTGACGCGGCATTTGATGCGTATGCTAGAGATTACAAGGATTGTATCTATTGCATAGGCTCGGTTGTTGGGCCTCACCCCTTCCCCATGATGGTAAGAGATTTCCAGAGCGTTGTCGGCATTGAGGCGCGCGAGCAGTTCCTCGGTATGACGGGTGAACTTCCCGATGCTATTGTTGCTTGCGTTGGCGGTGGCTCGAACTCAGCCGGCTTCTTCGCAGGCTTCCTTAATGACCCTGTTGATATCTACGGCGTTGAGCCTCTTGGTCGCGGACCTAAGCTCGGTGACCACGCAGCAAGCCTGCAGTATGGTACAGAGGGAGTTATGCACGGTTTCAACAGCATTATGCTAAAGGACGAAAAGGGCGAGCCGGCACCCGTTTACTCGGTTGCTAGCGGTCTTGACTACCCCTCCTCAGGCCCTGAGCACGCATTCTTACACGAGCTTGGGCGTGTTAAGTACGATGTTGTTAACGATAATGACGCGATTGACGCGTTCTACAAATTGTCAAGACTTGAGGGTATTATCCCCGCTATTGAGTCTTCTCACGCAGTTGCTTATGGTATGAAGCTTGCGCGCGAGATGGGCAAGGGCTCTGTACTCATCAATCTCTCCGGTAGAGGCGACAAGGATATGGATTACATTCTTAGTCTTGGTGAGCATCTATAATTAAAGAATCCCGCAACTTCTATCCTATGTATAGTGGTTGCGGGACTTTTTATTGACAATTATTATTTTTTGCTGTATCATATAGATAGAATCCCCTTGAAAGGAGGTTATATTATGTCGGATATACCCGTACTAAGTTGTGAGCATTTATTCAAAAGCTATGTAGTTGGCTCACCTGTACTAAATGATTTTAATTTGACCGTACCACCCGGAAGAATAGTAGGTCTTCTCGGCCCTAATGGTTGTGGCAAATCCACCCTACTTAAACTAATATGCGGTCTTTTAGTCCCTACCGCAGGGAAGATATTTGTATGCGGTAAGGAGAGGTCGGAGAATACTAATTCGCTTATTTCCTACCTACCCGAGAGGACATATTTCAACCAAAGATGGCGTGTATTTGAGCTTGTTAAATTCTTCACCGATTTCTACGAGGACTTCGATGCCGAGGTAGCAAAAAGAATGCTCACCGACCTTAATATCCCTCTCGAGCGTAGGCTCTCGGAGCTATCTAAGGGCATGAAGGAAAAGGTGCAACTCGTTATGGTTATGTCTAGAAAGGCGAAGCTATACCTACTCGACGAGCCTATCGGCGGTGTAGACCCTGCCTCAAGGGACTACATTCTTAACACGATAATCGGCAACTATAACCCCGAGGCATCAATAATTATTACAACGCATCTTATCGCGGATATTGAGACTATACTCGATGACTTCGCGTTTATGAGCTATGGCGGAGAGCTGGTTATGGTCGGTGAGGCAAAGGTGGTAAGAGATGAGAGTGGAAAGACGCTGGATGAGTTGTTCAGGGAGGTGTTCAAATGCTTCGCAAGGTATTAAAGTACGACCTCGACGCGATATGGCTCCCCTGGGTGATAATGAGTATTACCTCGCTCGTGCTATCGGTTGCATCAGGCTTCTCGCTTAGGGCACTTATGATGTATGACCCGATGGCAGATGTCGGGCAGTTCCCGTCCTGGATGCCGCTGGCTGTGCTGGTGCTTTTTGCAACCGTTATCGCGATTGTTCTCTACGGTGCATTATCTACGATAATGGTTTTGGTTAGATACTATCAAAACTTCTTCACCGATGAAGGGTATTTGACCTTTACGCTTCCTGTTAAGCGTTCTACCCTCTTTAACTCGAAGTTCCTATCCGCGATTATGTGGAATGTTGGCACAACGATAGTAATTCTCACATCGCTCGTGATTGCGCTCTCTATCGCGCCCGCAAATCAGGATGGCACAGGCGTTCTACTAACCGGCATTTTTAGCCAAATATTTGATATACTCTCGTTGATATTCACATTTATAGACGGCTGGCTATGGGCGCATTTCGCGGTAATAATAGTGCTCCTTATCATATACTCCGTGTTTTCTACGCTTCTGATGTTCGCGTGCGTGACTATCGGATGTATTATGGTCAAGAAGTTAAAGGTTCTTGTATCTATACTTATATACTACTTCGTATCCTCGGCGATTTCGATTGGCTCAAATATACTCTTTTGGGTATATGAGCTTATTACCTCGCTCGCCTATACCGAGATGCATCCGATGGACTACAATATATCTGCGGCGGTCTCGCTGTTTATGTTTATTGCATTCGGAATGATGATGGTGGTTATATGCGCTGCAACATATAATTTCATCCTGAAAAAGCTCGATAACAATCTAAACCTAGCATAGGAGGTAGATATGAAGAGAATATTATCTCTTATTGTGATTTTAGCGTTGGTCTTATCGTTGTTTACTCTCGGTGTTATGGCGGCGGATGTCACGACAATGGATGAGGTCATAGATGACGAGTTCGGCTGGGAGCATGAGGAAGAATATTACTTCGACGAGCAAATACTCTTTATCGTGGTGATAGTTTTGGTAGCATTACTCGGTATTGCTGTGCCCATTATCCCCATCACGATATCACTCGTACAGCTCTTTTATAAGGGCGCAAAGCACCCGATACCCTACTACACTATGTTCATAGCATCGGTTATATGGTTGCTACTTGGTATTATAGTGATGATACTTATACTACTTTGATAAATGAAAGATGGCTTCCCTTTTGGAGAAGCCATCTTTCGTTATGTTTCGATATCGTGAGGGAGTGCATCTATCCCCTTTTTCCTCTTTTTACCGCCGAGGTCACCGCAGTCACAGAGGTCACAGCCGTCGCAGTCGCAACCGTCGCCCGAGACCAAGACCGCAACTATTACGCCAACGGTAACAAGTATTCCAAAGGAGGCATAAGAAGCGTCTCGCAGAAGCTCGTTCTCATCCTTTCCGGCAGTTGTGACCGCTAGAAGAACGGTGGAAATGGCGAGAAGTATCGAGATGAAGAACAGCATCGAGTAGAATGCATCACCAAATACGCCCCAAAGAATAGCAACCGTGACGAGAAGTAGCACAAGCAGTATGGCATACCCAGCGAATAAAAGCACGCGCCCCTCTGTGACGAAGTGGCTAGCTATCGAGAATAGAGATAGCATCGCAACGCCGACAAGGAATGGCGGTAGCACATCGGCGATGGTAAGTGCAATAGAAAATGAAGAATAATAGAATGCCGCAATAAAGCCTGTGCCTATGCTATTGAACAAAATTGTGGCTATGTATAATGGCTTATACTTACCGCCTAAGATTGCAGTCGGGATAGCGAGCAGTACAAGGACGGTGCCATATATCCAAGAGTCGCCCGGAAGAAATGTACCAAGGAATGTGGACAGGGAGAAGATGGCAAAAAACAAGGAAAATATTATGGCTACGCCAAAGGATTTGCCTCTTCCATTAAGATAACTCATATTATCACCTCTTAGTTATAATTATATCACCGATAAAAGGAAAATGCAAGCATTATGGTAGTTTTCAAAGAAAAACTGTGACAATTCTGCATTTTACGGCATATTATGATATCGGTGCACCAAACTAGGAGGATGTTAAAAATGAATTACAACGATAGATTTGCCTGCAATTATGTGCGTCGCTCAGAGTACGGCCCCGGCGCATCTGCTTGTGGCTGTGGCGGATGCGGTGTGTGTGGCAAGTGCTACTGCGGAATACCCGGTCCGCAAGGTCCGATAGGCCCACAGGGTGAGCCCGGTCCAGCGGGTCCCACGGGACCTCAAGGCCCTATTGGCGCGACAGGTGCTACCGGTCTTATTGGTCCTGTCGGTCCGCAAGGTCCTCAGGGCGAAGTTGGCCCCCAAGGGCCTGTCGGTGCCACCGGTGCGACGGGTGCTACCGGTCCTATTGGTCCCGCAGGTCCTCAAGGTCTGCAAGGTGAAATAGGTCCCCAGGGTCCTGCCGGTCCTACG
>JAZOPN010000030.1:0-36827 GCA_045655565.1 Eubacteriales bacterium | reverse complement strand
CCGGCTCGCCCATTATCCAAAACGGGAAATTAGTTGGCGCGGTGACTCATGTGATGGTCAATGATCCGACCACAGGATATGGAATATTTATCGAAAACATGTTAAACGCTGCTGAAAGCCAAGTGCAGCCAAAGGCGGCGTAAAGCAAAAAAGAGGGCGCTGCCCTCTTTTTATATTTCAATATTGAATTTTTGTAATATAGTCTTAAATTTATCCTGTGCCGAAAGGCAGGTGTCGGTAAGAAAGCCTCGCTCGGTATCCCACTCCTTGAGTCCGCGGTAATAAAAGAGCTTATTCTCATCGTCTATAATAAACGGAATGATATTATGCCTTAAGCATTCACCGAACATAATAAGTCTGCCTACTCTGCCGTTTCCGTCTTGGAAGGGGTGTATTCGCTCAAATGCTACATGAAAGGCTACAATATCCTCAAAAGTTTTTTCGCTTTTTTCGTTGTATACGCTTATAAGAGCAGCCATTTCCACAGCTACGTTTTGCGGCTCGGTGGTATCAACTCCGCCGACCTCGTTCGGTAGCTTTTTGTATTTACCTACTTTGAACCAATCAAGACGGCTGTCGCTCGTTCCGCTTTTCAGAAGAAAATGAAGCTCCTTGATATATTTTTCCGAAAGCGCAAGGTGAGCATTGTCAAGCATAAAATCAATGCACCTGAAATGATTTGACGTTTCAATAATATCGTCAACGTTAACCGCCTTTTCGGAAAGCCCTATCGTGTTGGTTTCAAAGATATAACGCGTTTCGTCGTGAGTAAGTCGCGAGCCTTCGATATGGTTGGAATTATAGGTCAGGTCTATCTGCACTCTGTGATAAATACCGCCGGATAGACGAGCCGACTTTTCCTCGCGCAAAATGTCAAGCAACGTGCGCTTTTTGTCCGAGCGCGTAGCTCTTTTAGGCTTCTCTGCTGCGTCAGGAATTCCCCAAGTCTTACCGGAAAGCTGTGCGCCCGCAACTCGCCCCTCTGCACAGTAATTCCTGACACTCCTCTCGGAAATCCCCCATTTTTTTGCTGCGTCAGCAACCGAAATATATCTCATAATTATCACCTCAAAAACCGTTATCGGCAATTTATACTACTATTTTACCACATTATCGGCAAAATATCAATAGTTTTTATAATTATTTTCAAGGGTTATTTTGCCGATAGATATAAAATTTGAGAGGGTTGCCGTTTTTACTTGGGTCCCCTCTTGTTTTTATTTATATACAACAATAAGAAACGCGATCACCGACGGATGCGCGGTGGTCGCGTTTTTATGCCTCTCGGCAGTGAATATTGGGTGTTTTTGAGGGGTATATGCCCACCCGTGTCAAATTATACCTTTTTCTGGCTATATGCCTACCAGTGCCAAATTACTTAACCTTGCAGACCTTGCAGATGATAGCACAAATGCCGGCAATAACAAGGATGGGTACAAGCATCTCGCACATCGAGAAGAGCGAGCCTATCTCCAAGATCTCGTCTAGCAGAATAATAGCACCGAAGGATACGCCCGCGTTAATGAATATATGCTTCATAACCGAGGTCTTGGGGTTGCTGTCTGCCGTCATACGCTCGCCGAAGCTCTCGCCTGTATTATGTAGGCATGCCATATTGACTGCAAGACCGTTTGCCGCGGTCTTATAGAGACGCACGAACATAACAAGAAGTGTTATAGAAACGGCTATCGCCAGAGGATTGAAGTCCTCGAGAGTCTCCATCATAGCGTTTATGATGTCAACACCGTCAATTGTAAAGATAAGAGAAAGTGTGATGAAGTAGGTCACTACACGAGCAACACTCGCTACCTCCTCGCGCTTATACATAAGGTTCCTGTCCTGCATAAAGAAGGTTAGTATATAGGCGAGGATGATGATTGCGATGGAAATGCTAAATCCGGCAACAAAGCCCTCACCATAGGAATATGCTATGTAGGAGTCGGATGACGTCATATCGGTTGCGGCGGAGCTGCTACCCGCGAGGATGTGCATAAATGTTATCATCAGAGTGGAGCGAACGCCACCGATAACAACGCCCGCCAGCGTATGAGAATTCCAAGTGAATATGCCCTTGATGCCTGCAATAATTCTCTTGATATAACCAACAAGGAAGATTATCGAGGGGATGCCTATCATAAGAGAATAGAACAGCTCCCCGGGCTTATCACCAATGTTTGCAAAGGAATCAATAAAGACTGACAGCAGAGAATATTCAGAGCCGATGAAGTAGTCAATAAGTCCAACCTCTGTCGAGTAGAAGTCACCATCGACATACGGGTACACCGTCACGTGGGCAAAGGAAACAAACGGTCCGAATACCGAGGCAAGGAAGGCAATCACAAACGCCGCGGTGTAGATGAACTTAAGGAAGCCCTGTACCACGCCTGTGAAGCCGGTGCTACGAGCGCGTGTGGTGGGACGAGATGTAGTGGTTGTCGTGGGTCTTGATGCGGTGGTTGTGGTCGGGGTTGCGCCGGCACGGCGTGTACCAAGTCCACCAAGGCGAGAGTCACTTCCCGACGACTTCGGTGCTGCGGTGGCAGTGCCACTCTTAGCGAAGCGCGCGCCCCAGCCTGTGGGTGCGGGCTTACTTTCCTCTACGGGCATCTCTGTCGTGGTGTCGCTCCCCTTAGCGGCGGCTCTTGACGATGCGCCAAAGCGCGAACCAAACTCGCGTGGGGCGTCCTCTGTCGGCTTCTTGCCAAAGGCAAAGCGACGCTCGGTCGCTGTCTGTGCCTCGACAGGTGTCTCGGTCGGGTCAACAGCAGTAGCCTCAACCTTTGCCGCGCCATCATCGGGAGCCGGATTTCTTCTACGCCTTCTGCGCTGTGGCTCAACGGGCTCATCTACCATTACGGGTGTCTCTTCAACGACCTCAGGCTCTATAACCTCAGGCTCTATAACCTCGGGTTCTACGACCTCGGGCTCTTCAACCTCAGGCTCTTCTGCTACCGGTGCAACTACTACCGGTGTCTCCTCTACCGGTGCCTCCTCGCGTGGCTTTGGTGCTTCGGTCTCGGGTACATCGCCGGACACGCGTGTTCTTCTGCGACGGCGCTGTGGTGTGCTGAATTCGCCAAAGACTTCATCGAGTGGATTATTCTCGCTCATATTTTACCTCCAATTACTTACGCTTACCCGAGCCAAAGCGTGCGCCCCAACCTGTGGGGGCGGGCTTTTCATCATCGGGGGCTGTGCTTGCGAAGCGCGCGCCCCAGCCTGTGGGTGTCGGCTTTGTGTCCTCGGTCACGGGGGCAGTGCTTGCGAAGCGTGCGCCCCAGCCCGTGGGCGCATCCGTGGGCGCTTCGGTTACTGTCTGTTCTGTGGTGTCACTCGACTTAGCGGCGGCTCTCGACGATGCACCGAAGCGAGGTCCAAACTCGCGAGGCGTCTCTTCCGTCGGCTTCTTGCCGAAGCTAAATCTGCGTGGGGGTGTTGTGGGTGTCTCTGTAACGGTGGGTGTCTCCGTTGCCGTATGTGTTTCGGTCACCGTGGGTGTCTCTGTAACGGTGGGTTCTTCCCTTCTCACAATCGGTCTTGGCGGTGCGACGGGGCGCACATCGGTCATAGTGGGGCGCGTGGGTGTGTCCGCGCCAGTCGTTCTCCTGCGTCTACGACGCTGTGGCTCATCAGACTCCTCGACAACCTGTATGACCGGGGCAGGCTCAACCTCACGCTCAACGACCCTTGGTGCCTCAACAGGCGCAACTATGACGGGGGTGTCGGTCGGTGATTCTGTCAGCGTATCGTCCGGCGTCTCAAGCCACGGTCTAGGCACATCGGTAGCCGGTGTCTCGGTTGTGGTGCGTGCTCTTCTGCGACGGCGCTGCGGGGCAGTAACCTCACCAAAGACCTCGTCAAGCGGATTATAATTATCGCTCATATATTTCTCCATATTTTTTCTTGGTGCTCAACACTTTTGGCAGGATATATCCCACCCGGCCTATAAAAAGAAAAGAACAAGGCGGGGCTACAAAGCTGGGCACATCATCTTGTTATTATATATTATATATATTTATCCTTATTTTGTCAAGGGGTATAGCAAAGTTTTCTACGCCGTGTTTAGCTTCGTTAGTACGCCATGTGCCGAGGTTTCACGACCGGCGGTGCTAGTTAATAGCAAAAGGGGCAGGACGGGGGTGAATTTTAACCCATACCGCCCCATTTTTTACTTTATGAGCAACTTCACTGCGTGTCCTGTACGCTGCTTCAGTATGAGCGCAGTGAATAACTTCACTGCTCGCCACGTGAGTAACTCAACACGCCCCTATCTCATATACTTCCTTAGCTTGTCGATAGCGCCTTTTTCGAGGCGAGAAACCTGTGCCTGACTTATCCCTATCTCCGATGCTATTTCCATCTGCGTTTTTCCCTTGTAGAAGCGAAGCTTGATTATACTTAGCTCGCGCTCACCGAGATGCTCCAGCGCGTCCTTTAGACTAAGGCTCTCTATCCAATCCTCGGCACTGTTTTTTTCGTCAGCTATTTTGTCTATGACATACATTTTGTCATCATCCTCGCCATAGACGCTATCAAAGAGCGAAATCGGCTCGACTATCGCCTCCATAGCCTCACCAACTGCGCGTTCACTCACGTCAAGACGCTTTGCAATCTCGCTTATCGTTGCATCCCTGCCCTCGTCACGCGAGACCTGCTCCTTGACCTGAAGTGCCTTGTATGCAAGATCCCTGACGCTACGCGACACGCGTACCGCGTTATTATCACGCTGGTAGCGTCGTAATTCACCTATAATCATCGGGACGGCATAAGTGGAAAACTTGACATCCATATCAAGGTTGAAGTTATCTATCGCCTTGATAAGACCGATACACCCTACCTGAAATAGATCGTCGGGACTGTCACGCTTCGGATTGAAGCGACCGCTAATCGATAATACAAGCCTAAGGTTGCCGAGTATCATCTTCTCGCGCGCTTTTTTATCACCCGCTCGCGCAAGTCTTAGGAGCTTCTGTTTCTCCTCCTCGCTTAACGTTTCAAGCTTTGATGTATCTACACCACATATTTCGACCTTATTCATTTTTACCTCGCAATGCCCGTCAAAATGGGGACGGGTGTTGATTTTATCACATTTGTGACGAGGTTATTATTGCCGAGGCGAGAAGAATTTAGTCGAATTTAAAACCTATTTAATATTGCTTAGTTTCCCACGCTACAAAAAACTAAAATGCTATTGCCTTTTCTCGCTTTAGGGTGTATAATTAGCATATAGTAGGAGGTGCATCATGGATATACAAAAGATTGACGAGAGACTACGCGTAGATACCAAGATTGATGACACGGGGCTGGTATGGCACTCGTCAGAGGAAGAACCATTCCGTATCTATGGCGTATTCAAAGCTGAAGATGGATACAGACGCGTGCCTAAAGATGTTGCCGAGGCAACAAGTGATGAGGTCTCGGTGCTCTCCACCAATACATCCGGTGGGCGTGTAAGATTTGTAACCAATTCAAGACGCATTGCAATCCGCGCGACAATGTCCTCTATATGCGTTATGTCGCACATGGCACACGCGGGCATACACGGATTCGACCTCTATGCCGATGGCGTATACACTAAGACATTCATCCCCCCTACGGATATTAAGCAGGGTTACGAGAGCCTGCACGGATTCCCCGATGGGCGCGAGAGGCTAATCACACTTAATATGCCGCTATACAATGGCGTGAGTGAGCTATATATCGCGCTTGATGAAGGCGCAGAAATTAAGCCTGCGCCAAACTACAAATATGAATGTCCCGTCGTATATTACGGCTCGTCTATCACACAGGGCGGATGTGCATCGCGACCCGGCACCTCTTATGAGGCTTTCCTAAGCCGCGCGCTCGACTGCAACTACATCAACCTCGGCTTCTCCGGCTCGGGCAAGGCAGAGGATGCAATATCAGAGTATATGGCATCGCTTGATATGTCGGTATTCGTTATGGACTATGACCACAATGCACCGAGCGTGGAATATCTCGGGGCAACACACGAAAAGCTGTTTAATAGAATAAGAAATGCACACCCGGGTATGCCCATCATTATTATGTCGAGGCCAAAATATTACCTAACCGAGACAGAGGTAAGGAGGCGCGAAATTATACGAGCGACCTATCTCAGCGCAAAGGAAAGTGGCGATGAGAATGTATACTTTATAGATGGACAGACGCTTATGTCCCCCGAAATACAAAACGAGGGCACGGTGGATGACTGCCACCCGACCGACCTCGGCTTCTATTCTATGGCACAGGTTATTCTGCCTGTACTAAGAAAAGCACTCGGTGAGATACAATGATAAAAACACGGTATATTGGGCGTTTTTTTACACCCGTTGCCGATCTTCATAATTAAACCGCACCAATATAATTAATAAGACGAAAAAAGGACTGGCAAAAAGCCAGTCCTTTTTTAGAATTATAGCGGATTGCCTGCACCGTCAAATAGCGGCAATTCCTCGAGATACACTATATCATCCCTGCCGGCCGCCTCGCCCTCGGCGAGGATGGTCATCTTTCCTACTATCTCTCCGCCAGCCTGCTTAACAAGGTTTTCGAGCGAGTGGAGCGAGCCACCGGTAGATATAACATCATCTACGATAAGCACACGCTTACCTCTCATATACTCGGCATCATTGCCATCTAAATATAGCACCTGCTCGGCGTCGGTGGTGATAGACCTGGTAACGCACTTAAGCACATTCTTCATATACAGCTTAACAGACTTGCGCGCGAGGACATATCTGTTCTTGCCCGAGAGACGGCACATAGCATGAATAAGCGGAATACCCTTAGACTCCGCAGTTATCATAACATCGTGCTCGGGCGCCTTAGCATAAAGTGCCTCAGCGCACTTCTCGGTGAGTTCAACATCACCAAAAAGAACGAATGCTCCGATATAGAGATTATTGCCTATGGGACACAGGGGCAGGTCGCGCTCAATTCCTGCAACCTTCATTTTATATACCATATGTAATGTATTCCTCCGTAGAGTTTATTTCGCAATGCAATAGAAAACGCTACATTTAGTATACTACATTTATATGGATAAATCAAGTATTTTTGGTGCATTTTGTTGATTTAATAACATTAATATCCAACCTTATAAGTGGGCGCAGGGCGTACCTGCTAAGAGCGACTATACGCCCTTAGGTGCTATCTATGCATAAAAATCGTGGCCACCGATGGTGTAAAGGTATTCGCGAGACTTCACAATCCAGCTGGATTCTGCGGTGACGGGGTTTAGGAAGAAGAGCGAGTCGCTCGAAAGGCGCGTGCCCTCTAGTATGATTTTAGCAGCGAGGGTGGCTGTATAGGTCGGGGTATTGTATATTGAGCCGTCAAGAATGGGGCTGAATTGCACACCCCACTTGCGGTCGAATATTACCCCATAGATAGTATTCGGGTAAAGCGGCGAGGATACTCTATTCATTATGACATTGCCAACGGCTATCTGCCCGATTAGGCTCTCGCCACGCGCCTCAGCAGTAATAATTCTGGCAAGCCAGAATACTTCGTCATCGCGGTAGTATCTTGTAGCAGGTGCTAGAGGCGAGAATACGCCATCAATGGTTATACGCCCACCCGATACCGCACTTCTCTGTCCCGTTATCTTCATTAACGAGGATAAGGATGCGTACATTCTGCCATTCGACATAACGATATTTGGCGTAAAGTTGAAAATGGGCCTGTCGTTAGCATAGATTACGAAGCCACCGTCGGTAAGACTTAGGTTAAGTCCATTTGCCCGAACTGTCATAGTTTTGGTCGAGGAATTATAGCTGACGGTAGCGCCCAATGCTGTGAAATAAGCGCGAACGGGTATGCAATAAATGCCGTTTATGAATGCGCCACGCTCGCCAAGGGTCGTCCCATTAACGCTTATAGCCTGCGTATCGTAATAGTAGAGATTGCGCGAGGGAATACCCGGCAAACTGTATGTAACCTTGTCGCCATGATAACTGACACCCGGCATTTTCGACCTTGCATCCTCCACTGCTATGCGCGTCCCTGCATCATTGGATGCTGAATAACTCGACACGGGTGCTGGTGCCATAGATGTGAGCATTGCAACCAGAGCGCCTGTCGCTAGTATGCGCAACGGGAGCGTCAGCCCGACTTTCTTCACTTCTTTTTTCTTTTCTCTCATATATTCTCCTTTCATATAAGTGACACAAGTGTGCCAAAATATATGATTATTGTAACATATGTGACGCTTCTCTTTCAATGCAAAATATATGCCAGATATGGCAGAGGATACCATCTGAAATTAACACCCGTACCCTATCAAATAATAATCCCTGCCCTCAATGCTACTATCCCGTGGTTTTCATTGACAATACTAAAGAGGGCCGCTATGCGACCCTCTTTGAGGTTATAAACAGTTATCATTTTGCAGAGGCACTGTGGCGAAGTCTTCTCTTGCGCGAGATATAGGATGAAATCGCGCGGAAGCTGACTGATACCGCAACTATGCCACAGGCAATCCCCAGACCTACGGCTATTGTATCACCGAGATATGCCATAGCGATGTCGTTATCACCAAGTAATAGATTTTGTACCCAATAATAGAGGGCTGAGCCCGGCACTGTGGGAATTACTGCCGCGGTAAGAATGATTATTGCCGGCGCACGCCTTATACGGGCATAAATCTCTGCGAAAATAGCACCCGTTACGGTAGATAAGAATGATGCGAGGAATAGCGATGCGTCCAAAAACAGTGCTAAGTGATATATAAAATAGGTAATCACACCGGATATTGCTGCATATGGAAGATGTCGCGGTGCCGTCCTAAACACCACACCAAAGGCGCAGGATGCTATAAGCGACGCAGCAAGTCTGAGCCATAGCTCCGTCGTGAAGAGTGTCATATAACGCCACCCCCAATCAGCACTACTGCCAGCATATAGCCAAAGGCAATCATCAGAGCCTGAAGAACCGCGCTAAGTGTTCTGAGGCTACCTGTTGCTAGGTCGCCCGTGAGCAGGTCACGCAGAGCTGTACCAAAGGAAATTCCCGGCACTAGTGTCATAATAGAGCCGATGATTATAATACTGCCATTGGTGCCGATATTTGCCATGACCGACAGTCCTGCCAAGAGCGAAATTATAAATGACGAGACCACCGTCTTTGCCATACCGGTGATTTTCTTCTCGGTCACGAGGTTGAACACAGACACAAACGCCCCTATTATACCGGATACTATTATGTCATCTGGCTTGCCACCAAAGAACATAGTGAATGAAGAGTTGATTGCCACCATCGCGAGTATGGTCAGCCAGGCGGGATATGAGCGGCGCGCCTTAATCTCGCTGAGTTTTTTCTCCAGCTCCTCAAAGGACATCCTTGTCGCGCAAATCTCGCGAGAGAGCGCATTATAGCACTCAAGACTGCCGAGGTCTGTCGCGCTCTTTCTAATTCTGCGCATCTGGAACGAGTGCGAGCCGTCCGCCATCCTAACCGATGCCTGCACAACAGATATTATGGAGAACACCTCGACATGCACCGCGCCATAGGCATGACAGATGCGCTCTATCGACTCCTCAACGCGACTAACCTCGCCACCGTTCTTCAGCATTCCCTCGCCAACATCAAGTGCTAGGCAGAGCAGATACTCGGCAAAGTTATCCTTATATATTTCGTGTCTTTTCTCTTCCAACCTAATCTACCGACCTCTCGTCCAAAACAGTGTAAAAGCAAAAAACCAAACCACCTTTAGGTGATAGCATAGAAATTATAACTCATATTATAGGAAAAATCAAGTGGGCTTAAAATGTTTTTACAAAATGATATTTAGCATAAAAATGCTACCCACCGGCATAGCAATAAATTAAAGCGAGAAAATTAGAAAATTTTCGAAAAAAGTATTGACAAACTCACCAAAGTATAGTATAATGGTCAAGCAATAGCGCGACGGCTCGTTGGTCAAGCGGCTAAGACACGGCCCTCTCAAGGCTGAAACGGGAGTTCGATTCTCCCACGAGTCACCATCACAGGAAAGCAGGACAGTAGTCCTGCTTTTTTATTTCCTGTGATGGTGACTCGTGAGGAGAATCGCTCCGCAACGCAAGCTTTGCGAAGCGGTGCGGAGTATTGCCGTTTGCAATTTTTCAAGCCACTTATAATACCCTTCAATCTTATTTTATCGTGGCAAGATGCCGCTGTGCGGTATGCGAATCCCTGCCTCGTCGTTTCCTGTGGAAACCTCGCAAGACGAGGCAGATTCTCCCACGCGCGTCGAGCTCGCTCGTGAGCGTCAAGGCGAGAAATATTCGCCAGAGGCGAAATTCTCTCATACACCACCCAAAAGGGTGGTGTTTTTTTGTCGTGGTGGCTCGTGAGGAGAATCGCTCCGCAACGCAAGCTTGCGAAGCGGTGCAGAGTTCGTAACATTGCTCCGCTGTTCCGCGTCGGAACAAATAAAAGCGGAGCAAATTCTCCCACCACAAAAGGCGCATATCTTTATGCCACCCATTAAGAGGGCCTTTTGTTTTTTGTACCTTATGGCCGAATGAGGCTCGGCTTTGGATTTTCGTTTTTCCGTTTATCCGTGTTTTCGCGGCGTGTGCTTGGCTCGGCGGAGCGTAGCAACACCGACTTTTATCAAGAAAAGCTCACGCCACGGTGCAAAACAGCATTAACTTGACAAGTCATGAAATTTGTGATAGATTTTTTTGCAAGTTATAGCTTACAAAACAGTATTAGGCTAACTCGAGATATCGGGTTAGCTTTTTATTTAATTATCCAATTTCGGATCTTGACATTGTTCCAGTTTTAGAATATAATATATACAACAATGTTTTGTGGAGGATTTATGTTACAGTACATAACTGCGAGAGAAGCGGCAGAAAAATGGAATATATCACAAAGGCGCGTATCCATACTCTGTGCCGAAAACAGAATCCCCGATGTTGCTATGCTTGGCAATATGTGGATAATACCTCGTGATGCTGAAAAGCCAGATGATGCAAGAAAGACTAAAACAATAAAGCGTTCAGAGTCTGCTCGTCCTTTTGTAAAATGGGCTGGTGGCAAAGGACAACTTTTAGAGGTGTTGAAAAGTAATTTACCCATAGGAATAGGCACAACGATTACAAAATATGCCGAGCCTTTTGTTGGTGGAGGCGCTTTGCTCTTTGCTTTGCTTTCTGAATACTCGTTTGAAGAAGTATATGTTAACGATAACAATAAAGAACTTATAAATACTTATTCAGTTATTAGAGATTGTTGCGGAGAGTTGATACAAATTCTTACTGATATGCAAAGCAAATATAATTCTTGCGTGGATAACGAGGAAAAGCAAGCATATTACTATGAACAACGCAATAGATATAATACTCTTAGTTTGAATGATGAAACTCACATTGAAAAGGCGGCTTTGTTTATCTTTATAAACAGAACCTGTTTTAATGGATTGTATCGCGTCAACAGAAAAGGTTGCTACAACGTACCTTTCGGTAAGCACTCTAATCCCACAATTTGCGATACGGAGAATTTACTAAAAATATCCGAAGCTCTCCAAAATGTTATTATGCACTCGTGTGATTATCACGATGTGCTAAGCTTCGCTGATGAAAATACGTTTGTTTATATTGATCCCCCTTATCGCCCTTTGAATGCTACTTCGGGCTTTACTTCATATACGGAAGATCAATTCAACGATCAAGACCAGATTGAACTTGCCGATATGTACAAAGAGCTTTCCGCTATGGGTGCAAAGGTTATGTTGAGCAATTCAGATCCTCACAATGTTGATGAGAACGATAATTTCTTTGATGATTTGTATGCCGAATTTACCATATTGAGAGTAGATGCTTCTCGTATGATAAACAGCAAAGCTTCTTCTCGTGGCAAGATCAAAGAATTGCTTATTAAAAACTATTGATTGGAGAGAACTATGAAACGTAATTTTAACGAATGGCTTGAAACCTTCCGTTCGAGCATAGCTACATACAGTTACTATGTAGATTTTGAAAAAGTTTACGTCAATATCGATGCTATAAAAGTAGAGTTGAATATTTTGAATTCCTTGATCGGCTCTAAAAATATTGAAGCTGATTTTGAAAAGTTGTTGAAAGACTATCCACAGATATTAAAATGTATTCCAATTCTCTTGGCTGTAAGAGGTGGAGAGATCTATGCTATTGACGGTGATGGCGAATATCTCTTTAATTTCAAAAAAGCGAATTGCTCAGTAGAAGAATACAAAACGTTTATGAGAAAAACAGGTCTTTTCACTTTGATTTCAGAACACATTATCAACAATCTTGTTGACTATGTAACCGGTGTCGAGGTTGGACTTGATAGTAACGGTCGCAAAAATCGTGGAGGTCACTTGATGGAAGATCTCGTTGAATCTTACCTCAAAAGGTCTGGGCTTGTTAGAGATGTAGATTATTTCAAAGAGATGTATATAACCGAAATTGAAGAAAAGTGGGGTATAGATCTTTCTAACATTTCAAATCAAGGAAAGGCAGAAAAGAGATTCGATTTTGTTGTTAGAAAAGGCTCTATGATTTATGGTATTGAAACTAACTTCTATGCGAGTGGTGGCTCTAAGTTGAACGAAACGGCAAGGAGCTATAAAACCATAGCACTTGAAACTCGTGAAATAGACAGATTTACTTTTGTTTGGTTTACTGACGGCGAGGGATGGAAATCCGCTCGTAACAACTTAGAAGAAACCTTCGATGTAATGGACGATATTTATTGTATCAAAGACCTTGAAGATGGCGTTATAGATACGCTCTTTGTTGGGTGATTATGGCAAAATACATTCCTTTACAGCCCGAAAATTTTGAGCTTGAAACAAATACTGTTTGGGCGTTTCCTAATCGTGGCAAATGGGCAACTCACGATGCAAAATACCGTGGTAACTGGTCACCCTACATTCCGAGAAATGTTATTTTGAGGTATTCTGCCGAGGGGGACACCGTATTGGATCAGTTTGTAGGTGGTGGAACAACCGCAGTTGAAGCAAGATTAACTCACCGTAACTTTATCGGCTTTGATATAAACCCCGATGCCGTCGCTCTTTCTACACAAAAATGTAATTTTGAATTTGAAACACCTTGTACTACTACAATAAGGTTAGGCGATGCCCGTAGCCTTGATTTGCTCGATGAATCTGTTGATCTTATTTGCACGCACCCACCGTATGCAGATATTATTCAATATAGCGAAGGTATAGAGGGTGACTTGTCCCATCTTGATATGAAAGCGTTTTTGCCCGAAATATACAAGGTTGCCGAGGAGTCTTTCAGAGTATTGAAGAAAGATAAATTCTGCGTTGTGCTTATGGGCGACACACGTAAAAAAGGTATGGTTCAGCCACTTGCATTTGAAACTATGACAATGTTTCAGCTTGCAGGATTTAAGCTCAAAGAGATTATTATTAAAGAACAGCACAACTGTCAAGCTACGGGATATTGGAAAACAAATAGTATAAAGTACAATTTCCTCTTGCTTGCTCACGAGTATCTGTTCGTTTTCAAAAAGCAATTATTTAAAAGTTAATATAGTAAAAGGTATGAACAACATAATTGTTGATGACGATAAACTTGAAACATATAGAATTTGAGCAAAAACGAAACATCAAAATTTAATAGATAGTTTCGCCTATCACGACAACCCTGCCCGATATGTGGCGAGATAAGTGATATGACACGCGATGTGTGTCATGGATGTGGGCTAAGTATAACGGAGGAGGATTAGGAAAAGGAAAATGAAGCATATACTTATAACAGGTGCGTATGGCGGTATGGGGCGTGCCACCGTCAAGACTCTGGTCGAGGCGGGCTACTTCGTTTATGCGCTCGACAGAAATGTTGGCGAGATGTACGATGGTGTTCTGCCGATTGAATGTGATATAACAGATAAGGAAAGCGTCGCTCGTGCATACGAGATAGTACGGGAGCACACAGAGAGTCTATATGCAATAGTACACTTCGCGGGGATATATGTGCTTGATTCGCTCGTTGAGATTGATGATGAGAGATTTACGAGGGCGTTCGATATCAATGTTTTCGGAGCATATAGAATAAACCGCACATTTCTGCCTTTACTTAACACGGGTAGCAGGATAATCATCACAACAAGCGAGCTGGCATCGCTAGATCCCCTACCATTTACAGGGCTGTATGCTGTTACAAAGGCCGCGCTAGATAGGTATGCTTACTCGCTCCGTATGGAGGTGCAGCTGCTGGGAATTTCGGTCTCGGTAATACGTGCCGGAGCGGTAAAGACGAGTTTGCTTGATGTATCGACGCGCGAGCTTGCGAGATTTGTCGAGGGGACGGAGCTATACACCTGTAACGCCGAAAGATTCAAGAGGATTGTTGACAGCGTTGAGGCGAGGGGCGTTGAGCCATCGCGCGTGGCAAAGGTGGTAAAGGTGGCTTTGTCTAAGAAAAAGCCAAAGCACATATACAACATAAATCGTAATCCTCTGCTAACTTTACTTAACATTTTGCCAAGCAGATTGCAGACATTTATTATTAAGGAAATACTCAAATGACCGGGGGCGTGTTAAATTTACACCTCTTTGCTCTGAATATCATTTTTTCTTACATACCTTGAAGCTATCACAACGAGGCACAGCGCAGGACAGGACAAGGTAATATTTTTTTGAAGTCGGCATATAATCCTATTGAGATGTTCCATAGCTATGCTATGAAAATCGACGAAATATGACTTTTTTCGTGTATAGTATTGATTTTTAGGACTATATGTGATATAATTAACCCATCTTAGTAAAAGCAACCCAAAAACAAAAAGACATTTGGAGAGTAAAAAATGAAAAAGAAACTAATAACGCTTGGTCTTGTCCTTATTATGATTATGCAGGTGCTTCTTCTTGCATCCTGTGGCAAGCCCGAACAGTTTGGTAAGTTTGGTTACAAGGGTCACTTCCTCACCGCGTTTGCGAAAAAGGAAATCTCTGCTACCGACGCAAAGAACATCATTGGCGAGGATTATTCCATTGATGCTGATACCGTAGTTCTTCTTAGCGATATGTCCGGCTTCGGCGACGACCAGCCCGCTCCCAGCGATGAGTTCGTAACCTCTCTTATGGCTAAGTATGCCTCCGTCGAGGTTACAACCAAGTGGTACAACACCGACAACGATAAGCAGCTTACTAAGACCGACCTGGTTATGGGTACCGATTTCCGTAGTATAATATCGACAAACCAGTTCACACCATTCACCCAGCTCGTTGCTAAGGGCATCGTAGTTTTCGATGAGCTTATCGACTATATGGAGATGCGCAACCAGAAATTCATCGAGGACACCGAATATAACGTTCCCTTCAAGAACATCTTCACCTACCACACCGATCCTATGGGCAACATCGTTATCCGCACAAATGACTTCCGTGAGATTCCCTCCAGCGTTGGCGGTGGCGTGGGCTGTTCATATCTTCAGAATGTAGAGATCCTCTATGATGAAGAGTGCAAGATTTCCAAGTGGCAGACATCTCTTGGTGTTTACACCGGTGCTCCCGAGGGTACTCTTCAGCAGGGTTACATCGTTGAGGTTGAGTTCAAGTGGAACCTTAAGCAGTGATTTTCTTGATTTTTACATAGTGCTGAGCCTTAGTGCTCAGCACTTTTTTTATTTTCTCGCGTGTGCGAATTATATTATTCACGCGCGCACTATTGATTTTCTATAAAAATGGTGGTAAAATAGGGTAGTAAGTTAGTTTTATTATACTTTTGGGGGAAGATATGAGTTTGACAAGCCTAAATCCGATAGTACGCTCTGTACGAATGTACGAGAGAATAAATCGCACAGACGAATGTGTCGCATATGACTCAAGGCTGATTTACATACTGTCGGGTGATATTGTGGCTGTGGTAGGCGGCGAGAAGCTCGGTCACATAACCACCGGCGAGATGCTATATATCCCTGCCGGCACGCCCTACAAGCTAAAGGGGCAATATGTGAGGGCTGTGGTTGTGGCGCACGACCCGACCGATGAATATGGTGCGTATGAGGAAATCGGTGCTGTTGCTACTGCTGACTTCAAGCGCGAGATGTGCCACGCAGTGAAGCTTAGCCCATTCGATAGAGTTATCCGCCTATCCGAGAGCGAGAGCCTAAGAGAGCCACTAGAGGCGATGGTCAATATCGCCATAGCAAGCGAGGGCGAACATCAGGCAGAGCTATCCGCCAGACTAAAGCTCATACTGCTGATGATAGCAGAGGCAACCGACGAGCACGCCCTGCCGGCTAGGATGGTCGAGGCACTCGGTGAGTACATCCGCGAGAATGTGGGCGAGGAGTTATCCAATACAGAGGTTGGTGCGATATTTGGCTACCACCCGTTCTATATCAGTAAGGTATTAAAGGCGGCAAAGGGGCAGACGCTAAGGCAGTATATTATAGCATACAGGCTAAAGAGGGCAAGGTGTCTATTACAGTCGACAGCTCGCTCGGTAGCCGAGATTGCCGACGAGTGCGGCTTCACCGATGCGTCATACTTCACAAAGACATTTCGAGGTGCATTCGGTTTGACACCAAAGGAATACAGAAACGAATTTAAGGATGATTTCATATAGATGGCTAAAAAGACATTAGGAAAGAATGATATTGTACGCTTAAATATAGATGACATCACCGACCTCGGCTTCGGCGTCGGGCGCGCTATGGGGGTGGTTGTTTTCGTCTCGGATACTGTGCCCGGCGATGTTGTCGAGGCGAAGATAATTAAGGTGAATGCCTCTTACCTTGTGGGACGTGTCGACAAATACATCGAAAAGAGCGGTATGAGATGTGAGGGAAGATGCGGCGAGACGAGGTGTCACAGCTGTGCCTATAAGAACATATCCTACGCCGACGAGTCGAGGCGGAAAGAGGATGGTGTTCGCCGTCTTTTTTCGCGCGAGAGCCTTGCAGGGATTGCTACTATGCCTATTACACCATCCCCTAAAGACACACGCTATCGCAACAAGGCGCAATATCCTATCGCGCTCGTTAATGGCAGGTACGAGGTTGGCTTCTTTGCGCCAAAGTCGCACAGGGTGACGCCAATCTCCGACTGTCCCCTTACACCCTCGGTGTTCTCCGAGATTGTCGAGGTGTTAAAGGGGTGGTTTTCTGACTGTTCGCTCTCGGTCTATGACGAGAACTCGGGCGTGGGGCTTCTTCGGCACATATATCTAAGGCGCGGTGAGGTGTCGGGCGAGATTTTACTGACCCTTGTAGTGACGGATTTCGCCGTTGCCGGTATTGATGCGCTAGTGGATTGTATTCGCTCTCGCTTTCCTAGTGTTGTAGGAATACTACTAAATAAAAATGCCAAGGACACGAATGTTGTCCTCGGTGATGAATATAAGACTATCTGGGGGCGTGACTATATTTATGACACGCTCTGTGGCGTGCGCCTGAAGATTACCGCGCCGTCATTCTACCAGGTCAATCACGATGCCGCGGAGCTGTTATATAAAAAGGCTGCCGAGCTTGCCGCGCCAAGCCCCGATGATACCCTGCTCGACCTCTACTGTGGTGCAGGCTCTATCGGTCTTTCTATGGCCGGGTCGGTCGGTGAGGTTATCGGAATAGAGATAGTGGAAAGCGCAGTTGAGTGCGCTAAGGAAAATGCGAAGGATAACGGGATACAGAACGCGCACTTTTTCGTCGGAGATGCGAAGAATACCGAGCGTCTACTAGAGGTAGCAGAGCGTGAGCTGGGGCGCGATATAACCCCGGATATTATTCTTCTTGACCCACCGCGTGGTGGCTGTGACGAGGAGTTAATACGCTTTGCATCCTCGCTTATGCCGAGGAAAATCGTCTATATTTCCTGCAATCCAAAGACACTTGCCAGAGATGTTGAGCTGTTTCGCGCACTTGGGTACGATGCGAATGAGGTTTATCCGGTGGATTTGTTCCCTGGGACAGGGCATGTCGAAAGTTTAGTTTGTCTGACTCGGCAGACAAACTAAAGCGATATAAATCCTCACGGATTTGCGATATTTGTCTTACGACAAGCGATATGCCTGCGGCGCGATATGCTTTTGCATACCTCGTCACAGACGAGATATGTCAAAAGCGTGAGCGCACTATGTGCGCGGGGGCGCGAGGATTTATGCTCGCGTGCTTTCAACCACGTTTGCCGAGGGCAAACATATTGCTATTCTGCGTGGCAGAATAACATCGCTGTTTGCATCGCAAACAATATCGCGCTCGGCAACGCCGAGCATATCGCTACCGAATGAAATGAGGTAAATATTATGAACAAAACCATTAAAGAACTCGCAGTCGAGCTTACCATAGAAATCACTGCCGTTTGCGACACTATAAAAGGCAGGGCTGTATTTGTCAATCAGCTCTTGCGCTCCTGCTCATCAATCGGTGCAAACAGCTATGAGGCAAAGTACGCGCAAAGTACAGCCGACTTTATAAACAAACTTGAAATAGCACTAAAGGAATGCTACGAAACCGATTATTGGTTGGAAATTCTTTTTAAGGTCGGCTCAATGGACGAAAGTACATATAAAACGCTCGCAAATAAATGTGGAGCTATTCGCAGAAAGTTCATCTCCTCCATCACCACCGCGAAGGGAGAAATCCAATGAAATTGCTTTTTAATGCACTCACGAAATACATAATGGGAATTGTTTTAATAGGCGTGCTTTTGTTTCTTCCTGCGTGGACGCTTGATTATCCCGGGGCGTGGCTATTTATGGCACTTCTCTTTATCCCTATGCTGATTATGGGAATAGTGTTGTTCATTAAATCGCCCTCGCTCCTTGAGAAACGCCTCGGCAACAAGGAAAAGGAGATAGCGCAAAAGGGCGCTGTCGCGCTATCCGGCCTGATGTTCCCCGTAGGGTTTATTCTATCGGCACTCGACTATCGCTTCGGCTGGTCAAGTGTACCCCTGTGGGGGGTAGTCACCGCCTCGGTGCTGTTTCTTCTCGGCTACATAATGTATGCCGAGGTAATGCGAGAGAATGCCTATCTCTCGCGAACGGTAGAGGTGCAGGAAAACCAAAGGGTGATAGACACCGGGCTATATAGTCTTGTGCGCCACCCTATGTACCTCGCAACGCTTCTTATGTTCCTGCCGATGCCGATAATTCTCGGCTCGCTTTGGGGAGCTATTCCCTTTATATTCTACCCCATTATCATCGTTATAAGAATTCTTAACGAGGAAAAGGTGCTTGAAGAGGGGCTTCCCGGATATAAGGAATACAAAAGCAAGGTTAGGTATAGAATAATACCGCTTATTTGGTAAAGGAGCAAAAATGAAAAGAATTGTTTGCATTTTATTAGCAATAGTCTTGCTGTTTACTTTCTCATCCTGCTCACCCTATGTTAGCTCATACAGCGCGATAGGGCTTGTAAGGAATAGCTTCGGGGGCGAGTGTAGCGCGAGCTTCCTAAAGCTTAGCGGCAGGCTGGTATTCGAATTAAGAGCACCCGATGGTGGCGAGGGTGATATTAAGTACACCGCAAGCCTTGAGGATGGCGAAATCACGGTCTACTATGATATATACGGGACACTAGAACCGCTCTTCTCGGCATCAGGGGGCGATGAGATTGATGCGCGCGGCGGATATATTGAGGGTGGAAAGAGAGTATCAATAGTGATAGATGCAAAGGGCGCGCGCGGTAAACTTTCAATCAGCCTTACGGATTAAAATTTATAAAATATTTTAAGAGTGTAAAATGGAGTCGTTTATTTTTTCTATTAATGCAGTCCTGCCAATCATACTTATGGTTGTGGTGGGTTATGTCCTAAAGCTTCTACACATTCTCGATGGGAATGTCGCAAAGGTGATGAACAAGGTGGTATTCAAGCTGTTATTGCCTTGTATGCTATTCTTAAATGTATATCAGATACCGAGCTTCAATAATGTGGACTTCGGGTTTGTGTGGTTTTCGCTTATTGCTATTTTGGTGGTTTTCTTCGTTTCCATACCCCCGGTTATGATGATAGCCAAGGGTGGCCCATCGCGCGGAGCACTGCTTCAGGCGACATTCCGTTCCAACAACGCGCTAATCGGTGTTGCGCTGGCAACCTCGCTATTCGGTCAAGAGGGCGAGAGCGTGGCTACTGTGGTGAGCGCATTTGCTATTCCGCTATTCAACATACTGGCGGTTATCTGCCTCGCGGTATTCTGTGGCGGCAAGGTGAGTATTAAGAAAATCTTGCTTGGTATAATTAAAAATCCGCTTATCATCAGCATTGCGCTCGGATTTGTAGTGCTCGGTGTGCGCGCCATATTCATAGAATGCGGTGTATCGTTTAGGCTAACCGACATAACACCTCTATATAAACTGCTCACCGACCTCAAGGGCTGTGCTACTCCTATTGCGCTGATTATGCTGGGGGCTGACTTCGAATTGTCCGCTGTACCAAAATTAAAATGGCAGATTATCTTCGGCACCACTATGCGCGTAGTTATTGTTCCGCTTGGCGTGCTTATCACGGCATATCTTATGGGTTGCTTTAGCGGTGCGCACTTTGCGACATTTGTTGCACTCTTTGCAACACCCGTTGCCGTATCTACCGTGCCTATGGCACAGGAGATGGGCGGCGACACCAAGCTTGCGGGGCAGTTGGTTGTATGGTCAACTCTGGTTTCGGCGTTCACAATATTCATAGCGGTATTTATACTAAAATCAATAGGCGTCTTCGCCTAAGGGGGCAAAATGAAGTACAGGGTTATCGGTTGGACAGACTATGATAACGACCTATTCCAGGATGGCGAATTAAGCGATGCGGTGATGTATGCTATTTCCGATGACATAAGAGAAAATGGCTATTTCTTCTCAGGGTTCGACCACCAGGAAAGGCTTTACGGCGCACCCGTGTTAAATGATGGCAAGCGCAGGACATTTTCACAGCGTGGATTTGGTGCAGTTATGGCTATGGCGTATGATACCGAGGGCGACTATGCCTACTCGCTCTACGCATTTGCGGTAAAGCCTGAGATGTGTAGGATGCCGAGCATTGAGGCTGAAGTCGGTTACAAGCCGGACTGTGACCTTACCGAGGACTTCGAAATAGAACTCGGAGTGGCGGAGTATGAAGTGGCAAAGGACTCACACGAGATTACGTTCGAGGACATAGACTATTTTAGGATGATAGACCGCGGTGACAGGCTACACCTCTTGGTAGGTGGGGAGCGTCACAGGTATAATGTCATATCGGCGGAGCGAACACGGATAGATGGTAATACGGTATTAAAGATAAGGCTAGAGGTGTAAGGTGATATATACAAGGCTTACTAAGATGGCGATGAAGCTCGCATACGAGGCGCACGCGGGTCAGGTAGACAAGACGGGCATACCGGGCCATACGGTGTCGGCAATAATATGCCCGTTGGTATAGCCGTATGCTAATGTGACGAGGTATCTATGCGCGAATTGTGGCTACTCCGAGGAATGGATAGCAAAATAGGATATCGAGAGAATTAGGAAAAAGTATTCTAAAAAGCAATAATGTTTTAGCGAGGTATCAATGAAGAAGCCGACAATTATGATTACCGCAACGGTCGCGGACAACGGCAACTTAAGTATGTGTTATGACTACGCTCGCGCGATAGAGACGGCAGGCGGCGCACCATTTGTTGTGCCGTATATCGAAAATGACGAGATGCTCTCGGTGCTCGTAGAGAAGTGCGACGGTGTACTCTTCACGGGCGGTGTGGATGTAGACCCACCGCTGTATGGTGAAAAAAAGCGTGATTACTGTGACACGGTACAGCCAAAGAGGGATGACCTGGAATTACGCCTATTCAGGCTTATTGAGAACACAAGCCTGCCAATTCTAGCGATATGTCGCGGAATACAGTTAGTGAGTATCGCACTGGGTGGCACGCTCTATCAGGATATATATGAGGATGGTGTAGCGACGCTGGCACACAAGACGACCGAGCCGAGGTACGGCTATGCGCACGAGGTTGTGGTAGTCGAGGGCACACCGCTACATACCCTCACCGGAAGTGATAGAATGCGTGCCAACACATTTCACCACCAGGCAATAAAGGAGCTTGGACGAGGACTTAAGATTATGGCTCTGGCTGATGACGGTATTATCGAGGCGGTGTATGGCGAGGGCGAAAGATATCTTCGCGCCTACCAGTGGCACCCAGAGAGGTTACACTATACCGACGAGGTAAACATGCGGATATTTACCGACTTTATTGATGCTTGCAAAAAATAAGACACATGGGGGATATGTATGGTACCCTTTAATAATATCTCACTCTCACCTGTGACGGATGATGAGATGGCGAGAATATACGAAGCCGTAAAGACCCCATACAAGTGGGGTGCTGTGATGAAAATGGATGGTCGGCTGACCGACAGCCCCTCAGTATTCTACTATGACGGGGCGTGGTATATGTACTTCATCAGCATAGCCGAGGAGTGCTATGGCTCGGGGTACGAGTCGCACATAGCGAAGAGCTACGACCTCTTACACTGGGAGATAGTAGAGACGCTCTTTAAGAGGGATGACGAGGGGCGCTGGGACTCGCGACAGTGCGCGGGATACATAGCCTTTATCGACCATATATGGGGTGGCGAGAACACGCCCCACAAAATAAACGGAAAATACTATATGTCATACCTCGGTGGCGGTGGTGACGGATATGAGCCTGACCCACTGTATATGGGGCTTGCATCCTCGGACACGCCACTTCGGAGCTTCACGAGGAAGCCCTGTCCGATACTGCGTCCGGATGACCCGGATATACGCGTAGGCGAGGAAAAGACACTATACCGTAGCTATATGTTCGAGGACACAGAGGGGCTGACGGGGTATAAATATATCAATGTCTATAACGGCAAGAACACCGATGACAGAGAGCGCATATACCTCGCGGTATCGAATGATGGCGAGGTGTGGGAAAGATACGGCGACATAGCGATAATAGACGACCTTGCCGAGTGCCCGACGAACAGAATATCGGGTGACGCGCAGATTGTGAAAATCGGTGACATCTATGTGCTCTTCTACTTCAGGATAATTGACGGTGAGGGTGGGTATGATACCTTTGCTGCCTCGCGCGACCTAATACATTTCACGAAATGGCGTGGTGAGCCACTCATATCACCTAGCGAGGAGTGGGATAATGTGCACGCGCACAAGCCCTGGATAATTAAGCACGGGGGTGTGGTATATCACTATTATTGCGCTGTAAATGACAAGGGTGAGAGATTTATCGCGCTGGCTACCTCAGAGGATTTATCAAAGAGGAATAGCCGGGGCGTGACGCCTGTCTAGAGTTATATAGAGAATACGCAGCTATTAAGGACAAGGAAGGCTATTGACGGTGAGGATATGAGAATACTTTTGATTGGTAACAGCTACACCTATTATAACGATATGCCGAGGATGCTCGAGGCACTCGCGGTGGAAAACGGTGAGACGATAAGCCTCGATGTCGTCACAAAGGGTGGCGCGCGCCTTGCGTGGCAGCTCGATGAGAATAGCGAAGAGGGTAAGAGGATACGTGAGCTTATCGGTAGGGGAAAATATGACATACTGGTGCTGCAAGAGCAGAGCCACACACCAATTACAGCACCCGAGGTATTCCTTGCAGGCGCTAGGGGGCTTTGCGAGCTTGTAGGGGCAGAAAGAACAATATTCTATGCTACCTGGGGCAGAAAGGGCGGTTGTCCCCTGCTCGACGAGCTGAAGCTGACCTCTCTCGGTATGATGATGGGGCTTGAGATGGCGTATGAGAGAATGGCAAAGCTGACGGGCGGTGAGCTTTGTGCGGTTGGCAGAGCCTTTGCCGCGATATCTATGGAGCATCCCGAGCTTGAATTATATAACGAGGATATGTCGCACCCCTCATACCTCGGCAGCGCGGTTGCCGCAATCACACTCTACAAGGCAATGTTTGGAAAGCTTCCCGAGGTGTGTACAGACCTAGACCTAGATGCCCGGATTGTAGATATTATCAAGGATATTGTCGACGGGATGTAAGATTTAGATGCTAGTACAAAATGAGAAAACCTCTTAGGTTTTCAACCATAAAAACTAATAATACAAAACAATAAAAATAGAGCGAAGATGCCCATAAAAAGCACCCTCGCTCTATTTTGTTCATCTATGTCTAAATGCCACAGCTCTAGTTATTTCATATTATCAATCATAGCCTCGATTATGGCTAGACGCTCTCGGGATAGCCCCTTTAGTTTTTCGGCTATTCTCGCTGTATCGGATGGTCTTTTATTCTCCATATCGAAGAACTCCATCGGCGTTATTCCAAAGTAATCGCAGATATAGAAGAAAACCTGCATAGACGGGAAGCTATGCCTGTTCTCTATACTATTGATATAATTCTCGCTCTGCCCGAGAGAAAGGCTCATATCACGTGCTGATACGCCCTTTTCCATTCTTAATTCTGTCAATCTTTTATAAAAGAGGTCCTCTACAAACATAATAATACCCCCTGTATGTATAATTGTATCATAAACAATTAGCTGATATACACATAACATTTATGCGTATAGCTTGACTTACACATATATATTGTGTATAATTAACTTGTTACACATTTTATATACAGAGGCGATGAAAATTATGAAAAACATTACTTATAAGGATTGGGAAATACTCGAACTGATATGTAGAGGTGCGATATTGTATTTAACCTATCATCAAGAACTTCTACAAGATGAGTTATATAAAAACGCCTACCATATTGCTAAATTATGCTACAAAAAAAATCAACTTTGGTAGCATCGCATATAATGTTGCCAATAAACTCTTTGAAGATAGAATTAATCGGGAAATTGAAATCCTAGGTAAAGAAAAAATCGAAGAATTCAAAGCTGATGCAGTTTACCTATCCAATCTCTTAGTTAGGTATAACATATGTGTCATACTGTAAGGGCATTTTTAAGAAAATCGAAAATAATTGCGATAAAAGAGTTATGGTCTACTCCGTATGTATAAATGGCGAAGATGAGCAAAAGCGTCACACGACTAAATAGAAAAGCAGAGATATGAGTTTTATCCGTTATTGATACACACATATCTCTACTTTTATTGTATAAAGAAATTATTTAACTACTGAAATATACTCTATCCCATAATATTCAAATGCCTTTATTGCCTCTAGGGTTACAAGCTCGCCGGACACGAGGATAGGCACGGCGGGTGGGCAACCGACCGTTACGGCAGACAGCACTCTGCCTACCGCATCACGAACCAGAACGCGCTCTGCGGGCGAAAGCATAGCTTCGCGTGGGCTGATTGCCGCGCGAGAGGTGAATGCTGTGGGGGGCGTGTCGAGTTTTTCCGCTTTTTTTGGTATAGATGCAAGGACTGACACTACCAAGTCAAGCTTCCCAAGCGATGCGACAGATGGCATAAGGGTGACAAAGTCGGGGTCAGAAAATTCGACCTCAATTTTCCCCTCACGCAAAATCTCGGCAAGCTCTGTGCCGAGGTAGCCATAGGGCTTCGAGGATATTGTAATTTTCATCTCCTCGTCACCTAATAGGGTGTACCCGTGTCGAGTTAAATCGGCTTTTGCCCTCTTAATCTCGCCGACAAGGCGTGCTAAGTCCTCTCTAAATCCATTCGCGAGATAGGCATTTGCCTTATCAAGCGACACAAGGGTCAGGTAAGAGGGACTTGTCGATCCGAACTGTGCCATAGCATCCTTTACCGAGACGGGAAGCCTGTCTAAAACTTCAGCTCTAATATGTAGATATGCGCCACCCGTCAGTACGGGAAGCGTTTTATGAGCTGATGCCGCACACATATCAGCACCGAGGTCCATCGGGTGACGGCTGGGGTTTAGGAAGCCGAGATATGCACCGTGTGCATTATCTACAAGCAGGAGCACTCCACGCGCATGGCAGACCTCGGACAATGCCCTAACATCCACGGTGTTGCCGAGATAGTCGGGAGATGTGATATACACCGCCATCGGCATAGCGCTCATATTATCAAGTTTTTCTGCGAGGGTGCTAGGGGTTATGGGACAGGACATATAGCCGGCGTCCGAATACAGCCACTCAACATCGAAGCCTATCTGCGCTGTGGCTGTTATAAAGGTCTTATGAGCGTTTCGTCCGGCTAGGACGGTGGTGGATTTCCCACGCGCTACCGCATAGAGGTATGCGAGATACAGCATCGCGCGAATAGCGTGCGACGAGCCTTCTGTGGTATAGAATGTCGGTGTGCCGAAAATTGCACTCGCATTCTCCTCGCTCTCGCGAATGATACCATCTGCCTCATAGAGGCTGTCAGCACCGTAGACCTCGGTTATGTCGAGGCTCTCTATCTCACCTACGCCCTTATGCCCCGGCATATGCATCCTTATGGTATCGGATTTTGCGTAACGGGTGACAAAATCAAGGATAGGCGTCTTCATCAACCAAGCCCCTCGAGTTGTTTCGCTATCGCGAGCATTATCGCGCACTCCATACGCTTACAGAACAGCTCACAGCCTTTTTTATACACTCCCTTAACGCTTCCTGTTGCGTGGTAGGCGTTTGCAGCGCAGCCACCCGAGCAATAAAGTCTAGCCCAACAGTTACGGCAATCTGGACGAGCATATACGTTACACTCTCTGAACTCACACTGCGCATCCAGGTTAGTTACACCGTCATAGATATTGCCGAGCTTGTACTTCTCGTCACCGACAAACTGGTGGCAGGGGTACAAATCACCCCAGGGGGTAACAGCCATATACTCGGTGCCAGAGCCACAGCCCGAGATGCGCTTATAAATACAGGGGCCACCTGTCAGGTCAATCATATAGTGATAGAATGTAAAGGGTCTACCCTCCCTCTCACGCTCGAGCATAAGCTCAGCCAGCTTCTCATACTGCTCCTTGACTATAACCATATCCTCGTCGGTAAGCTCGGCAGGGTCGCCGGGGGCGCACACAACGGGCTCCATACTTAGCTCGTTAAAGCCGAGGTCCAGCATAACCTTAATATCCTCAAGG
Source organism: Eubacteriales bacterium (assembly GCA_045655565.1). Taxonomy (GTDB): domain Bacteria; phylum Bacillota; class Clostridia; order Oscillospirales; family CAG-272; genus UBA1740. Next base: position 9,897 of record JAZOPN010000030.1, on the reverse strand, counting down.
AAGTCGGGGTTAGCGTGGGTGAATGTACCGCGCATATAGTATCCGCGCCCCTCGCGCGCCTCGACAAGTCTCCGGAACTTAGGCACAATACGGTCGAAGCTGCCACGCCCGGCATAATCTACTCTAAATCTGTCGTGTATCTCGCGCCTACCGTCGAGGCTAAGCACGACATTATGACACTCGCGATTGGCGAAGTCTATGACATCGTCATCAATTAGTACGCCGTTTGTGGTAAGGGTGAAGCGGAAGTTCTTGTTATACTTGCCCTCAATAGAGCGAGCATAGGCAACAAGCTCCTTTACAACCTCGAAGTTCATAAGAGGCTCACCGCCGAAGAAGTCAACCTCAAGGTTGCGACGGCTACCCGAGTTCTCAATTAGGAAGTCTAAGGCACGCTTTCCCACCTCAAAGCTCATTACCGCCCTCTCGCCGTGGTATTTACCCTGGCTGGCGAAGCAATAGGAGCAGTTCAGGTTACAGGTGTGAGCAATATGTAGGCACAGTGCCTTAACAACACCGGACGTCTTCTCCTTTAGTCTATCCGCCATAGGCTCGAATGTATCGGGCGAAAACAGCCTACCGCTATCGCGTAGCTCCACAACCTGCTGATAGCACTCAACAACATCCTCCGCGGTGATATCGGGGTTGTCCTTATATTTATCCTTAACCTTGGATATAACCGTGTCCCTGTCATACTCCAAAAACATCTCGATAATGTCATACGCTACCTCGTCAACTACATGAATAGCTCCCGAGCAAACATCAAGGACTATATTATATCCGCCAAGCTTATACTGATGTATCATATATCTCTCCCTATGGGCAGTGCCCATAAACTATTTATTATCCAAAAAATTGCCACCCTGTGGTGGCAATTTTCCTTACTTCTTCTTGCTCTCGCACTGCTGGTTAGCAATACCGCAACTGGTCTTGCAAGCAGACTGGCAGGATGTCTGGCACTCGCCGCATCCACCGTTCTTTGCGCTCTCGCAAAGGTTCTTTGTTACGATTGTCTCAATATGCTTCATTGATATTAGCCTCCGTATATGGTTTTACGCTTTGATTATAGCATACAGCACCCACAAAGTCAATAGAGGATAAAATATTTTTATAGCATTTTTAGAGAAGAAAAGCCAATTTTACCATTGCCGCTTTTTTCATCCACACTTGACAAATAATTATAAAAGTAGTATTATGTAATTAAGGGTAGGTGATAGACTAGGCGCATTCGCTCACTTGTCACCTTGCTTCCTCGCCCTCGGCCCTCGGGCTAAGGGCTATATCCTAAAAAGGAGTATAATATGGGACCTAACGCTGTTGATTTTAATGCCATATTCAGTGGTACAGCCGGCATTGGCACATATATAGCACTCGGCATCTTTGCGGTTTTCGTGATATTTGCGATATCGGGACTGTTATTTGGTCTAAAACGCGGATTTGCTAAGACGCTTCTAAGGCTTATTACGATTGCAGTTTCTGCTCTGGCAAGCTTTGCCCTGATTATATGGGTATTCGATTTTGTTGATGGTTGGTTCGCCGGGAAGACGATGACAGAGGCTATCGTTTCGGTCTGGCCCGACTACACCTCTGTGGCAGACGAGGGCGTGCAGAAGCTGGTGTCATCATTCGACGTCGCGACAGCAGAGAGACTGCTGATGCTGGTTGCCTCGCTTGTGGTTGCGCCCGTGATATTCGTCGGCGTATTCTACCTATTAAAGGCACTTACTATGATAGTGTATGCGATCTTTGCCGGCATTCTTGGATTTGTTAAGAAAGAGAAAAATATTATCTCTACCCTACTAGGCGGTGCGCTCGGGCTTGTGCAGGGCGTGCTTATCGCGGCGGTGGCTATGCTACCGACGGCAGGCTTACTCGGTCTGGTGGCAGATTTGCGCGAGCCACTCACCTCGGCTGATAAGCCGGAGGAGACGGTTGCTATTGTTGAGGAATTCTACGAGACATACCTCGATGATGCAGTGAACAGTAACACGGTTAAGATACTGCGCACCTGCGGTGGTGACTTCGTCTTCGAGAAGATGTCGCGCATAAATGTGCGTGGCACAGAGGTGGATATGCGCATCGAGGCTAAGTCGCTGGCAGAGACCGTCATTGACGGTATGCCACTGGCTAATGAATTTGACTGGAAGCACCCTGCCCCAGCCCACAAGGAGGCACTCCGTGCTATACTCTCGGATGTTAATGCCGACCCATATAACGCCTCTATCGTTGCCGGACTTCTGCGCGGTATTTCTACCGCTGTATGCACAGAGGCATTCCCCATTGAGCTTGACCAGCCATTCCGTGGCTTTGCGCTTCAGTTTATGGCGATATTTGCCACATCTGATGAGACGAATATTGCGTCCGACCTCGGCACATTCTTAGAGATTTACTTCGTCTTGGCTGATGCGGATGTCCTATTGGCATTTGACAGCGCAAACGAGAGTAGCCTCGACCCGACCGATTTACTTATCAAAAAGGATGAGGACGGGAACACTGTTATCACAAATGTTATAAATCTCTTGAATGACAACGAGCGCACACGCCCGATTGTCACCTCGCTCACCAAATTCTCGCTCCAGCTTATGATAGACTCGTTCCCCGTCGTCGAGGAGCTACCGGAGGGTGTCGATATTGAGGTGGTATATGAGGATGTTAAGGCGGGTGTCAACGAACTTCTGGCAACCGTAAACTCCGACGCTACCCCCGAGGAGAAAAAGGAAGAGGTTGCAGCCTCTCTTGATACTACTCTAAAGGAAAATAACATCGCGCTCGACGAGGAGATAGTCGACAGCATCGCGGAGCACGTGGTCGAGAACTTCGAGGGCGTTGAGGAGCTGACCGACGAGGATATTAACAAGGCACTATTGCAGTTCTATGACGCATATGCAAACAGCCTCGCAACCGGTGAGCCACCCGAAATTCCCGACGATATCGGTGACCTGTTAGGTTAAAATAATTTCTAAAATAAGAAAAGGGGCTGCTTCATTTAGGGCAAACCTTAAAAAGAGCGAAGTTATCGTAAAAAACGATAGCTTCGCTCTAATCTTTTTATATTTTCCTGTCTTTAAGGTTGAAATTCTGTGAATTTCCTCTTTTTATTTAATGCTCTTTTTCTATTGGCGTGTGCAAGCACGCTATGCTTTATGACAGGTTTACCCCTCTTGATTGTTCATTTTTCCTCGCGCTCTTCCTCGCCCTTGATGCTTGTGATATCGTAGGGCGTGGTCTGGTAAACGAAGTAGTTAAGCCAGTTGGTGAAAAGCAGGGTTGCGTGGGCGCGCCAGGTGATGAGGGGTGGCTGTGTATCGTCATCATTCGGGTAGTAGTTCTCGGGGACGTTTGGATTTAAGCCGGCGTTCCTATCCCTGATATACTCCTTTTCAAGCGTGTTAGCATCGTACTCCGAGTGACCGGTGATGAACACCTGCTTACCACCCTTGGTGGCTACGGCATACACGCCTGCCACGGGTGATGATGAGAGGATGCGCAGGGCGTCAACCTTTTCTATATCCTCGCGGAGCACGGTTGTGTGACGCGAATGGGGAACATAGAACAAATCGTCAAAGCCACGGAATAGTATCGAACGCTTATAGTCTACGGTGTGGGGATATACGCCCGAAAGCTTCTTCTCTATTCTATGCTTATCTATACCATAGTGGTAGTATAGTCCGGCCTGTGCGGCCCAGCAGATGTGGAGAGTAGAATGCACGTGCGTCTTAGTCCACTCCATAATCTCGGCTAGCTCCTGCCAATATTCAACCTCCTCGAAGGGCATATGCTCAACAGGAGCACCCGTGATAATCATACCGTCAAAGTAGAGGTCACGCACATCGTCAAACACCTTGTAAAAGGAGAGAAGATGCTCCTCGGACACATGGCGTGACTTATGCGTCTTGGTGTGCATAAGCTCTATCTCTACCTGCAGGGGCGTGTTGCCTAAAACGCGAGAAAGCTGTGTCTCTGTGTCAACCTTAGTTGGCATAAGATTTAGTATAAGTATCTTCAGGGGACGTATGTCCTGCGTTATGGCTCGGGTCTCGGTCATAACGAAGATATTCTCGTTCTCCAGCACCTTAACGGCGGGTAGTTCGTTTGGTAATTTGATTGGCATTGTAATCTCCTTTCGGGGGTATTTATGGTACTATGCCATGGTCGGATAGAATTTAGATTGTGTCGAGAGCCTCGGCAAGGTCTCTGATGAGGTCATCCTTGTTCTCTATACCGCAGGAGTAGCGTACAAGGTCGGGGGATACGCCTGCCGCGCGAAGCTCATCATCGTTCATCTGCCTATGAGTTGCAGATGCCGGATGCAGGCAACAGGTGCGTGCGTCTGCCACGTGTGTCTCAATTGCACCGAGCTTCAGCGCCTTCATAAACTTCTCAGCGGCGCGTCTGCCACCCTTGACACCGAAGCTTACTACGCCACAGGTGCCGTTCGGCATATATTTCTGTGCCAGGTCGTAATACTTGTCACCCTCAAGGCCGGGGTAGGTGACCCAAGCAACATTCTTGTGCGACTTAAGGAAGGTAGCAACGGCAAGAGCGTTCTCGCAGTGGCGCTGCATACGCACGTGGAGCGACTCAAGGCCAAGGCCGAGTATAAATGCGCTCTGGGGCGATTGGGTGCAACCGAAGTCACGCATCAGCTGTGCTGTCGCCTTGGTGATATATGCGCCCTCGATACCGAACTTCTCAACATAGGTGACACCGTGGTAGCTGTCATCCGGTGTGCAAAGGCCGGGGAATTTATCTGCCGACTTAGTCCAGTCGAATTTACCAGAGTCAACAATACAACCGCCTACCGCGCTACCGTGTCCGTCCATATACTTGGTGGTGGAATGGGTAACGATATCTGCGCCCCACTCAAAGGGACGGCAGTTGATGGGGGTAGCAAAGGTGTTGTCTATAATTAGGGGCACGCCGTGTGCGTGTGCTGCCTCTGCGAACAGTTCAATATCAAGGACATTGAGAGCCGGGTTAGCAATAGTCTCACCGAAAACAGCCTTGGTATTAGGTCTGAATGCGGCATCAAGCTCATCTCTTGTGGAGTCAGGGGAAACAAATGTAAAGTCGATACCCATACGCTTCATTGTAACAGCGAATAGGTTGTATGAGCCACCGTAAATAGCCGAGGATGCTACCACATGGTCACCGCAGGATGCGATATTGAAGATAGCGAAGAAGTTCGCCGCCTGGCCAGATGATGTAAGCATAGCGGCACTACCACCCTCAAGCTCGCATATTCTCCTGGCTACCGTATCACAGGTAGGGTTCTGAAGACGAGAATAAAAGTAGCCCGACGCCTCAAGGTCAAACAGCTTACCCATATCCTCGCTGGTAGAATACTTGAATGTTGTGCTCTGCACGATAGGAATTTGTCTTGGCTCACCGTTGCCGGGGGGATAACCGCCCTGAACGCATAGTGTCTCGATAGATGGCTTAATGTTAGACATAATTATTTCCTTTCTTTTTAGGAGAAGATTTACAAAATAAAAAACTCAATGCAGGATATCCCTCGCATTGAGACGGGTGAAAACTCACTCGCGGTACCACTCAATTTGCGCTAAAACGCGCCACTCACGGCTCACAAGAAGCCCTACACCGATAACGCTGTGCCTGCGTGCTACCCTAATTAATACTCGAATAGCCGACTCGGGAGCCATAGGTCACCTACCGACATCTGCCGCCTCACACCACCTGCGGCTCTCTGTAAGATGTCACCCTGAGATTTCCCTCTCCGTCACTGTCTTTAGGCTTATTTTATCACAGGCGCGCTTTATTGTCAAGTTATTTTTTGCTTTTTCCATAAATCCACTAATCAATCCGAGAGAATTATCAACCGAGTAACACCCGCTGCCTGCGATGCAGAGCGCAAAAAAGGGGTCGACCAAATCGGTCAACCCCATAAAACTTAACACGGGTAAAGGCTAAGAGAAATTACTCTGCCAATTCGCGCTCGACTTCCTCTGCCTGAACCTCGGGATCGTAGTTATACATAGGCTCGATATCCTCGCCCTTCTTAACTCTCCTTAGGTAGTTATTCGTAATCTTAACAACAAGGGGAGCGAGAACGATAACACCGATAAGGTTAGGCACCATCATAAGTCCGTTGAAGGTATCCGAGATATCCCACGCAAGAGAGGATGTGAGAACAGCACCGAGAATAACGGTACATACATGGATAATGCGGAATACTATTGTTGTCTTAGAACCGAAGAGATATTCCCACGCCTTAGAGCCGTAGTGCGACCAGCCGAGAACGGTGGTGAATGCGAAGAGGAACATGGCAATAGCAACGAACTTCTCACCGATATCAAAGAAGGAGAACACCTCATTGAATGCACCGGCAACAAGGGTTGCGTCGGTATAGCCTGCTGCAAGCTCACCTGTAAGCACATTGAATACTCCACCATCAAGGCCACCGGAGGTAAGAACAACAAGAGCTGTCATAGTGCAGACAATCATAGTATCTGCAAATACCTCGAATACGCCCCACATACCCTGCTTAACAGGCTCCTTAACACTGGAGTTGGAGTGTACCATAACCGAAGAACCGAGACCTGCCTCGTTGGAGAATACGCCACGCTTGAAGCCCTGTGTTACAACCTTGCTGATAACAACGCCAATACCACCACCAACGAATGCCTCGGGTACAAATGCGTTCTTGAAGATTGCGCCGAATGCGGGAAGAATACTAGCGTAGTTTACGCCGATGATAACAAGGCTACCTGCAACGAAGAGAAGCACCATAGCAGGAACTACCTTCTCTGCAACATTAGCAATGCTCTTAAGACCGCCGAGGGTGATAAGTCCGGTAAGAACCATTATTACAGCACCAAGAATAACATTGTAGAGCGAAACATCGCCAAACACGGTTATAGAGGAAAGCGCAGACACATCGAATGCGCTAGCGACATTGGTAACTATCTTGTTAACCTGACCCATACTACCAATTCCGAAGGACGCGAGCATAGCGAATACGCAGAAGAGAATGGCAAGAACCTTACCAACCCACTTCATACCCTTTTTCTTGCCAAGACCATCGGCAAGGTAGTACATAGCACCACCGGACCACTCACCGTTCTCATTCTTACGGCGGAAGTAGATACCAAGAACATTCTCGGCATAGTTTGTCATCATACCGAAGAATGCGGCAACCCACATCCAGAATACCGAGCCCGCACCGCCTATGCATATTGCGGCAGCAACGCCCGCGATATTACCTGTACCAACGGTTGCTGCAAGAGCTGTACAGAGTGCCTGGAAGGGAGAAATTGTTCCCTTTTCCTTGGTGTGCTTAATTACATCCTTCTTGAAAAGGCTGCCGAGCGTGTTCTTAAACCACAGCCCGATGTGCGACACCTGGAAGAACTTTGTAAGCACGGTAACAAGAATACCTGTACCTACAAGAAGAAGCAGGGCAAGAGGACCCCACACGACGCCGTTTATAGCACCATTTATGGCTTCAACGGCTTTAAGAAATTCGTTCATTGGTCAATGAACCTCCTAAAGATAATATTTAACCGAACAAAACAAAAATCACCGCAAACCATCGGATAGCGGTGAATAGAGAAGACAATATAACAAGCAGTGCTTGCTAAAATTTAATCTGTCCTTTTGCCTGAGAGATTACAGTTACCCATTTGCCCCTTCGGCATCCGCGCTAAGCGGACTTCTCCAGATTGCTATCCGTCAACAGTCCCCGTCTTTCGACACCCGAGAGTATTACCCCTTTGGAAAGGCTCGCGCCTTATCTCCTGCTGATTTCATTTAGCCTTATTCAGTTTACAGGCAGTATTATACTACCATTCTATCAAAATGTCAATAGTATTTTCTAAGTTTTTTCATATTTGTTTTTTTGGCTGTTTTTGTGGGAAAATGCAAGTAGAGCACGACAAAAAAAGCGCTACGCATCCTAGGTTATGCGTAGCGCTAACTAATCGATTAAATTTAATATCACGCACCGACGGCACATTTATGCTGCGTCGATACTTTTTCTTACCCCAAAAGAACTAAATCACATAATGACAAGCACCCCAGGGAACATACTTTTTGCCTTCTTATTTATCTTTAGTAGTGCCACAAGGCTTCGGCACATTCAAATTCTAGGGCCTGTGAGTCAGCACCCTCAATATTCTTTTATTTATTCAGTTGTGAGGTATCGTTTTTCGTTGGAATTGTGGTATACCTCGCTTTCTTTAGATTGGTATTATAAAACCCTTCGACTAAAGACTAACTAGTACATCGGTCTATACCTAACTAAATCATTCCGCGGTCGCGACCTTTTATCCCTCTCTCTTACCTATCACTCGATACGAAGCACCTTTAGAATAAAACCTATCGCACCACGACTTAACTCTCGGGTGTCATACCCGTTCCTATCCCCCCACAGAGAACACTAGCATTCTCTCAGGATGTAACTACACATTTTGATAGAAAAATCAATCGTGCATTGGCGTAATACCTTTTCTTTATGCTGTTCGGATTTACTAATCTTAACTGGTTTCTTACTAATTTTATCATATTGGCGATGTCGCCTGATTAATTACTTGTTCATTGGCTTATACCTTACTTGGTCATACCCATACCGCATCGGCAGGGTGGCGGATGATGCTTGGCTGGTTTTTAGTCGCTCGCCTGTATTCGGGTACTTACGGGGTAACATCTATATACTCACTTATAAAGCTCATCTTCTGAATACAGCGGCTAAAAGCACGGTCAGAACATCGGTTTTTCCTCCTTTTCTCCGAGGGCTTCCACCTCGGCGCTCTTGTAGGTTGGTTGCTATGCAACCGTCTCTGTCCCGCTCGTCTAAATCTCCGGGACAATAAGACCGTAGCTGCCTTCCTTTCTCTTGTATACGACACAGGTTTCGCCACTATCGGCATCCTTGAATGCGTAGAACGAATGTCCTATGAGGTTCATCTGGAGTATAGCCTCCTCTGCTGTCATAGGCTTAAAGGGGAATGTCTTAACTCGAATCTTGAATTCTTCCTCTTCCTCGTACTCGTCATCGTCGTCCTCTGTAATAACGAAGGCACCACGCCTCACCGTCTTCTCGAGCCTGGTCTTATTCTTCCTAATCTGCCTCTCAAGCCCCTCTATCGCTCTATCAAGCGCGGTGATGAAGGTGTCACTCTCTTCCTCTGAGCGGAAGGTAGTCCCTCCGTAAACCACGGTAATCTCGATAATCTTTACTCCTTTGCGATGTCGGCAGGTGACAAAGGCCTCAGTATCATCCCCAAAGAAGCGATCAAACTTGTGAAGCTTCTTTTCAACCGCTAGCCTGAGCGATTCCCTAACTGTCATCTGCTTACCGTAAATAGTAATCTTCATACCGTGTACCATTCTCTCCGATGGCCAGGAGAGCCTTTCGTGGAATTGCGAAACGAGAGAGTTTTCCACCTCGAACGGGTAACTTCGCCGAGATGCTCGCTTTGGTACTCCCCGTCCGCACTTATATTGTAGCACATTTTTTGGTCGTTGTAAACAGTTTTTCTGAAATTTGTAATACAAAATTGTTGAATATGTCTAAACTGTAAAAAATACCGCATAGTCTTGGCGAATTAGGAAAAAATCCTTGACAAGGCAATCCTACCTATGATAAAATTAATCTTGTAGTGGCAAGGCTTGGCTTGCCTTTTTTTGTTTACTTTGCATAAAAGCCCAAAACGCACTAGGCTCCGCGCCTGTCGGCGCAAAGCGGCGATATTCGCCATAGGCGAGCGAAATGTTCTTGCGAACACGATATGCGCTACGCGCGAGATTAGTTCACACCCATATAGAAAAAGAGCATTAAAAAAGAGGAAATTCACAGAATTTCAACCTTAAAAACAGGAAAATATAAAAAGATTAGAGCGAAACTATCGTTTTTTACGATAACTTCGCTCTTTTTAA
>JAZOPN010000029.1:0-19784 GCA_045655565.1 Eubacteriales bacterium | reverse complement strand
AATGATATACCGCACCACGCTGCTATGTCTGTAATGTATACATCTTTAAGCCCCTCGCAACCAGAGAACGCATTAGAGCCTATACTTTTAACGCCATTTCCAATAGTAACGCTTGTTAGGCTATCGCAATTATAGAACGCAGAAGAGCCTATACTTGTAACGCTATCCGGTATAGTGATGCTTGTTATGCTCTCACAGTCTTGGAATGCGTAATCACCGATAACTGTCAGATTCTTTGGGATAGTTACATTATCGAGTTTATCGCAACCACGGAATGCATAATCGTCTATAACCGTGACACTGTTTGGTAAAACGATATTTGTAAGTTGGATACAGTCAGAGAACGCATCCCAACCTATATAGGTTACTCCACTAGGAATAACTACGCTTGTAAGGTTAGTGCAATTATTGAATGCATATTGGTAAATATCGTAACCGGTTCCATTGTAGTTTTCTGGAAGTGTAAGCTCGGTAGCATTTCCTGCGTAACCTAAGAGATAACTCTTATCATTATAAGTGTAAAATAGGTAGTTATTCTGGTTAACAATCTTTGTTTCACCATTATGCACCTCTTTTGCATAATAGGCAACAGAACCATTACTGCTAGAGCCCGCAGTTATATTAAGCTTTGATTTGTTTATTACCTCTACCAATTTATAGCACTTATAGAACGCATACTCTCCTATGCTAGTGACGCTATCCGGGATAGTGATGCTTGTAAGACTTGTGCAACCATAAAACTCATTTCCATTAATCGTTGTTCCCCCTGTAATTACAACTGTGTTGAGAGATGCTGGGACAGAATTATCGAATATATTTCTAAATCTAACTCCATCATATATCGGCAGGGAAATACTGCTGATATTAGCGCATCCCTTGAATGCACCCCGTCCAACGCTGGTGATACTATTCGGTATGGTAATGCTTGTCAAACCGGTACAGTCGCCAAACACCCAATCTCCGATGGAGGTAAGGCTGCTAGGTATATTAATTTCGGAAAGATTGACGCAGCCCCAGAATGCTATATTACCTATGCTTGTCAAACCGTTTCCAAAATCTATGCATTCGAGGCTAGTACACCAATCGAATGCGCTGACACCTATACTTTTAACATTGTCCGGAATGGTTACATTTTTTAATGTAGTGCAGTTGCGGAATGCGTTGTCAGGAATAGTAGTTATGTCTTTCGAGAAAGTCAGATTTACTACACCCTCGGGCAAAGGCACTCCGGCTTCCATAATAGGCGGTATATAATATACGCATATTGTGTCGCTGGAAGTGCTTAAATAAAGCGGTGCATCTTGCAGGGCAATTACAACTGTATCGCTATGTAAGCCCGAGCTTGTTGGCATAGGAGCTTTTACAAGGTAAGCATACGGGTTATCCGAAGTACCGAGGTAAGAACCGGTATCATACAAATTGTATTCAAGTGATGTTAAGCTATCAAATGTTGAAGCTGATATATTACAATTTGTAGAGGAAAATGTTATTGTTTTTATTTTGTCCTTAACAGCATCAAAGGCATTGCTTGCAATAGATGTCACCGATGCTGGAATTACAGCATTTTCCTCTGCGACGCTCCAGTTTAAGAGCTTACCCTCGGTAGAAACTACCTTTGAGACGAGAAGAGGCACCTCCTGTTTGTAACTCGACAGCGAGTCACTCCAAGAAATAATAGCCTTTTCGTCCTCAATATTGTAGGAGTCTACATACATTCCGCTTGTGCTTCTATAATAGCTTCCGTCGGTAAACTCGACGCTGTATGCCGCTGATATTCTATCTCCGTCTGCGGTGGTTTCGATTATTTCCCCGGTGCTTTCGTCTTTAATCTGACTTGCTGAAACGGTAACATTAGCAGATAAAACAACTCGTTTTTGCTCCTTTTCTTCATCACCGTACATACCGCCTTCGTACTTATGCTTGGTATCTAAGAATACACTGCTAACCTTGTTTTCGGAGTCGAACCTAACCATAATATAGCCGTATTCCATCTCATAGACCTCGGCATATATTTTGTCATATTGTTCGATTGCTTTATCTATTTTGCTTTCGTTCTCGGATGTAAATGCATCTTCTAGTAGTTTTTCTGCACTCATAGCTTTATTTGATGCAGTTTCATCATACCAATATAGCTCGTGGCTCTCTTCTTCGGTTGGCTCACCAAGTATACTAACAACTTGTTTTTTAGACATTCCAAGCAGAACCTGTGAAACCTTTCCGACACGGTATATATTCGACAATGTAACAACCAAAATAATGGTTGTAGTCAATACAACGGCAAAGGCACTCGCGCCGATGATAAACCATTTCTTGTGCTCGAGAATATAATTCCAAGCGATAGATAGCCAGTTCTTTATTATGGCTAGCCATCCACCGAGCCTTTGCTTCATACTTACGCCACTATTGTCGTGACCGCATTCTGAGCAGAAGCGTCCGTTTAACTCCGCTCCACATTTTGAGCAATACTTCATTCTGTCAGTTTCCTCCTAAATATAAAAAAGTGCGCGTGCTGTGCGAACGCACCCCATTAAGTACTTCACTTTGCTGCCACACAACCTTTTCGCACACAAGGTACAAGAAAAGACGGAAGTACTAAAATGGTATAGTACACCCTTGTGTGCAATAATATTCGGTTGTGTGGCAAGCCTATTGTATCACCATTCTCTAAAAAAGTAAATAGATATAAGGAAAAATGTGTTAGTAAGTATTGATTTTTTGTGAAACAGCCACATTATAAAAAAACTTTCCTAAAAAACTTAAAAAACTTTCCTGAAACCTATTGACAAAGTGTGATTTTTATAGTATAATTCCATAGGTAATCCTAAGACAGCAGGTTCCGGTAAAAGCGTTAGCTTTCCTGCCGAGGTGAGACGAACTAAATATTTGTGTGCATTTTTGCGCGCTTTTTGTGGTTGTCCTTTCCTTGGCATTCGGCTTGTGCTCGAATCGGGAGAGGATTTTTTATTTGAAATTTTTATGGAGGTGAAAAAATGCCTAGTAATAAGGTTCTTGAAGCCAAGAAGCAGATCGTAGAGTCACTTGCTGCTAAGATGCAGAGTGCTGCAGCAGGCGTGCTTGTAAAGTACGAGGGCATTACCGTTGCAGAGGACACCGAGCTACGTGCCGCACTTCGTAAGGCAGGCGTAGAGTATACCGTCGTTAAGAACACTCTCACAGGCAGAGCGTGTGAGATGGTCGGTTACGGCGATATGACACAGTATCTCGAGGGTATGACAGCAATCGCTATCAGCCAGGATGATCCTATCGCTCCTGCGCGCATTATGAAGGAGTTTGCCGATAAGGTTAAGTCCTTTGAGATTAAGGCGGGCTTCGTTGACGGTGGTGTGCTTGATCAGGCGGGCGTAGAGGCTCTTGCCGCTACTCCTTCTAAGGAGGTTCTCGTTGCTAAGATGATGGGCAGCCTTATGTCGTCTCTTTACAGCTTTGCTTATGTTCTTCAGGCTAAGATCGATAAGGAAAATGGTGGCGAGGATGCTACCGAGGCTACCGCAGAGGCTTAATGTCTGCGAAACAAATTAAAAAGATTATAATTTTCGGAGGATATTAAAATGAACGAAAAGACTACACAGATTCTTGACCTTGTTAAGGGTCTTACTATTCTCGAGCTTGCAGATCTTGTTAAGGCTCTTGAGGAGGAGTTCGGTGTATCCGCAGCTCCCGTTGCAGCAGCTCCCGTAGCTGGTGGCGCAGCAGCTCCTGTTGTTGAGGAGAAGACTGAGTTTGACGTTGTTCTTAAGGCAGCTGGCGCAAGCAAGCTTAATGTTATTAAGGTTGTTCGTGAGATCACCGGCCTTGGTCTTAAGGATGCTAAGGACCTTGTTGAGGCTGCTCCTAAGACTGTTAAGGAAGCAGTTGCTAAGGACGAGGCAGAGAAGATCGCTGAGCAGCTTAAGGCAGCTGGCGCAGAAGTTGAAGTTAAGTAATTTCACCTCTCTATATAAGGAAGCACGACCCCTGCTGGTCGTGCTTTTTTATGCTTTTTGGAGGAATGCAGTAACACATTTGGATGAAGATTTATGACTACTTGGCAGAATATTTAATATTTTTCCAAAGGAGGTACATTCAATTATTTATATCTAAATAGCTAAAAAAGTGAAAATATTCATTTTTCTGTTGTTTATGGACGGGATTTGTGGTAAAATAAAACGTGTGAAAAGAAATGAGGTAAATATGAGTAGTAAATCAATTTCTAAGGACTTGACGGTCGGCAATTTATGGAAGTCGGTTCTTCTGTTTAGCCTACCATTTATGGCGTCAAACGCCTTGCAGGTTTTATATAGTGCCATAGACATGGTTATAGTAGGGCATTTTGTAGGAACGGCTGGTCTATCTGCCGTGTCGCAGAGCAGCCTTATTGTCAATTTCGCGGTTATGGTAATGTTCGGCTTCTCGAACTCGGGACAGGTCTTAATTTCTCAAGCGCTTGGTGCTGACAAAAAGCGCGAGATGAGCGAGGTAATTGGTACGCTCTTTGGCTTTATCGCGGCAATCTCGGTCGTTCTCTCGGCAGTGCTTCTCGTGTTCTGCAACCAGATACTAACGCTTATCAAGGTGCCGACAGATGCCTACGATATGGCGGTAGAGTATCTTGTAATATCGGCTTGGGGTCTTGTTTTCACAGCGGGTTATAACCTAGTTTCGGCTATACTGCGCGGTATGGGTGATGCGAAGCGTCCGCTTCTCTTTATCGGTATTGCTTCGGTGTTAAACCTTATCCTCGACCTGTTGTTCACGGGTCTTTGGGGTTGGGGCGTTGCCGGTGCTGCGTGGGCTACCATCATCGGTCAGGCAGTAGCGTTCGTTTTCTCGATATTCTACCTATACAAGAGGCGCGAGGGCTTTGGCTTCGATTTTAAGCTAAAGAGCTTTAAGCCGAATTTTCGCTACCTCGGTATGATGGCGAGCCTAGGCGTGCCTATGGCGGTACAGTCTGCGTTCATCAATATTTCTATGCTGTTCGTTAACTCTATGGTTAATGATGTTGGCGTTGTGGCGTCGGCTACCTTTGGCGTCGGTGTTCGTATCGACGATGTAATCAATAAGATTTCTATGGGTATTCAGTACGCCGCTATGCCTATGATTAGCCAGTGTATCGGAGCAGGGAAGACCGACAGGGCGAAGAAAACCGTCTGGGTTGCTATAATCTACTCGCTCATTCTAACTGCGGTATTTATGCTTCTATACATCTTCCTCGGTAAGCAGCTCTTTATGATATTCTCGGACGACCCACTCGTTCACGCGATGTCGGGCGAATTCATCAGCGCAATTCTATGGATGTTCCCGGCATTTGCACTTATGCGTGGCACAGGAGCATTTATACAGGGCATCGGAAGTGCAAAGCTCGGCATGGTACTCGCTATCCTCGATGGCGTGCTGTTGCGTATCGGTCTATCCTGGCTATTCGGCATCGGTCTTGGCTTCGGCTTCTATGGCTTCGTCCTCGGCTACGGCCTTGCGCCATACGGCTATGCAATTCCAAGCCTGATATACTTCCTCTCTGGCATCTGGAATAAGCGAAAAACCCTCGCCGGAAGCCTGTAAATTTGACTAACAGGTGAGGTGCTAAAGTGGCGCGTATAATAGACGGAGATATGAAAAACCTAATTGGTGGTAACCTAAAAAGAATAAGAGTAGGTCTTGGAATGAGCCAGCAGGAGTTGGCCGCGAAGCTGGAGCTTCTCGGAGTGTATGTTTGTCGTGGCTCGGTTTCGCGCATTGAGGATTATTCTCGTACCGTTACTGATATTGAACTATACGCAATAGCCGATGTGCTGGGAGTAGATATAAGCGAGTTATACTCAAAGTAGAGTATTATTTGATATTAAAACTAAAGCAAACAGAGCAAGAGTAGAAATGACTTCTATCCTTGCTCTGCTTGTTTTTTATCTGGTGCTCTTTCTCTGTTCTAGGTACTTAGCCCGTACACGTGTCAAGAAATTCTGCACCTTTTCGGACTGATAGTCACGGTAGCTCCAGGGGAGCTTGTGCCATTCGCCCTTCGCCCAGAAGAGCGTTAGCTCGGTGTAAATTCCGCTATGTAGCGGTATGCGGAAGCCTGCCGCCTTGGTTGTGGCTAACATCAATCTACCGTGGCTGATGAAGCCCGGGTCGAGGTTGATTAGCCGCTTTCCCTCGCGCGAGAACCTCGCCTCAAGGTTATTCGTGAATATCTTGATGTCCGCCTGCCTGTCGGGTGATACAAGGTCGCGGAAGCTGAATATCACGCGCGTGCCCTCGCCACCTATCTCGTCATCGTAGTATGTCGAGAATTCGCGGGAAAAGGAGAACACCTCGGAACGGTCGTCGATCTCGCCGAACTCATCGACCAAGAGGTGTACTGCCTCCTCGTACACCGCCATATCGTGGTATATAATTCCAATTATGAGCTTCTCGCGCTCAAATTCCTGTGCCGCGCCCATCACTCAAACAACCCCGCTGAAAGATATCTCTCGCCTGTGTCGGGTAGAAGCACAACAACCATCTTGCCACGGTTTTCAGGCCTTGCTGCGGCGAGAATTCCTGCGTGCAGAGCCGCGCCCGAGGATATACCGGCGAGAATGCCCTCGCATCTTGCAAGCATCCTAGCCGCATGCTTCGCCTCATCAAGACTGACACGCTCTATCCTGTCGATAATCTCTCTATTTAATATCTCGGGAATAAAGCCTGCGCCAATACCCTGAATCCCGTGAGGCCCGGCAGGCTCACCGGATAGAACAGCCGATGTTTCGGGCTCGACAGCCACAACCTCTAGCTCGGGCTTCATCCTTTTGATGAACTCGCCAACACCGGTTATCGTGCCACCCGTGCCGACTCCGGCGACAAATATATCTATCTCACCGTCTGTGTCATCATATATCTCAGGGCCTGTTGTCTTTCTGTGCGCCTCGGGGTTAGCCGAGTTTGTAAACTGTCCCGCGATGATAGAGCCGGGCATAGATGCAGACAGCTCCGCTGCCATCCTGATAGCCCCTGCCATACCCTCTTTAGCATCGGTCTCAACCAGCTCTGCGCCGTATGCACGAATGAGCATCTTCCTCTCCTCCGACATACTAGAGGGCATAACGATGATGGCGCGATATCCACGCGCCGCGGCAATAGCCGCGATACCGATACCCGTATTGCCTGAGGTTGGCTCTATAATTACAGAGCCGCGCTCGATAAGTCCGCGACTCTCGGCATCCTCAATTATATTCATAGCAACTCTGTCCTTAGCACTGCCTGCAGGGTTCGATGCCTCAAGCTTGACTATCAGCTTCGCGCCGAGGCCAAGCTCCTTTTCTATCCTCGAGAGCCTCACCAGTGGCGTTCTGCCGATAAGCTCGGATATGCTGTTATATATCTTCATTTTGAACCTCCAAATATCTTCGTAGTTATATTATACACCGACCGAGCGAAAAAATCAACATATCATAGGTTAAGTGTCAAAAGTATAGCACAGGTTAAGTGCGAGGGTGCTATAACAGCTTCTGTCGAAATCTGCCCTTTCGCATATAATGAAAAATGGGGATAGTACCCTAGTTTATAACAAAGGATAGAGAAATGGAAAGAAATCAGAACGGTTATCCCACCCCCTCACCCACCGAGGGCGGCGAGATGGGCGATTGTATGTGGGGCGACGCCACCCTAAACGATAAGCCACTGGCATACGCGTATGTGCCGATACAGCGTTGGAGAATGTTGTATTCACCTGCCGACGGCCTTATGAATGGCACAATTTTTGAGGAATTAAACAAGCCAAAGGGGGTATATGGCAATGAATGGTAACAATACTATGAGTGCCGATATGCTCCTTAGGAAAATCCAAGAGCTATCATTCGCAAAGGTGGAGTGCGAGTTATTCCTCGACACTCACCCCGACTGCCGACAGGCACTTGACTACTATCACAGGCTCGTCGACGAGTTGGACGGCTATCTTATGGAGTATCAGAATACCTACGGCCCCTTGGTTGCCACAGCATCTATGGGCGACAGATGGACTTGGGTAGATGGCCCGTGGCCCTGGCAGATGAACGGTGCGAAAGGAGATAAACGCTAATGTGGATATATGAGAAAAAACTGCAATACCCCGTAAAGATAGCTAAACCAAACGCGAGGCTCGCGGGTATAATAATCGAGGCACTCGGTGGCCCTGACGGAGAAGTCGGTGCATCTATGCGGTATCTCAGCCAGAGATACATTATGCCAAACGGCAAGATTATCGGAACTCTGACGGATATTGGCTCTGAGGAGCTTGGGCATATGGAGATAGTATCTTCATTACTATATCAGCTCACGCGCAATTTAACAAGAGAGCAGATTATCGCAGGCGGTCTCGACAAGTATTTTGTCAACCACGGTGACGGTATCTTCACTGCATCTGCCTCAGGCGAGCCATACACGACTATGGCGTACAACTCTAAGGGCGACCCGATAGCCGACCTAAACGAGGACCTCGCCGCCGAGCAGAAAGCGAGGGTAACCTATGACAACATCCTAAGACTTTCGGATGACCCCGATGTCAACGATGTCATCAAATTCCTGCGCCAGCGCGAGATAGTACACTACCAGCGTTTTGGCGAGGCCTTGAGAATGCTGACAGAGTAAGAGGCGGTGCCAATTTTTGGGAGCGAGCGTAACTGCTCGCTCTCTTTTTATATGCCGCTAAACTTCTTTGTACCTAGTGCTATTCTTCTCTGTGACTTATTACCGCCTTTTTCTGTTGTCAGTTATGATATAAAACCGGGTACCGGGAAAATGATTATTATATAACTCTACAAAAATAACGGTATCCTACTTGAAATATTGATATAGTTGTGGTACAATAATATGGAATAATAATAAAACTGAAATTGATATATATGGGAGGCCATAATGTATAAAATTGTTACAAAAAAGGCTCTTAACCCCACTGTCGTGATGATGGAGATAGAGGCACCCTTCGTTGCAAGAAAAGCCGAGCCGGGTCAGTTCATCATTCTGCGCGTGGATGAGGAGGGCGAGCGTATACCGCTTACTGTCGCAGGCTATGACAGAGAGCGCGGTACGGTTAAAATAATATTCCAGATAGTTGGTGCTACTACCAAAAAGCTCGGCGAGCTTTCCGAGGGCGAGTGCATTTCCGACTTTGCAGGCCCTCTTGGCGTGCCTACTCATCTTGAGGGACTTACCGATGTTTGTATAGTTGGTGGTGGTGTTGGTTGTGCTATCGCACTCCCTATCGCAGAGAAGCTACACGAGATGGGTTGCAGAGTAACCTCTATTATCGGATTTAGAAACAAGGACCTCGTTATCCTTGAGGACGAGTTCCGCGCCTGCTCCGAGGTACTACATGTGACCACAGATGACGGCTCTTACGGCAGAGAGGGAAATGTATGTATGCCGCTTAATGAGATGTTCGAGGCAGGTCGCAAATTTGACAAGGTTATCACCATCGGTCCGCTTATTATGATGAAGTTCGTTGTTGCCGCTACCCGTCCTACCGGCATACCTTGTGATGTATCTATGAACCCGATTATGATAGATGGTACCGGAATGTGCGGCGGTTGCCGTCTTACTCTTAATGTCGATGGCAAGCGCGTGACCAAGTTCGCGTGCGTTGATGGCCCCGACTTCAACGGCTATGAGGTGGACTTCGACGAGGCTATGTCTCGCGGAAATATGTATAGTGGCTTTGAGCGTCACGCATACGAGGCTACCTGCAATCTCTTTAGGAAAGGAGAATAGGATAATGGCAAATATGTCTCCAAAGAAAAATCCAATGCCCACCCTCGACCCCATCGAGCGTGGTAAGTGCTTCGACGAGGTTGCTATCGGTTACACCGAGGAGGCCGCGATTGATGAGGCTCTTCGTTGCCTCGGATGTAAGCATATGCCCTGTGTATCCGGCTGTCCTGTAAATATCCATATCCCCGAGTTTATCGCTAGGATAAAGGAGTGCGACTTTGAGGGTGCGTATGAGGTAATCACTCGCTCCTCGACACTTCCTGCGGTATGCGGTAGAGTTTGCCCCCAGGAGACGCAGTGTGAGGCTAAATGCGTAAGAGGTATTAAAGGCGAGCCTGTCGGTATCGGTAGGCTTGAGCGTTTTGTTGCCGACTGGCATAACGCGCATAGCACAACGCCTCCTAAGACACTTCCGAAGAATGGTCACAAGGTTGCCGTTGTCGGCTCCGGCCCCTCCGGTCTTACCTGCGCCGGCGACCTCGCTAAGCTCGGCTATGAGGTGACAGTATTTGAGGCGCTTCACACCGCTGGCGGCGTGCTTGTGTACGGCATTCCCGAATTCCGTCTACCTAAGTCTATTGTTAAGAAAGAGGTTGACAACCTCGCCGCTATGGGTGTTACGGTTATGACGAATATGATTATCGGTAAGACGCTCACCGTAGACGAGCTGTTCGAGATGGGCTTTGAGGCTGTGTTCATCGGCTCGGGCGCAGGTCTTCCAAACTTTATGGGTATTCCCGGTGAGAGCTACAAGGGCGTCTACTCGGCTAACGAGTTCCTAACTCGCGCTAACCTTATGAAAGCGTATAGAGACAATTCCGACACCCCGATTATGAAGGGTGGTAAGGTTGCTGTTGTTGGTGGCGGTAATGTTGCTATGGATGCCGCCCGTACTGCTCTTAGACTTGGCGCGGAGAAGGTTTATATCGTCTACCGTCGTTCTATGGAGGAGCTTCCTGCCCGCCTGGAGGAGGTAGAGCACGCAGAGGAGGAGGGAATTGAGTTTAAGCTCCTAACCAACCCCACCGAAATCCTCGGCTACAACAACCCCGATGACAGACGCGACCCGAAGAACGGCTTCGTTACCGGTATGAAGTGTGTTAAAATGGAGCTGGGTGAGCCTGATGAGCGCGGCAGACGCCGTCCTGTCGAGGTGCCGAATAGCGAGTTTACCCTTGAGGTTGATGCGGTAATTATGTCTATCGGTACATCCCCGAACCCCCTTATCAAGTCCACAACAGAGGGGCTTGAGGTCAACTCTCGCGGTGGCATCATCGTCACCGAGGGCGGCGCGACTACCAAAGAGGGCGTATATGCAGGTGGTGACGCTGTAACAGGCGCGGCTACCGTTATCTCGGCAATGGGTGCCGGCAAGTGTGCGGCAAAGTCCATTCACGAGTATCTCTCGGCTAAATAAGTTTTTCAATAAGAAAAAGTGTCACTGTTAAGTGGCACTTTTTGTTTAGTAGACGGATCAACGATAACCTTTATGAGTTTTTTTGAACTCATCATATTCTGCATCTGTAAGTTCCAAAACAGTTCCGTCATCATCACAAACAATGTGAATCTTTTCAACATTATCGTCAGGATGACATCTCGGACACTTGGAATACTCTGATTCATCGTAAACCGTATCACACCAAGGACACATCTGCATAATCTTCACCTCCAATTTATTTAATTTCTATTGATAACTTTTCCGATGATATCGAAAAAAGTGTTCAGTGCTGATTTTCTATCGGCGAGCGCTTCTTCCAACGTAGAGCCACCATATACATCTTCTACCTGTTCGGGTGTCCACTCGTCGCCGATTGCTTCCATTTCTTCTATGAAAGTATTGATTTCTGTCTTATTCATATGTGATACCTCCTTATTTCCAGTCAGCGTATTCTGCACGAAGCCTTGCTGTATATTCTTCTTTTGTTTCGTCGGCATATAAATATTTTTCTATCACCGACTCCCTAACCCTACCCGAGTTCACATCGTTTAATGTGTCTTTCGCTGCTTGTTAACCAAACATATCGTAGATCTTGCTAAAATTAATTAAATCCATTTTGTTCTTTGCCATTTTATTGCCTCCTTATTGTTCTGCTTCATCATTGTTGGATTCTACGGCATCAGTTTCATCGGCTGAAACCGTTAACGCAGACATTGCCTCTTCTACGGTTGGGAAAAGATGAACCTTAACGCCTTTTTCTTTTTCCCAAAAGTCCACAAGTGTTTGAAAACCCGTATCTTTAGAAACAATCACAAAGTTTTCAAAATGAGGATATTTGCAAATTGCAAATCCCAAATGAGAAGAAAGCTGAAAATCCAGCGCATTCTTGCCGGGATGCTCGACCATCTTCACATCTTTGGTAGCTTTACATTCAGTCATTTCATTCCAAAGTTCAAAAGTCAACGCTTTTGCGTTTTTACTAAAAAAGATTACCACCCTTTCGCCGGGAACAAGATTCTTGATTCCCATTACCGCGGAATCACCCACATTCTCATAATCCACCAAATACATATTTGCCATTTTTAAAAATCCTCCTTCTTATAATTCACAATCAGATTTATCACATTTGTAGCCACAATCCGGGCAAACCATTTCATCTCCGGATTCTTCTAAATGAGCATCACATTGCGGACAATGTACACATAAAACATATTCCAAAGCTTGTCCCAGTTCACTAAGAACATTACCGGCATCTATGCTGTTGGTGTGTCCGCACCTTGTGCAAACCCACTCTCCGCTTTCTCCCGTAAAACCACTTTGGTTATTCAAGTGTGCATCGCAGTTGTCACAGTACCAATCGTAATCGTTAAAATCAAATTTTGCCATTTTGATTGTCCTCCTTAAAAATGTGTGATGGTAACACCATCAATAATTTCGGTTTGTGATTCTTCCGTATCGTAGCCGATGGTTAGAACACTTTGTGTATCTACCGTGTAGCCTTTTCTTAGCTTCCTCAATGGGAAAATTTCAACCTCGCCATTTGCTTTTTCAATTGCAACAAAATTGGTTGTTACCGACAACACCTTATCACCTGCGTTCATTACGTTAATCTTCATATTAACCTCCTTGTGTATTATTTAAAAAGCTTAGAGATAGCCCATACCGTAGCACCAACTATGCCCAATCCAACCAGTGCGCACAATCCAGCCCCGCTATCGTTGTTCGATGCATAGCTGCTACAAGAACTACAACTACAATCATCGCTATCGTTACCATAGTTGCTTGATCCGTCTGAGTTTTTGTAACCGTAGCTTCCATCTGCTCCATAATAGCTACCCGAACCGTCATCATTGGTATAACCCCAACTGCCATCAGCACCATAGTAACTGCCTGAACCATCGGCGTTTTTATAGCCCCAGCTTCCGTCAGCACCATAATAGCTACCTGAACCGTCATCGTTGGTATAACCCCAACTGCCGTCAGCACCATAATAACTACTTGACTTTCCTGAATTGTTTAAGAAACTCCAACCGTTATCTGCCATTTTTATCTTCCTCCTTGTCGCTTTAGCGGTCTTTTGTTTTGTGTATTAATTGTATCATTTATATTGCGTTCTTTGGTAACTTTAAAAGTGACAATTATTTTGCCTTGCGTTTATGTACTTGTTCAAAATCAATCAGTTATGAGCAACAACACCGAAGATTGTGAAAACGAATGCTGCCGCACTTGCCGCATATTTGACGGCTTTTCTGCCTATGAAGCTCATCATAGTCTTAAACCAATTCGAGGATTTTTTGGCTTTAGCAAACTCTAATGTAGCAAGAATATCTGCAAAGTTATTTTTGAAGCTCTCCACATCAAATTCAAGGGGATAATAGCTTTCCTTGTTAGCCGCAGAAATTGCTTCAACGGCAAGATCCATTTCTTTGAAGGAAAATGTCATCTCACGGCACTTATCGATCACATAAGGGAGTTGCCCAAGAAAACAGGTTTTCAAGGTAGCGCATTTGTTTTGTATCTCAACTCTGTTATTGGTGAAAACGACTACCTCGTAGATAGGCATATATGTAAGCCCCTGCGCATCAAGAACTTCACGGAGAAGATCTCTTTTGATTCTCATTTTCTCACCGATATTAGAATCCCATTTAAGGAACTCGCCGGTTCTGTAATAATTACCTTCGGCATCGATGAAGATGTTTTTGCTCGTATTCTTGACCTCGACAATAAATGCGCCGTTACGAGTAATAACAACGGCATCGATCTCACTTCTCATCGTATCGTTTGAAAGCTCGATGTTTCGGAGGATGGTATGCTCTCCGCGAATACGGGAAAGGCTTTCATATGCTTTATCCTCTCCGCGATTGCCGGAAATTTCCGCTTTGATAAGGTTGCATATATATTTGCAATCTTTTTCAAACGAACGCAACTGATCGGTGACAATTCCGTCACATTCGGCGTTCATATCGGCAAGGCGTTTCTCTACATCCCATATTCTGAGGCTTGTCTTATCAACATCCTCGCCATCAAAGACAATCTCAACAAGCTCACTTTGAAGAGCAAAGAGTTCGGGAAGAAGCTCGGTCTTGTGATAACGTTCCTTGCTAAATGATTGGATTTGGATTGTGTTCTCACTCATTCTAATGTTTTTCATGTTTTCTCCTTTTGCCGCTTTTGCGGTCTTTCTATTGATGTACTTATTTTATCATGGCTAATTATCCTAATGGTAACTTTCAAAGTGACATTTGCCACTATCAAAAAATGCACTCACGAGGACTAACCTTGTGAGTGCATAATAACAAATATTTAATTAGCTTAGGTATCTTTGAAAGTGACAGTTATTTTGCGCCAAGCCAAGAAATGCCAAGCTCATACATTTTCTCGTTGATATTGAAAATATCGTAATTGCCGTGAATGATCGCATCTTCGATAATTCTATCAAATTCGAAGCTCCTTGAAAGAATATAACCCGCAGAAGAAAGAAGCTCATTGGTTTGCTCTACATTAAGCTCCAATGCAATCGCAAAGGCACAAATATTTTGCTTTGAAGGTTGATAGTTTGCCTGACATTTAATCTTCGACATCATTTGCCGTGGAAGCTGAGCTTTTTTATAAACCTCTGCATCGCTCATACCGCTTTCATCAATAAAACCAAGCAGAACCTCGCAAAAAGATCTTGCCGGCTTTATAATATCGCTTTCTTTCGAAATTTGGATGCTACAGCCCTTGCCGTTGTATTCAATCGCCTTTTTGACCTTAGTTCCGTATGTGCCGTTAGAATAGGATTTACATTCATAATCGCCGACAACGAGAATATCCGTTGTTTTCTTAACGCTTGAATCAATGATACCGCCTTGCTCAATAATGTATTGCTCAACAGCAGATTTTTGACCGAAAGCAAAATTACCGCTAAGGCAAATTCGCTTGCCTTTGAGCGACATTACATCCTTTCTCAAGGATTCAACGGGATCTAACAGGTTATTGATTTCGTTCTTGATTATGAGTGCTTCCGCAGGCGTTAGCACACCGTCCTCTAACACAACCTCAATTTCGCTATACAACTTATCAAACGGGAAGTGCCCGGATAGATAATTGTTTTCATACAACCATGTGCGGAGATTTTGACATTCATCATCGGTAATTTCTTCATCGGTGATAATGCCTTTAATAATTCCGTTCAAAATCTGAGTGGCAAGTGTGATAGTAGATGTGGAAACAATATCAAGGTGTTTTCTAATCGTAAGCTGAAGTGTATTGATCTCATCCAGTGTGATGAAATCGTCAGCCAAAATGCCGTCTATAACAGCAATGATGGTTGATATATCTGCATGAGATGTGTATGGAGAAAAAGTTTCTCTCCACGATCTTATATATCCCTTTTCTTCGTCTGATATTTGTGAATCCAAGGTGAATCCTCTAATCATACCATATAATGCGTGAATATCCTTTTTCAAAGAAGCATTAGATATGTATGCAACAAAATCAGCGTGATCATCGGGAATATACCGTTGAATTTCACTTTCAATATCAATTTTCGAGTAATCGACCAACTTATCCAAAAGATCAGAACACGCACAAGCATCATAGAAAGCATTATGCTTTTCTGCGACTGTGATGCCAAAGAAATTACACAACGTTCCAAGTGCGTAATCAGAAACTGCAAATGACGGAACAAGTTCCTTCGCAAGCTGATATGTGCAAACATAATAGATTTCGGGAATTTCAATGCCGTATCTCACCAAATTCTTATGCAACGCATCTAAATCGGCAGAAGCTACGTTGTGTCCAATAATAACGGCGTTTGTAAAATATTTCTCAATGTTCTCCCAAACATCCTTGAATGTAGGAGCATTCTTCACAGTATCGCTTGTGATTCCGTGGATGCGGACGCAGTTATCGTCAAATCCATCTTCGGGATTGACATATAAATCTATCTTCTCAGCCTCGGAATCGGGTTTATCTAAATCTCTGCTCAAAATACCAATTTGACAAATAGATTTATTTCTCGCATTGGCATATTCTACGTCAAAAAATGTTACTTTCATCGTATTTCCTCTCTAAGCTATCATAGTGTCTACTGTTGTGACTTTACCAAAAGTCGATTCTATTTAAGTCTAAAATATCGGATATTCTTTCCGTTACCTTCGCGCTTAATCTCGCCTTCGGCAACTAACTTACGGAGCGCACCTTCGATAGAGCTGATACTTAACGAAGGACACAGTTCTCTGATATCCTGCTTTGAGAATCTGCCGATTTTATTCATCGTTGCGCGACGTACGGTTTCGAGAGCCGGCAGCTTTGTTTCCACGAGTGCAAATCTATCTTCGAAATCCTTATATGCTGCAAGTATCGTGCCAAGCAGATATTTGATGAACGGAACGGCATCTGCATTTCCTTCGTGCCAACCGTTCTGCGCTTCGCCAAGTGCATCGTAGTACAAATCCTTATTCTTGGCTATTTTCGCTTCGAGAGAAATATATTTTCCGACGTAGAAGCCGCTTCTGTAGAGGAGCAATGTGGTGAGCAGACGGCTCATTCTGCCGTTTCCGTCATTGAACGGATGGATACAGAGAAAGTCGTGAATGAATATCGGAATTGCAATTAATGGCTCTAACTCATTGTTTCCTATCACTCGATTAAACTCATTGCATATGCTCTCTAATGCTGTTGGAGTTTCAAACGGATCAAGCGGAGTAAACAGCGTTCTCGTACTACCGTCGGGATAGGTTGCGCTGATATAATTCTGCACGCTCTTTGTTCTGCCTGCCGCGGGGTTATTCATATGGCTATACAGTATTTTGTGAAGCTGTAGAATGTAGTTAGGCGTAATCGGAATAGCACCAAAGCTCTCGTGGATGATATTTAACACATCACGGTATCCTGCTATCTCTTGCTCATCTCTATTTTTGGGCGTGGTCTTATCCTCTACGATCTGCCGGATTCTCGTGTTAGTTGTAACGATACCTTCTATCGCATTAGAACTCTCGGTACTCTGCACCTTTGCAATCTCCACAAGCTTTTCAAGCTCTTCGGGGCGTTGCTTGAGATACATCTCTTGCTTTCCGGCTTCTTTGTATATAGCAGCTATCAAGTCGAGAAGCTCAGAATCCCATTTTTGTTCATTAATTTTTGAGTAGTTAAATGTTCTCATAACCTTAACCTCGCTTTCGTTCCCTTAAATAATATCACATTATGAGGTATTTGTCAATGCTTTAAGGGAATGTTTCCTTAATATTATTCCAAAAATAAGGGAAATGTAATCATTTTAAGGGTATAATTAACCCGAAAAGAAATCCAACATAGCTTATCTACGTTGAATTTCAATTTTACGCTTATTCGGTTAAGGTTTCTATTGCTATCTGCATTCCTAACTTGAATGCATATTCGAAGATAGCTGCTTCGGCAAGGCTCATGTACTAACTCCAGCAATCGTGGAACTTTTCGAATATTTCTTTCTGCTCGTCCGTCCAAGTCTTCGTGATGCCTTGCCATGTATCCGAGGAAGTTTCTTCATCTCATTGGAGTTCGTTCGGCTGTCCTCTTGCGGAATGATGTTTCCGTGCCATAGCTCTTTTATCATACTTTTCATAGGTTGCACCTCCTGTTAGCACAACAACATACCACAGAAGGTTGTGTAAGTCCAGCACTTTTTAGAAAATAAATCTAACTTTTTTCGCTGGTCTTATTCTTTGTTTATTGCGGCGCAAATTTTGGGGAGCGGAAGCATAAAGAAAAATGCAACACAGACCTATCGTCCATGTTGCATTTTTCTTGTTTAGCCACTCTCAATGGCATTTTCTCTCGGATTTAACTTAATATCCTTATGAGAACCCGCCTTTAAGTGGCACTTTTTGTTTAGTCGCCCTTGTAGACTAAAAAGGCGCATTTTTATAGTTGATACTCTATCTATCGCAGAAAATATTAGCGATATCGGTTTTCTTAAGCGTTACAGCAAGCACCGTTCCGAGAATGCCGGCACAGACAATCTCGCCAATACCGACGGTAAGGGCAAAGAACCAGAGCGAGCCGACCTCGCCATAGACATATCTAAGTACAAATGGGATAATCAACATATTAGAGAGTATTGTCGGGATGGTGGCGAGGGCAGAAAACTTAACACGCCTCATAAGATACGAGCCGAGAACGCCGATTAGCGTCGCGAGTGTACCGAAGATAATATCCCAAACGGCACAGCCGGTAACCAGGTTTGCTATAAAGCAGCCGAGCGTTACACCGACAACCGCCTCCGGCATAAATAGTGGTAGCACGCATAGTGCCTCGGAGAGCCTAAACTGTATAACTCCGCTGGATAGGCCCATAAAAAATGATAGGTAGGTGAGTGCCACATATAAGGCGGCAATAACACTTGCGCGTGTCAGGGAGATGACACCTGTGGATCTTTTTTGCTTCATATTTTGCTCCTTTAGTTTTGTTTTTTCGTGACTTTGCACTAGGTGAGGAAGGTCTCGAACTCACCACGTAATATTCTAACATAAAATGGGGGAGAAATCAAGTCGCAAGGTGAAAATACTAGTCAAAATAAGGTGAAAATACTAATGAAAATCAAAATTGGGAAAAAGCACCTTAAGTCCCATTTGTCCACAGTAGCAAATTGAGCCTGGATATAGTAGAATATATATAGGTTAATTGTGGCGGTGCTGCAACCGACAGGCGCGCTGTTGTGCATTATGCGCTTAATTGGGATGAGGGGGATTAACAATGCAGGTTTTGCGTATAAATTCCAATAAACTAAAAATTACACTCACGAAAGATGAGTGCAAGAGATATAATATCGAGGATAATGGCGGTGAGTTTGACACCTCGGTTGTGCGTGGTGCTATTGGAGCGATAATGTCTGAGCTTGGGGATATCGACTTCGATATTGAGGGGGAAAAGCTTCTTGTTCAGCTTTATCCTGAAAAGGGCGGTGGAGCAGAGCTGTTTATAACAAAGCTCTCAAGCGTTGGTGAGCGAGAGAGGCGAGCAATCTCTACTAGCGAAAACCTGAGTACATATCATAAGGAGCGTGCCTGTTTTTTATTCGAGAGGCTCGATGACCTTATTCGTGCAAGTCGGGTAATGTCGGGAAAAGGACTAGTGGCAGACGTGTATCTTTCACCTTCGGGTGAGTATGTACTAGCGGTCGAAGACGGTAGGTTGGATGGGTTGTCTATATGCGATATATTCCTAGAATACTCGACACGCCTATCGCCTAATAGCCTCTCTGAGGGCGCTGAATGGTACCGTCCTTTGCGTCATGGTGACGCGCTAGAGGTGTTCGCGAAACTATAATAATCTCTGCCGAAGATTAGTTTTTACTAGATAAAGATTAGTCACATTTTTTATATAAATAGGTGAACCCTTATATCACTTAAAAGGTGAAAAACATCAGCAAGCAAGAAACAAAACCTAAACACAAATAAGAGCATCACATCAATAATTAAAAAAGGCGAGACCGACATTTAACCCTAACTTGAGTGGGTGTTGGAGTGAACCCCATGCAGTGGACACGAAATAAAAAGACATTTCGTAGAATAGCTTTGGTTTGCTCTTAAAAGCTCGTTATTTCTTGAAACTGACATCGTTTTTCATACGGTGTCAGTTTTGTTTTTAACTGAATACGTTC
>JAZOPN010000028.1:0-4703 GCA_045655565.1 Eubacteriales bacterium | reverse complement strand
CCTCCGACTTGGGACTTACAATGCTTGAGTACTTTATGGGTGCTAAGGGTTCGCGTAAGTCACTGTCGGATACCGCGCTTCGTACCGCAGACTCGGGTTACCTTACCCGTCGTCTTGTTGATGTATCGCAGGATATCATCGTCCGTGAGGAGGATTGTGGTGCTACATCCGGTATTGTTGTGTCTGATATCGTAGCCGGTCAGGTTGTTGTCGAGAAGCTTTACGACCGACTTGTCGGTAGATATACTGTAAACGATGTTGTTAACGAGGAAACAGGTGAGCTTATCGTTCCCGCTAACACTATGATTTCCGAGGAGGATGCTAAGACTATTGTTGAGTCCGGCATTACCGCGGTTGAGGTTCGTACCATCCTTGAGTGTCGTGCTAAGCGTGGTGTATGTGTGCACTGCTATGGCGCAGACCTCGCACACGGCACACCCGTTGCTATCGGTGAGGCTGTCGGCGTTATCGCGGCACAGTCTATCGGTGAGCCCGGTACACAGCTTACGATGAGAACATTCCACACCGGTGGTGTCGCAGGCTCGGATATTACTCAGGGTCTTCCCAGAGTTGAGGAGCTGTTCGAGGCTAGAAAGCCGAAGAAGACTGCTATCGCAACCGAGTTCAGTGGTACCGTTCGTATCGAGTCTGATAAGAGCCTTACCAGAGTTATCATCAGGGATCCTGTTGAGCCTACCGACGAGCGCGAGATAGCATACGAGATACCCTTCGGTATGCGTCTTGTTATCGAGGATGGCGCTACCGTTAAGCGTGGTCAGCCCCTTACCGAGGGCTTCCTTAACCCCGCAGATGTTCTTAGTATGGGCGGTATCAATGCAGTATATGACTACATTATCCGCGAGGTACAGAAGGTTTACCGTGGTGAGGATGTTGAGATTAACGATAAGCACGTCGAGTGTATCACAAGACAGATGACCCGTAAGGTTGAGGTTATCGACGCCGGTGACACAGATCTTCTTCTTGGCTCTAGAGTTGATGCCTTCGACTTCGAGGATGCTAACGCGGCTGTTCAGGCTAGAATTGACGCAGGCGAGATTGGTCTAAGACTGGCTTCTAAGGCTGATATGCTTGTTGGTATTACTAAGGCTGCTCTTATGACCGAGTCCTTCCTCTCTGCCGCTTCCTTCCAGGAGACAACCAAGGTGCTCACCGAGAGCGCAATCAAGGGTAAGAGAGATCACCTGCTCGGACTTAAGGAGAACGTTATCATCGGTAAGCTTATTCCCGCAGGTACAGGTCTTGGTATGTACCATAAGGTTGAGATTGACAGAGATAGCGAGCCTGAAGATCCCACCCACATCACCGTGGACGAGGTTGACACATATACCGCTACCGAGGCTCTCTGATACACCATTCACAGCATAAAGCACTAGGTTATGGCACTGCCAGCCTATGGTGTAAACCAATATAGAAAGCGAAAGAGCAGGACAGCTGTCCTGCTCTTTTTGCATAACGAAGGTATAGACGTAGCATTTTAGTCATCTATATTAGCTAGCCTGTAAACCGTGGTGTCGATGTCATCGGCAATATTTATTATTCGTTTTCCTCTGCGTTTAGCTATCGAAAGTGCCGTGTATGCTCCACCATAGCTGTGATTTACATAGGCTATGACTATATCGGCGTTTATCATCATCCACTCATTCCTTTTCAAAATAGCAAATCTCGGTGGCGTTTTATCGCTTAAAGAATAGATTGAGGAATCGTATAGACCGCATCTTTCTATTTCCTTAATCCTTGCTTGCTCCGCTAAGCTAAGATAAGGCGCGACATAAACCAGCTCAATATTAGCGTGCTTACTCCTCAATCTCCTACATACGGAAGCGCAGATTTCATCAAAGTCGCCACTACCACCAAGGTAACAGATGATAGGCTCTCTGTCGGTTATATTAGCCAGTATATGCTCCTTCACTTTTTTCTCCACATTACTTTTAGAATTAACAAGTGCGTGTCCTACAAAGCTGATAATCATATAATACCCCTTTCGTGGTTTACCACGATTATTACGACTAT
The DNA here is from genome assembly GCA_045655565.1 of Eubacteriales bacterium. Taxonomy (GTDB): domain Bacteria; phylum Bacillota; class Clostridia; order Oscillospirales; family CAG-272; genus UBA1740. The sequence goes on along the minus strand of JAZOPN010000028.1, from coordinate 2,672 downwards.
ATTATATCGCAACTTGAATTCTTTGTAAAAATCGTGGAACTCCACGAGATATAATTTCTATATTTACCTATAATAATTGTGGAATTCCACAAAATTAGAGGTAGGATGCGAGTATGAAAATAAATGACGCTATTGTGAAAAGGATAGAGGAAATCTGTAAGGAGCGAGGTAGCAATATATGCGACATAGCCTTAAAGGGTGGAATGTCACCGTCGGCAATATACGACCTTACAAAGGGTAGAACAAAATGCTCTAAGATTATTACTGTAAAGCGTTTTTGCGAGGGAGCGGGTATGACCTTATCCGAGTTTTTCGACAGAGATTACTTCGATAGTCCCGAGGAGGATTAAGATTTTAATAGAGCAAAATATGATTATAGATCTCCTTACTATTAACACCACTTCTTCTGTATATTTAGCCACGGTTTAGCACATAGAGCACGCCACCCGTGTAGGAAAATAGCATAAAAAATGACAAAATTCTCGATATTGTGCCCTATTGATATAAACGACTATTGACAATTTGCCATCTAAGTGGTAAAATTAATGTGTAGTTTAGTTTCGGTTTATAATTGTGGGTATATTTGTGCGTGGGCTAAGCGATAGCGTGCCGATGCCTGCCCCTATATAGACAAGATTTGCCGTGGCAGACTTTGCCACATTCCATATAAATATAGTCATAAGGAGAGCCAAATGTGTAACTCCGATACTATCAAGGTATCGGTCATAATGCCAATATATAACGCCTATTCCTACCTACGCCCCGCGATGGATAGCGTCCTCGACCAGACGCTAAGCGAGATTGAGGTGATATGCGTTGATGACGGCTCGACCGATAGCTCATTAGATATACTGAAAGAGTATCAGGCTAAGGATAGCCGTGTCAGAATACTCACCGAGAATAATGCCGGCCCCTCTTGGGCACGCAATAAGGGTCTATCTCGCGCGCGCGGAAAGTATATAATATTCTTAGATGCCGATGATTTCTATAAGCTTGACCTACTAGAGAAGATGTACGAGCGCGCCGAGCGCGATAACCTCGACATCACCATCACCGAGTATGATATATATAATGATAGAAGTTCAAGCTTCGAGAGCAGAATAAAGAGCGACCACGGCTCGATATTTGAGGGCGATACAATAGTATCCAAGAACGAGTATCCCGAGGTAATCTTCCAGTGCACCTCTAACTATGTTTGGAATAAGCTCTTCCGCGCCTCGTTCATCAAGGAAAAGGAGCTTACCTTTGACCAGAATATGCGCGTGTTTGAGGACGTGTATTTTGTTATGACCTCGCTCTCGATGGCAGATAGAATAGGAAAGATACACGAGGTGCTTATCCACCACCGCGTCTATTCCGAGCAGTCGAAGAATCGCCTATTCCGTAAGTATTATAAGCAGGTGCCCTCGTTATACCTGAAGATTAAGGAATTCCTTATGCATAACGGTATGTACGCGCCCCTGTCGCAGTCATTCCTCAACCTATCCGCCAGCCGTATGTTTAAGATATACAATGTGCTCTGGCCGGATGCTAAGGCGGAGTATTATGATATGCTCCATCGTGAGTATGCCGAGGCGCTCGGCTGGGAGAAGGCTGTGCCCGATGAGATAGAGGATGACGATGTGCGCGAGTTCCTAGCCGCAACACTTGTTCATACGCATAAGCAGTATCTCACACGCACACAAAAGGGGCTTCGCACCCGCCTCGAAGAGGTGAAGAAAAAGCTGAAGTCCATCAAATTCCGAAAGAGTATTGGCGATTTCTTCCGCCGTCTATTTAGATGGTGATAGTTTAGCTAGCACAACTCTTTTTGGGTAGGATTTAGTCCACACCATCACTTTAGATAGTAGGCTTTAGTTCACATAACAGTATAGAAAAAGAGCAGACAGTTAAGGATTTTTTCTTCCTTAGTGTTTGCTCTTTCTTTTTATTTCGATTTATAGTTTTTTCTTTAACAGTGCTCTTAGGCGCGAGCCCTTCTGGAACAGGAGCATACCGAGGCGGTATGTCAGCCCATTGTGTATAAGTCTTGCCCTTGTGGGTATTTTTCGCTTTGGAATAGCCTTATTCGTACCGTTCGGGTCGTAAATAACCTCGGTGTTGGCAAGGCGTTTCGCCTCACTTAGAATGCGCCGGATATATCGGCATCCGCGCTCGTAGTTTAGGGCTATGTCCCTACCCGTGTAGAATATTTCGGTGATGGCGGCGTCTATCTCGTCGTAGTTTTCACCGAGAAGCTCGCAGTCGGTATACACCGTGCTGTCGGATAGCTTCGGTAGCCTTAGTCTATCCACAAGATAGCTTCCCTTAATATAAGGATATAGCGACTTTAATCCGCCTGCGCGCGCCGTGGCATAGTGTGTGCGCGACATCATCTCTCGCCACCTCTTAATGCCGGCTAGCACCTCGGTGCGGTATTTGTCCTCACCGACATTCCTTTCCATCAGACCTAGCGCGTAGGACATCGTGTCGATATTGCGCCTAAGCTTATCCTCGGTCGCGGCAACGATGCTCTGCTCCGAGTGCATACGGTAGTAGTAGAAGCCGGAAACCACGCTCACCACGCGATGCGCGTTTTTGTAGTTAAAGAAGTTAAGGAGCGCATCCTCGGCAAAGGTGATTTTTCGCGACATAGCATCGGTTGCCTCGATATCAGCCTTGGTTTTTAAGAG
>JAZOPN010000027.1:0-7385 GCA_045655565.1 Eubacteriales bacterium | reverse complement strand
GTATTCCACAATAAAGAGGTGTATGCACGACGCGTACGACGAGTATCTCTCCAAGGATGTCTGCTATAAGATGCCGATCAGAGCTAATATATACCTTATGATGACGGCGCTTCTTCGTTATTACGGCGGCTCGCGCGATGAGACCGACAGGGTAATATACCATAACGTTATGCGTCTGCGCCCCGTCGTCAACTATATTGTCGAGCATCTTGGGGAGAAGATATACATCGAGACGCTCTCCGATATGATCACCGTCTCGCCGGACTACTTTACTAAGATGTTTAAGGAGAGCATAGGTAAGACTCCGATCGATTATATCAACGGCATACGCGTCGGACGCGCGCTTGCGCTCCTCTCCGAGACCGATACCTCGGTCAACGATATATCCGACAGCCTCGGCTTCTCTAATCCTAACTATTTCCATAAGATATTTAAGCAGTATATGGGCATTAGCCCTTTGGCATATCGTAAAAGCACTCAGTAATGCTAAACAAATAAAAATAGGTAGGCACAAGTTGAACTGTTCCAAATTGTACGGACGGCACAAAAAAGAGTCCTAAGGTAGAAAATATAAAATTTTAAGCAACGAACTGACATCGCTTTTCGAGTGGTGTCAGTTTTGTATTGTGTAACAACAAAACCTCCTATGGTAGTACTTTAATTCTACCATAGGAGGCTCTTTTTTCAATTGTCCGTTTTTAACGGACTTATGCACATTGTCCTTATAAATGTGCCTCGCTTATTCGTCTTTGGCTTTCCTTATAATAGTAATAGGTTCTTCGCCCTTAACATATCCCGCGGTGACAATAACTCGCTCAACATCCTTTTCGCTCGGCAACTCGAACATCGGCTTCATCATTATCCCCTCGACAATAGAGCGCAGACCTCTAGCTCCGGTCTTTCTCTCAATAGCGAGATGCGCGATAGCACGAAATGCCTCATCATCAAATACCAGCTCGATGCCATCCATCGAGAAGAGCTTCTGATACTGCTTATAGAGTGCATTTTTTGGCTCTCTGATAATTCTAACTAACGCATCCTCGTCAAGATTATCAAGAGCTACAACGATAGGAAGTCGACCAACCAGCTCGGGAATTAGTCCGTATTTTACAACATCGTGTGGCTCAACATCCTTATATACACCCTTACCAACTCTCTCTCGTGACTTCTTCGCATCGGTTGTGAAGCCTATCTGTTGCGAGCCCTTGCGCGCCTCAATAATAGCCTCAATACCATCGAATGCTCCGCCACATATGAATAGAATGTTCTTGGTGTTTATCTGGATGAATTCCTGGTTAGGATGCTTTCTTCCACCCTTAGGCGGTACATTGGCTATCGTTCCCTCAAGGATTTTTAGGAGTGCCTGCTGTACGCCCTCACCAGAAACATCGCGCGTGATAGAGCGGTTTTCGCCCTTGCGCGAAATCTTATCAATCTCATCGATGTAGATAATACCTTTTTCTGCGCGCTCTACATCAAAGTCGGCAGCCTGAATAAGCCTAAGAAGAATGTTTTCGACATCCTCACCGACATATCCCGCCTCGGTAAGTGTTGTAGCATCCGCAATAGCGAAAGGTACCTTAAAACTCTTTGCAAGAGTCTGTGCAATGTAAGTCTTACCAACGCCGGTAGGACCAAGCAGAAGCACATTCGACTTCTGTATCTCAACGCCATCCGACACAACCTCGGGATTTTTCTTTTTACCGCGCTTCGTGCCTTTCTTTTCCTCGCTGTCTAATAGGAGAATTCTCTTATAGTGGTTGTAAACCGCGACGGATAGAGCGAGCTTAGCCTCGTCCTGACCAATAACGTGCTCGTCGAGCATCGCCTTAATTTCAATAGGACGGGGAAGTGTGTCAAGTGTTAGAGCTTCGATATCAAGCTCAGGTGCGTTGCCCTCCTCGTGCTCTGTAAGATGCTCATCAATGAACATTGAGCATACGGAAATACAACTGTCGCAAATGTAGTTTTTCCCATCCTTGTCGGGAAATAACACAGCAACCTCAAGCTCCGAGCGCCCACAGAAGGCACAACGGCGCAGATTTTGATTGTCTTTAGCCATTTTTAGATATCCTTTTTAGTGATAACTCTGTCGATTAGTCCGTATTCAACCGCTTCCTCGGATGTGAGGAAGTTATCGCGCTCGGTATCGCGCTCGATAGTCTCAAGTGGCTTGCCGGTATGCTCAGAAAGAAGACGATTAAGTTTATCTCTTGTTCTGAGTATATGGTCTGCGTGTATCTTAATATCGCTTGCCTGACCCTTTGTGCCACCGAGAGGCTGATGAATCATAATCTCAGCGTTTGGAAGCGCATATCTCTTTCCCTTAGCACCACCGGAGAGTAGGAAAGCACCCATAGAAGCCGCCATACCCATACAGATTGTGCATACATCGCACTTGATGTAATTCATCGTGTCATAGATTGCAAATCCTGCGCTTACAGAGCCACCGGGGCTGTTGATATAGAAGTATATGTCCTTATCAGGATCCTGTGCCTCTAGGAATAGCATTTGCGCAACAACAAGAGATGCGGTGGTGTCATTAACCTCGTCTGCCAGTATAATAATTCTGTCACTGAGAAGTCTTGAGTAGATATCATAGGCGCGCTCACCGGTAGGTGTCTGCTCTATAACATTTGGTACAAGTGGCATAGTTAGTTCTCCTTTTTTATGTACCGCCCTGCCAAAGTCGACAATATGCGGCAAAATTTTAATAAAATCAGCCGATAATCGCTACAACTGTTAGTGACCATCGGCTGAATGTGCTTAATATTACTTAGCCTCGCTATCCTCTGTGGGCGCGGACTCTACCTCAGCTGTAGCCTCGGTCTTTGCCTTCTTTGCTCTCGGCTTCTTAGCAGGTGCTTCCTCGGTCTCGCCCTCGGTCTTAGCCTTCTTAGCTCTGGGCTTCTTTGCAGGCTTTGGTTCTTCGGTTTTAGCCTCGGGTGCCTTAATAACCGCATTCTCCTTGACGAGAGCCATAGCCTTTGCAACAAGAAGATCGGCGTTGATATCCTCGGCAGCGATCATATTCTTAACCTCATCAAGCTCTACGCCGTAGGTGGTTGCGATTCTCTCGTACTCCTGCGCGGTCTCATCCTCGGTAACGGTGAGTGCCTCAATTCTTGCAATAGCCTCAAGTGCAAGTCTAACCTTAACCTGTCTCTCTGCCTGAGGACGAAGCTGCTCTCTAAGCATATCGAGAGTCATACCGGTGTACTGCATGTATGTCTTGAGATCAAGTCCGCTCTGACGAAGTCTTGTGTCATAGTCACGGAGATAGTTCTCGGTCTCGGCTACGAACATAGGTTCAGGGATCTCGCAAACGAGCTTCTCCATAAGAGCCTCAGTAAGAGCAGCATCAACCTCGCCGTTTGCCTTCTCCTCGGCCTTCTCTAAGAGTTTAGCCTTGAGATCTGCCTTATATTCATCAAGGGTATCGAATTCAGATACATCCTTAGCGAACTCATCATCTGCAAGAGGAAGCTGCTTGAGAGACTTAATAGTGCACTTGAAGGTTGCTTCCTTACCCTTAAGATCCTCTGCGTGGTACTCGGTGGGGAAGGTAACAACTACATCGAACTCATCGCCGATCTTGTGACCTGCGATCTGCTCCTCAAAACCGGGGATGAAGCTACCCGAGCCAAGCTTAAGCTCGTGATCGGTACCCTTACCACCCTCGAATGCTACGCCATCAACGAAGCCCTCGAAGTCGATAGTAACTGTGTCGCCCATAGCAACAGCGTTCTCGGACTCGGTAACAAATCGTGCATTTCTGTCAAGAGCCTTAGCAAGCTCTGCCTCAACATCAGCGTCGGTAACCTCGTCAACCGTCTTTTCAACCTCGATGCCCTTATAGCCATCAATGGTGGGAACAGGCTTAACAAAGCCCTCTGCCTTAAGGACAATATCACCCTCCATAGATACGAGATCAAACTTGGGGCTGCCAACTATATCAAGCTCAGCCTCCTTAATAGCTGCCTCGAATGCCTCGGGGATGCACTCGTTTATAGCATCCTCGAAGAATACATCCTTGCCGTACATCGCCTTAATGATGTAAAGAGGTGCCTTTCCCTTTCTGAAGCCGGGCACATTCATCGACTTAACATTTTTTCTGTAAGCCGCAAGCTCTGCTTTCTTGTAAACTTCCTCTGCTACCGAGAACTCGATTACATAACCGTTCTTCTCGGTAAGATCCTTTTTAATAAGGCTCATTTTTCATTCCTCCAAAGAATATTTGAATTGTTTATTATTAATATTTTTATAATCGCTTTATTTTACAACAAATATATAATTTTGTCAAGTAATTTAGTGGAAATTAATGGGTTATATCAGCCTTTTTTTACGATTTTGGGTATAAAACCCAAATAATCTGCGGAAATTAGATGCATTTCTATTCCACGGTGATGTATGATTGGCTCTATCGTGTAGTTGCCGTGTATATGTCCGAAGTACACGCGCCTAATACCATACTCAATCAAAACATCCATAAGGCTCTCGGACTCCTTCCCGGACCAAAATGGAGGGAAGTGCATAAAAACAACGATTTCCTTATCCGTATCTCCCTTTAGTGCTAACGCGGCATTTAGACTCATTTTTAATCTCATAGCCTCTCTGCGTGTTAGTTTTTCAAAATCAGCACTATCAGGCATATTCCTGCAGTCATCATCGTGATACCACCCGCGCGTCCCTGCGATTATCATATCACCGCAGTCGTGCGCGTTGTTATATAGGAATGATATCGTCCTGATTTTTTCAGCATTAAATAGCGCGTCGTGCTTGCGCATAGTAGTCCACCAGAAATCGTGGTTGCCTTTGCCTATGATTTTTCTGCCCGGGAGATTGTCTATAAATTTAAGGTCGGACACCGCCTCGTCAAGCGACAGTGCCCAAGAAATATCACCGGGTAAAACTACCGTGTCATCATCTGTGATGAGGCGTTCCCAGTTTGATTTAAGTCTAGTCATATAATTCTGCCAACGATTGCCGAACACCTCCATAGATTTGTCGGTCGATGCAAGTGTAGATAAATGCAAGTCGGCAATGACAAACAATGCCATGAAAAAAATCCTCTCTAGTGAGTATATTTTGCGCACCGCAGCACATAATAACTTTGCAAGCATCGCTTGCAGAAAAGAGAAAACAGAAGTGGAACAAAAGAAGCAAAGAAACGAATGTGAGTGCGACAGCACCAAGCACATCAAGGGAATTGTTTGCGATGTGCAGAACTGCGCCTATCACAATGGCAAGAACGAGTGTTATGCAGGATGCATATGTGTCGGTCCTAATGAGGCCGATTGCTCCGCTAACACCTCGTGTGCCACATTCAAGCCTCGCGCCTATTAACCGTGCGCGAAGGCCAAGGTTGCACTTTCCATCTCGCTCTTGTCGATTACACCCGTATGTCTTATCTCCTTGGTGAGAATAGACGACAGGGGGGTAGGAATATCGACACCCGTTAGTGCGTGTAGTTCCTCGAGTGCTTCGAGGTCGCCTGCGGCGTCCTTAGCGGTGAGGGATGTGTATACATCTCTGGCAAACTTGTAGGGCGATGCGGTGGATACTGCAACAACCTTTCTCTCTGCCTTATAGTCAGTCATATAGCACTTTGTGGCGTGTATAGCTACTGCTGTGTGGGTGTCGATAAGGCAGTTTTTCTTCTCGTATATTTCCCTTACCGTCTCACTGCACTCTTCCTCTGTTGTGCAGTATCCGATGAAACTCTCTGTTATTTTCTCAAGGTCTTCTGCCTCGAGTGTATATCTGCCGCACTCACTGAGCGACTTCATATACTGTGCGGTCTTCTCTGTGCCAAGCGCGAGGTATAAAAGTCTTTCGAGATTTGAGGATATAAGAATATCCATTGAGGGGGACATAGTGGTGTAGAACGCTCGGTTTCTGTCATACACGCCCTCTCTTAGGAAATCTGTGAGTATATTGTTAATGTTGGAAGCGCATATCAGCTTCTCGACGGGAAGCCCCATCTTCTTTGCTATGTAGCAGGCAAATATGTTTCCAAAGTTTCCGGTAGGCACACACACATCAATCTTTTCTCCAAGTGTAATCTCCCCGGATGAAACAAGGTCGCAGTAAGTGGATACATAATATACAATCTGAGGAACAAGCCTACCCCAGTTGATAGAGTTTGCGCTCGACAGGAATACACCATCATTATCAAGAGTCTTGCGTATGGCTTCGTCGCCGAAGATGCGCTTTACACCTGTCTGCGCATCATCGAAGTTTCCGATAATACCGCTAACCGATACATTTTCACCCTCTTGCGTTTGCATCTGCATCTTTTGCACACGGCTAACACCGTCGATGGGGTAGAACACCTTGATTTTTGTGCCCTCAATGTCACGATATCCCTCGAGTGCCGCCTTACCTGTGTCACCTGATGTTGCGACAAGTATCATTGCACATCTCTTTTCGTTGCATTTTCTTAGTGCGCGAACAAATAGACGAGGCATAATCTGGAGTGCCATATCCTTAAACGCCGATGTAGGTCCGTGCCATAACTCTAGCATATATCTTCCGTCGCCCAGAGAGGTCACGGGTGCCGGTGATTTGCCGAATTTCGCCTCGCTGTAAGCGCCCTCGGCATCCTCCAATAGCTCTTCGTAGGTGTAGTCTGTAAGAAATTTTGCAAGAATAGTTGCCGCCCTCTTTGTATATGGCAATGCAGCAAGCTCCTTAATCTCATCGTATGAGAGCGTGGGGATGACCTCGGGCATATAAAGACCGCCGTCCTCTGCCAGTCCTGCCTTTATAGCATATGCCGAGGTTACGCCCTTGTTATCAATTCCTCTTGTGCTTATGTATTTCATTGTTTTTCCTTTCGTTTTTATTACGTTTTAGGGTCAATAGGTCATTGTTTATATGCGGTATTTCTATCAAATGCCGCAGGAAGATGCTTGATTTCTTTGGTCTGCCATTTTCCGGCGTCGCCGGTTACATAAACCTCGATAATATCCAGCCTGATGTGCTTTTTTGTTCTGTGATAGCCTATGTATGCGCAGGTTGCAATAATGATGCTTTGCTGCTTCTTTTTGGTTACAGCAGATGCAGGTCTTGGCTCCCAAGTGCGCGTCGATGACGAGTGCCTCGTCTTAACTTCGATAAAGGCAATTGTATCAGAGCATTCCGCGATAATATCAATTTCGTGACCACCTGCAACAAAGTTGCGCTCTAGTATTCTGTACCCGTTTTTCTTTAGGAATTTGACAGCCTCTCCCTCACCATAGTTGCCGAGTTCGCGGTCTGCTGTTTTAATCTCTAGAATTTTCATTGTATAAGAATTTTAGAAATGTGCGTCTGTGTATCGGTGATGGCCCAAGACGGCGCACAGCCTCCATATGATCCTTCGTGGGGTATCCCTTGTGCTT
>JAZOPN010000026.1:0-6128 GCA_045655565.1 Eubacteriales bacterium | reverse complement strand
TTCGCCATAGGCGAATATCTGGGACTCCCAATCTGGGAGCGTTTTTTGGTTGTTGGAGCTGCTACCCAGTCGCTCGAGGGCAGGTTGCATTGCGAAGAAATGCAACCAGTTACTCCTGCGAGCTGCAAAGCACCGCGCTTTGCACACTGCGTGTTTTGTTTTGCAAAGCAAAACGCTCGCGGAGCAATCTTCGGCAGCTCACACATCAGCGAGCTATGTGCCTCGCCTTGCCTTGATTATCTGCATACCGGCCTTGGCGCAAGCTTGCTTGGTGAATCCAAGGCGTAGGTATCTTCGCCATAGGCGAATATCTGGGACTCCCAATCTGGGAGCGTTTTTTGGTTGTTGGAGAAACTCCCGCGCTTTGTGCCGGGAATTCATAGCTTCTATACATTGTAATTGCCTTTCTAAACCTCACCAAACTATTACAAAATCGTAAAGAAAAATAGATTAGCTATCTTCCTCTTGAATTGTCGGGCGCGTTGTGGTAAAATGTAGTTAGCGTGGCACAGCTCACGATATAAAGGATGAATGAATATGGAAGAAATGGATAAAAGAGAGAAGTATGGCTCGGATGTGGAGGTGAAAAGCCCGATACTCGAGAACCTCTCCAACTTTTGGTACTACTATAAGTGGCACACGATTGCTGTTTTATTTATAGTGATGGTGGTGACGATATGCGCGCTCCAGATGTGCTCGCGAGTCGGCACCGATGTGTATATTATGTACGCTGGAAATGGCAATATCTCGCGTGTCTCTGAGGATGGTGACATACCGAAATATAACAAACTAATGGATATTATAACCTCACGCGCTGAGGATAATGATGGTGACGGAACAGTCACCGTCTCTATGTCGACCCTGACACTCCTATCTCCGGAGGAGATAGCAGAGGCGGAGAAAACGCAGGGCAAGGAGGTCAATTACTCACTTCTCAAGGAGGATCGCGAGAGCTTCGACTATTATGTCTACTTCGGCACATCGGGTGACTACTACCTCTGCCTCATCTCGCCCTATGTCTATGATACATATACCGAGAAATACCGCGAGAGCACAGGCGGTGGTTCGCTCTTTGTGAATGTCGCGCCATACCTAGACGAGGGCTACGACGGCTATGAGCTGTATTCGGACAGTGCCGTTAAACTCTCTTCGACGCCCCTGTGGCAGAATAGCGCGACTTTGCGTTCTATTTTGCCCGATGATACTCTGGTTGTCCTGCGTGTCAAGAGTGCTATGTCGGGTGCGCTCGATGCAAGCGGAAATAACAGAAACTACGAGAGGGCAGAGGCGCTGATGCGTAGCCTGCTCGCTGACTAGGGGGAAGAATGCCTAAATTCTTTGTAAATAAGGAAAATATTGGTGATGGCAGTGTAACCATCACCGAGCCTGACTCGAGGCATATTGCCCGATCGCTCCGTATGGCAGTGGGCGACTATGTTACCATATCGGATGGTGAGGGCATTGACTACAAGTGCCGTCTATGCCGTATCAGGGACGAGGAATGTCTTGCTGAAATAATTGAAATGGGTGCGTCGGTTGCCGAATCTCCTGTGAAAATCACCCTGTTTATGGCTATGCCAAAGGGTGATAAACTTGAAACAGTGGTGCAGAAAGCGGTAGAACTCGGTGCCGTCATGGTAATACCGTTTGAGAGCGAGAGATGCATAAAGCGTCCCACACAAGATAAACTCGAAAAAATCGCTATACGCCTCACTCGCATTGCTATTGAGGCGGCTAAGCAGTGCGGCAGGTCGGTGTTACCCTCTGTCGCGCCAATGATACGCTTCGATGATATGCTTGCTCGCCTCCCGGAGTACGACCTCTCGATATTTTGCTATGAGGGTGAGAGGGAAAAGAGTATAAAGGATGTTCTCGAACACCAAAGGGACGCGAAAACCATTTCCGTAATAATCGGATCTGAGGGTGGCTTTTCGATCGCTGAGGCAGAGCGCATAATTACCTCGGGCGCAACACCCATAACTCTCGGCAGGCGCATACTGCGATGTGAAACTGCCCCCGACTATGCCTTATCGGTGTTGTCTTATCATTACGAGTTGTAAAACTAGCAAAAAAAATGTGCGCTACAAATCTGCATTTTTAAGAACGATGTTTGACCCTATCACGGGCAGTCTATCTTTTTTGCCAAAAACTTGACACGGGTGTCCACCTATATTTGGGGCATCCGTGTTTTTCTTACGATTTTCTCTAATAAATGTAAATAAATATCGTCAAATACAGCGCTGTTAGGCTTGAAACGCTGACTTCTATGCTTTGAATTCCAGCTACTCTTTGTATACATTCAACAAATGATTTTGTGCTTATAAGAGAAATTATTCCATAGTTATTGACGGTAATTAGCACAAATGATATAATTTTTAGGCTAATATATGCGCTGGAACATATTGATTGGAAAGCGGTAGGACGCCTATTTTTACCGAGGCGTACCGTGGCGTTGCCGGCAACGAAGGACGGTAGTACCGACATTTTGCTGTGTTAAATTGACACACGGTAGTAGCGAGGCGCAGGTTCTAAATAAGATATTTCAGGAAAAGGAGAAAATCAACAATGAGAAGATTTTCTATGGTTATAGCCCTAGCACTTCTTCTTGCTATCGTTGTGTCGGTATTCGGTACGCTGCCGTCGTTCGCGGCAAATGATAGAGAGACTACATACGGTGCCGAGGTCTTCAATTCAAACACCTCAACACTTGCTTTTACTCACGGAGATAATTACAATAACACCGAGGATCCTACCAGAACAGTAGCATCTGCTCCTAATGGGGTCAAAATGTACAAGTATGCTATGATAGGCTCTGATGCGGTAAATGGCGATTATTCCGAGGTCGCTTTGGGTGCGAAATTCCAGACAGCAGCTAACACTGTGAAGAACTCGGACTTTTTTGTTTTCGATATGGACATCTCCACCGAGACAACATACATTGATGGGCTTTATCTACATACCCTTGGCACAAATGCTGTCGGGTCAGATCAGAACATTACTAGCCTATATTTCTCTATTAGGGGCGAGGATAATGATACTCTTAGAATAGGCCTTAATGGCAACAGCACGGTGGTCTATGGCTATGCTCCGTATGCTAACGATGTGTGGCAGCACATAACCTTTGTCTACGATCTTAGAAACCCCTCGGCACTGAAAGTGTATTTCTATATCAACGGTGTTTATTGTGGAAACAGCGGAGCGATTAATGCATCCTCCTGGCATTCTATTGACTACTTTAGAATATCTACCGAGACACAGACGATTATTAATGCTTCCACGACTATTGCAAACCTCTCTATAAGACGCTTTGAGCCGGGTTATTCCGGCCCCCTCACCGGTGATCGTATGCTCGGCCACCAGGGTACTACTCTTGACCGGATGCCCGACCTTGCTTACTGTCTCGAGAATGTACCCGATGCAGGCGAGGTAACACCCTATGCAGATGTAAAAACCGCAGATGGCACACTTCGCTATACAGCATACAAATGGAGCGAGCTTGACGCGAGCCTTCAGGATGGCGATGTAGTAACTCTCTACAAGAGTATGATGCGTCCGCTTATCATTCCTACCGGTGCAACAATCGTCTTTAAGGATAAGAACGGCAAGGTTCTTACTCCTGCTATATTTAATGGTGCGAACTTAGAGACGGGCGAAGCTGCTGATGCAGTGAGCATACTCAAAGCTCCGGTTGAGTACGACTATTATGATGCGCAGATAGTAGAGCGTCAGCGTTCTGATTATGCAGTAACGGGTAGCGGAACTGATTTTAGCAAGGTATGGGCAGGCAATGGCTATTATATTTACACTCTTCTTGCCGATATTACCGGCACTATTTCGGGCGAGGGTGCATCAGGTTATGAGGCTATCATCGACATCAATGGACACACCGCTACTCTTGAGGCCGAGTCAGGCAAGCATGGCCTTACAAGTGGTGTATGTGTACGCTTTATGGATGGCAGTATCATATGGAATGCCGGCGGATATGATTTTTGTATGACGGGTGTGAATACCTTGCTCAGCTTTGAAAATGTGAATCTAACATATAATGCAGGTGCATTCATCGACGGGCGTGGGGGCATTGTGCTCTTTAAGGACTCGAATGTTGCAAGAAACCCGTATAAGTACAGCGACAAACAATACTGTAATGGTTCTCTCGTATCTATAAAGTCGGGTACTTATAACAAATCTGCAATGAGCGTTATAGTAGATAACAGTGATATCGACTTCTCAAATGTAACGATTCCCTCCGGATTCACATTCGAAGAAAATGGGCATATGTTCCTTATGAATGCTCAGGATTTGAATGGCATTCGTTATTCGGATTCTAAAAACTATCTCACCATACGCAACGGCTCCAAGCTCAAGATGGCGAATAATTGCCTTATTTATGCTTGTGGCTACACATCTTCAGAGGGTACTATAACAACCGAGAAGATACTTAATGATAGTGACAAAACCAAGGGGAACAATAAGATTACATCTTATACACCTAACGCGGCGGCTCTCGCTAACAAGAACGATAACTTCGTCAATATTCTTGACTCCACTATAATCAGCAGTCATGCGATAATTGAAACCTCGGTTGAACTTACCGGTTCTAGAACTGTTAGTAATAGCACGCAGAAAAATGTAGTTATCGGAACAAAAGTAGATCCTGTGACCGGTGAAACAGTCAATATACTCGGAACCGTAGAATGGGCGGGTGCCTCTTGGTTGGTATCAGCTACAGCCTTTGACTACCATAACACGATTAACATTTCCGGCTCCGACATCAGGGTGAATAACACTTCCGTAGCTAATGTTTCGCGTCCCGACATAATCAGCGATGAACTAAAGGATAATTTCCGCTACGATGTAAATATCAACATTGATGGTAAGAGCAATGTTTCGGGCGCGAAATCTCTGGTAAACAGAGAGTCGGACAGAGAGGTTGATATGCAGATTAGCCTTGCTGACGGTGTAAAGCTTAACACCAACCATGTAATTCGTGATAGCGACAATGGCGCTTCAGTTGTTACAATCTTTGGCTCGGGTGCTTCCCGGATCGCATACACCTCTCTTGGCGGTGACTACGGCTTCGTAGTAACACCCGATTTTGATAGCTACACCTACCGGCTCGGCACACAGACTCCTGTTGAATTCGATTGGTGCAACTATAATGGCGAAAAGGTAGACATCAATAGAGTAGTAACCCTTGACCCGGGTGTGGCGAACACCTATGAGTATGATTGGGTAATCAATGACAAGGCATACACCGCAAAGATAGAACCCCTCTTCAAACTTGGCTCAAACCTCACTCTTAACAGTGACATCGCGCTCAACATACTTATCCCTGTGGGCGTAGACCTTAGCAAGGTAACTACCACCATCCACGCAGATTGTACTCCGTTTGATGAGCCTATTACCTATAACGGAAAGAGCTACTACAAGTACCAGATAGCAGGCATCACACCTGATACCGCAGAGACTATATACGATGTAACAGTAACAATAGAGGGAGCATACGGTGATACACTTACTAAGACCTTCAAAGCATCTCCCGTACAGTACGCTCAGGATACGCTTAATCTTGAAAGCACCAAGGAAGATGTAGAACTTGTAGACCTTCTTAACGCACTTCTTAACTACTTTGAGGCAGCATATGCTTATGTAGGCGAAGTTAAGGACTTCACCGATGTAGAGGTAGGAGATGCAGCGTATGGCGAAGCACCTGTTAACACCTCGGATATCGTGTCTAGTTACACAATCAACCTTAAGAGTGCATTTGCTTTTATCATCACACTTAAGGATGGCGTAGAGAATGCAACTGCAACATATAGCTACAACGGCGAGGTTAAGGAGAATGTAGCAATCGAGGGCAATAAGGTATATATTTATCTAAAGGCTTGCGATATAATTGATGGTGTAACCATCAATGCAGAGGGGAAAACCTACACCGTAAACCTTGCAACCTATGTAGCAGACTATAATGCTGATGTAGAAGCTGGCAAACTGGAAGCAGATCCCAAGTTAGAAGCACTTCTTGTAGCAATGAGTGTATACGCATCCTGCGCAAAGGCATACCAGACAAAGTAGGGAGGAATGACAGATGAAAACCTATGAAACACCAGTAATAGAGATAACAACTC
>JAZOPN010000025.1:0-3372 GCA_045655565.1 Eubacteriales bacterium | reverse complement strand
GGGACCTCAAGGGCCTATTGGCGCGACGGGTGCTACCGGTCCTATTGGTCCTGTCGGTCCGCAAGGTCCGATAGGGCCACAGGGTCAGCCCGGTACAGCAGGTCCTATGGGACCTCAAGGGCCTATTGGTGCGACGGGCGCTACCGGTCCTATTGGTCCTGTCGGTCCGCAAGGTCCTCGGGGCGAGGTTGGTCCCCAGGGGCCTGTCGGCACTGTGCTGGGGTACGCAGACTTCTACGCGCTTATGCCGCCTGACAATACCGATACGGTCGCAGCCGGTACCGATGTAGACTTCCCGAATGATGGAGTTGTGGGTGTAGGCATTAGCCGCGCTTCGGCAAGCTCGTTTACTCTCGAGGAGGCTGGAACCTACCTTGTCATGTTTGAAGTTAGTGTAGACGAGGCAGGACAACTGGTGGTAACGCTAAACGACGAGGATGTTCCCTACACCGTCGTAGGTCGTGCTACCGGGACATCACAGATAGTCGGAACATCGATAGTTACAACTACCGCTTCCGATACAATTCTAACGATTAGAAATCCCGAGAGTACAGCCCCCGCGCTAACGATAACTCCGAACGCGGGCGGAGTGCGCCCTGTAAGCGCTCATCTTGTAATACTTCGTCTATCATAATTATACCCTGCGAAAACGAAAAGAGCCCATCCTGTGTCACGGCACAGGATGGGCTTTAGTTTAACAATAGCCTATCGCGAGATCTAATAATACTATCAACGAGGTTAGAAGTAGGTTTAGCGCCTGGAATTTCCAGCTCCATTTTTAGCCCATTTTACATATCCTGTGCCAGCGAGGCCAAGGCTGATGATGAGACCGGGATTGGTTGGATAGAATACATTAGAGAAGCCGTCACCAGACGCGAATACAAGGACACAAAGTTGTGCCGGGATGCCAAACATACCAGCCATAGGCACGATAAGCGGTATAAGCATAAACGCCTTTGCTGAGCCTGACGGTGAATAGATATTCCCATATTCGGCAAAATCACCAGGCAAGCCTAGTGCGCTTCCAGTTATAGTTGGCTTTACCTTTTTGCCGAGAATTCTGTTAGTATTTTGTAGAGCATTTGTAAAAGTAAGCGAAGGACATACGACACCCTCAAGGAGTTTAGTACGCTCTATGAGGTATACTTGATGCTTGTATCTACCGCTTCCGGATGGAAACTCTGCCGAGTTATCGGTTGCGAGGATGTAATACTCAATATCGCCTTCCTGCTTACCATCGACATTGTGGGTAATTCTAAACTCGGTCAAGGGGCGATATTCCTTGGTCCTAGAGTAGAATGTTACATAAGCCTCGTCTAGCCTCTCGTCGAGAAGCTCTCCCGAGGAAAAAGGAAAGACGGCAGTGACCTTACGCCACTTGCCGCCTTTGTTTATTTCAACAATAAATGTTCTCATTTCTTTACCTTTCATATAGAAAATGCGCGCTTTTTTGCGCGCATTTTCTCCTATCGTTCAAGTTTAATTCGTGCATAACACGCATCGTCATCGCGATGCCTTAACACCAGTACTCCAGAATAGTCCCATCTATCGCCTGCATACAGTATTTCTTTATATATGTAATTTCCCTTGATTTTATAATGTTCTTTTTCAAGCTCTGCTATCATCTCTTTTTTGTTTAATGGTCTGATGCTTTCATCTATTTCGACTTTTGGGTCTATGCAGAAGTTTACTTTGTCATACTCACACACCAAGACATATTCAGTCCCATCTGAATAAGCATGAATAACGCAATATACAGGGGTAATTCGATAGCACGCAAGTAGATTGTAAGAACTGTAGTTTTCAATTGAAACATAGTTGGCTTCAGGATATACAGGCCTATCCATCTCATTTTGGCATGAAACCATAAACGCACAGACCATCACAAGTAGTAGAACAAGAGAAATAATTTTAATTTTCATAATACACCTCCTAGGCGTATTTTAGCACTAATGCCGAGAAATGTCAATAGTTATTCTTTTAGCGCCTATGGCTTTACTGAATGTCGATGACTGTATCTAGCTCATTGTCGAACACCTCTAGGTCTTTTGTTACATTACGAAAGACCTCATCAGCATCCTTGCTACGCTTTATGGCTTCTATTGCTATTTCCAGAGCTTCAACCTCACCAAAACTCTCGGCAGCCCCTTCATCGTTCGCAATAGCACCGATGACGAATATTTCTTCCCCCGTCAGTCTTTTTTCCTTGCACAATGCAATAATTGTGTCATTCAATCCATCTATTCTTGAGGTCGAGCCTTTATTATCTGCGCTTTTCATCTTTTTAACTCCTCTAGATATTTTGTTAGTGCAGTCGCACTTCTAAATTTTTTCGCTGCAACTATCTTGAATTCAGGGTATTCGCCAGAGACTGCATATATACTTCTATCAATATCGAAATATTTGATACCCTCTCTCTCGACTGGCTTACAGGCACCTCGCGCATAGTCTGACCACATAACACGCAACCGAGAATAATGGTCACCGGATATAGTCCTGTACCGCTGCGATTTCTTCTTTTTCTTCTTTTTAGAATTGAGCCTAGTTAAAACGAATTCTTTTATCGCTTCCTCCTCGCTCTGCCCGGGCTTGACTGGAACATGTGTCCCCTTATCAAGAGTTATCCATCTCACATTATCAGCCATAATTATACACTCACTCCGCTAGTCCTGTCAATAGTTATTCTTTGCTTGTTCTGCCACCGCCTGCACCGGCGCGGATGTTTGCCTGTCTTATTCCGATGCCCTCTACCTCGCGCTCGAGCCTTAGATTTTCGGCTTGTATGCCGATATCCACACCCCAGCTTACAGCAGACACGGCGGCACCGACTACTGCTAGTGGGTTGCCCGTGAGTGCTCCGCCAATAAGTGCAGCACCGATGCCTATTGCTCTCTGTGCGGTGGATTGTGCATAGGACAAGCGCTCCTGCAAGGCGGTGTTTCCTGTCCGTAGCCCGACACGGCTTATGTAGGTAGTAATACCTTTATTGACGGCAGCAACGGCTAGACCGGTTGCCATCGTAGCCTTTATCTCGGTCTATCTTCCTCGGGCAGGCTGTTAATAAGCTCTAGAATTTCATCGGGAGTGTGTTTCTTGGGTGAAAATAGTCCCATAATTGGTTTTTCCTTTCTCTTGGTGTGAATTGTGTTGCAACATTTGAATATACCGCACTATTGCTTAACGCCGGCAAGATACTAGCCCTGCGGGTCTTTTCAAGCCTAAATCTTCGCAGTACGATGCGCTTACCCCTGCGCCAGGGGAATATAAAAAGACACCCACCGCGTTGCCTTGTGGTCGCAGTGTGTGCCTTTGAATAATTTAGTTGTGAAATGCTATTACTTTCTTTGCGGCAAAGGGTTCCCCCAGACATTA
>JAZOPN010000024.1:0-17779 GCA_045655565.1 Eubacteriales bacterium | reverse complement strand
GGGGCTTAAAGATGTATACATTACAGACATAGCAGCGTGGTGCGGTATATCATTTGGCAATCTTTCTGCAAATCCGCTATGTTACGCCAACAACCTTTATCTTGACGGTAATCTTGTAACCGAACTTATAATACCGGATAGTGTAACAAGCATAGGCTCTTATGCGTTCACGGGTTGCACCAGCCTAACAAACGTTACTATTGGAAATGGCGTTACAAGCATAGGCTTTGATGCGTTCAGAGATTGCGATAGCCTAACAAGCGTTACTATTATTGGAAATGGCGTTACAAGTATAGGCGATTATGCGTTCTGTAATTGCTCTAGCCTAACAAGCGTTACTATTGGAAATGGCGTTACAAGTATAGGCTCTTTTGCGTTCTATGGTTGCTACAGCCTAACAAGCGTTACTATTGGAAATGGCGTAACAAGTATAGGCGATGATGCGTTCTATGGTTGCTACAGCCTAACAAGCGTTACTATACCGGATAGTGTAACAAGCATAGGCTCTTATGCGTTCTCGGATTGCCCAAGCCTTACAATCTACTGCGAAGCCGCCGAACAGCCATCGGGTTGGGATGCTAATTGGAACACCTCTATTTGCCCCGTTGTTTGGGGACACAAGGACGCTTAGCGTGTATGGAAAACTTCGCATTCGCGATATAGACCTCGATGAGGTCGTGATATGCCACTTGCGTGGCGTGAAAGGAGATATTAAAATGATACAAAGAATTAAAGGTACGATGGATATACTTCCATCCGAGACACCTCTGTGGAGATACATAGAGGGAGTGATGCGCGAGGAAGCGGAGAAGTACGGCTATGGCGAGATACGCACGCCAACCTTTGAGAACACCGAGCTTTTCGTGCGCGGTGTAGGTGATACCACCGATGTGGTGCAAAAGGAAATGTATACCTTCGCCGACAGGGACGAGGGCAGGTCAATATCCCTGCGCCCCGAGGGTACTGCATCGGTGGCGCGCGCCATAATCGAGAACGGCAAGTGCTCCGACCCCATGCCGCTAAAATACTACTATATTATATCCTGCTTCCGTCACGAGAAACCACAGGCTGGCAGAAGCCGCGAGTTCGTGCAGTTTGGCACAGAGACCTTTGGCTCGGATAGCCCGGCATCGGATGCTACCGTCATCTCGCTTGCGGCATCGGTGCTAAGGCGTCTTGGGCTTAAGAATGTAAAGCTCCACATCAATTCCATCGGCTGTAAGGAGTGCCGCCCTGCCTACCGTGAGGCACTTGTTCGCCACTTCGAGGGCGAGGTGGATAAGCTATGCGACACCTGCCGGGCAAGGCTTGAGAAGAACCCCCTTCGCCTGCTTGACTGCAAGAACCCCGACTGCCACAGGATAGCCGAGCGCGCACCGAGGACAACAGACCATCTCTGCCGGACCTGCGAGTCTAAATTCAATATGCTCTGCTCCGCCCTTGATGCTATGGGCATCGAGTATGTTGTCGACCCGTCAATCGTGCGCGGCCTTGACTACTACACGGGCGTAGTATTTGAGTTCATAGCCGAGGGCATCGGTGCGCAGTCCACCGTCTGCGGTGGCGGTAGATATGACGGCTTGGTAGAGAGCCTCGGTGGGCCGAAGCTCTCGGGCATCGGCTTCGGTATGGGTATCACCCGTCTTATTCTCGCTATGCGCGAGGCAGGGCTTGACAACGTCGCGCCCAAGACGCCCGAGGTCTATATTGCTGCCCTCGGTGAGGTAGCGCAGGTCAAGGCTCTTGAAATCGCGGAAAGACTCCGTCGCCTCGGTCACTATGTTGAGTGCGATATCGTAGGCAGAAGCCTGAAGGCGCAGATGAAGTACGCGAACAAGATCGGTGCTAAGAACACCCTTATTATCGGCGAGTCCGAGGTTGAGTCGGGTACAGCACAGCTAAGAAATATGGAGAACGGCGAGCAGACCGAGGTCGCGCTCGACAGCTTTACTATCTAATATGAAATCTACAAGCAAAAGAGAGGACTTCCTCCCCACAGGTATGGCGGATGTTGTGGCGAGAAATTGGTCAGAGGTCGACTTTGTATATGTGACGGGTGACGCCTATGTAGACCACCCATCCTTTGGCGTTGCCATCATCTCGCGCGTACTTGAGAGCGCGGGCTTCCGCGTTGCAATCCTGTCACAGCCCGACTACAAGTCGACCGAGGATTTTCGTCGCTTTGGTAGACCTCGCCTCGGCTTTCTCGTCACCTCGGGCAATATCGACAGTATGGTCGCGCACTATACCGTATCGAAGAAGAAGCGCACCTATGACTACTATTCGGCAGGTGGAAAAATGGGCGCACGCCCCGACCGTGCCGTCATCGTCTACTGCAACAGAATACGCGAGGCGTATGGTGATGTGCCGATTGTAATCGGCGGACTTGAGGCGTCGCTTCGCCGCTTCGCCCACTATGACTATTGGGAGGATAGGGTCAGACGCTCTATCCTTGTCGACTCGCGCGCAGACCTTCTCGCCTACGGTATGGGTGAGAATATCCTCGTCCGTATCGCCGAGCTTCTTGACCGTGGCGTGCCGATAAAGAAAATCCGCGATGTGCGCGGTACGGTTTGGCTCGGTAAGGATGGTGACGCCGTGCATTTTGACACGGTCGAGGTAGGTGACTTCGACACGCTGAAAACCGATAAGCGCGCCTATGCTAAGGCGTTCTCGGTACAGTATAAGAATAACGACTCCATCCACGGTAAGGCGATAATCGAGAGATATGGGGACAAAATCCTTGTCCAGAACCCGCCGATGCCGCCCCTTGAGCGCGAGGAGCTGGACAGGGTATATTCCTTGCCCTATGCGCGTGACTTCCATCCCGACTATGACGAGTTAGGTGGCGTTCCCGCGATAGCCGAGGTCAAGCACTCCATAACGCATAACCGCGGTTGCTTCGGCGCGTGTAACTTCTGCGCCATAGCCTTTCACCAGGGGCGCGAGGTGCGCTCTAGGAGCGAGGATAGCGTTATCCGCGAGGCAGAGCTTATAACCCGTATGCCCGACTTCAAGGGCTATATAAATGATGTGGGAGGCCCGACCGCTAACTTCCGTTACCCCTCTTGTAAGAGGCAGTCGGAGTGTGGCGTTTGCCCCGGCAAAAAGTGCTTAGCCCCCACCCCGTGTAAGAATTTAGAGGTCGACCACACCGAGTACGCGCGTCTGCTTTCGCGTATTGAGGCACTTGATGGTATCAAGCGTGTTTTCGTGCGCTCGGGTATTAGGTTCGACTACCTTATATATGATAAAAATGATGACTTCTTCCGTCAGCTTGTCACCCGCCATGTGTCGGGACAGCTCAAGGTCGCGCCCGAGCACTGCACACCCGGTGCGCTCGCTATGATGGGCAAGCCGGCTATTGAGGTCTTTGAGGAGTTTCGCTCGCGCTTCTTTAAGTACAGCCGCGAGGCAGGGCTGGAGCAGTATCTCGTCCCCTACCTTATGTCGAGCCACCCGGGCACTACGATGCGTGATGCCGTAGATATGGCACTTTGGCTAAAGGAATGGGGCTACTCGCCCGAGCAGGTGCAGGACTTCTATCCCACACCCGGCACAATCTCCACAGTAATGTACTACACAGGCATCCACCCGATGACGGGCAAGAGCGTCTATGTAACCACCGATTACCACGAGAAGCAGCTTCAGCGCGCACTTCTTCAGTTCTCAAAGCCCGAAAACGCGGGGCTGGTGCGCGAGGCGCTAAGGCTTGCCGGCAGAGAGGATCTAATCGGCACAGCCCCCGGCTGTCTTGTCCGCCCCGAGCGCGGTGGCGAGATGTGGCAGGGAAAAGGCAAGGGCAGGGGTAAGGTAAAAGGCAATAGTGAAGAGTTAGGAGCTAAAAGCACCGGGGGTCGCAGTGGCACAGCATCGAAGCGCACCCACGGTACTACCGCAGGCAAGGGTAGTACCACACCAAAGCGCACGCGTGGCCCTGTTGCACCGGGCAAGCCGAAATCCACAGCCGAGAGATTTTACCAGCCCATCCTCGACGCAAAACGCCCGAAGAAATCTAAGCTCGAGCGCATCTTTGGCGAGGAAGCGCTTGAAATCCGCCGTGAGGCAGCCCGTATGACGGACAGCCGCCCCCGCCCCGGCAAGAAAAAGCGTAAATAAAAGCCTTACCCCTCTGGGGCTATAAAACAAAAACTTTGGAGTATTAAAATGAGTGAAGAAATAGAGCTTGAGGAATACTCGGGTAAAGAGGAATATTACGAGGAGCTACCGGCTACACCGGGGCTTGTATTCGAGGACAAGGGTAGCTACTACGAGGTCACAGGCTATAAGGGGCGAAAGGCAACGGTGGTTATACCATCTATATATGAGGAAAAGCCCGTAAGAGTAATCGGTGAGCGTGCGTTTTCTGAAAAGGCGAGAATAACCAGCGTAATTATCCAGCGTAATGTCAGAAAAATAGGCGCTTATGCGTTCTCTTCTTGCCAAGGTCTTAAAAGCGTGACAATCGGAAACAGCGTCATAAAAATCGACAATGATGCGTTCAGGTATTGCGCTAACCTTACGAGTGTCACCATAGGTGACTCCGTCACAAGCATCGGCAATGATGCGTTTCATTATTGTGAAAAGCTTGCGAGCGTGACAATCGGAAGCAGTGTCACAAGCATTGGCAAGTCTGCGTTCTCTTCTTGCAAAAGCCTAACGAGTATAAATATACCAAACAGCGTTACAAGCATTGGCGAAGAGGCGTTTGGCTATTGTAAAAACCTCACGAGCGTGACTATCCCTAGCAGCGTGACAAGCATCGGCGGTTCTGCGTTCTTTAGTTGCACAAGCCTTAGGAGCGTGACAATACACAACGGTATTACCTACATAGGCAGATCTGCGTTCTTTGGGTGTGACAGCCTTACGAGCGTGACCATACCCGACAGTGTTGCGAGCATCGGTAAGTCCGCCTTCGCTTCTTGTAATAGCCTCGCGAGCATCACGGTATTACCGGACAATCCTAACTACAAGTCAATAGACGGCAACCTGTATAGTAAGGATGGTGAAATGCTTATACAATATCCGGCAGGAAAGACCGATACCGACTTTACTATTCCGGGTGGTGTTACAAGAATAGGTCCGGATGCGTTCTGGGGTTGCAAAAGTCTTACTAGCATTACAATCCCGGGCAGTATCACAAGCATCGGCAGTGACGCGTTCTACGGTTGTTGCAAAAGGCTAACCATCTATTGCGAGGTGGCAAAGCAACCGAGTGGCTGGGATAAGGATTGGAACAGCGGTAATTGCCCCGTTAAGTGGGCACCGAAGAAGTCCTTCTTTGCAAGGCTTTTCGGCAGGAAATAACTAAGGGCGAAAAATGCGCTCGCACACTTCAACAAAATCACCAATTATTTTAATAATATTTCTGTCCAAAATAGCGATTATTTCCACCTTCAGCGCACAAAACAGCACATCTGTGTCACGCGTTTTCGTAAATGATACGAAGCACCGGATATAGAAAAACTTTGGCAGATGAAACAGAGTGTAAATTTTGCGACAGGGGCAGTGAAATAGTAAAAATGTGGGTTAAAACGGAAAAGTGTAAATTTCCGTTTATTTGGGCTCATATCACACTTCCGCATAACAAAATGTGGAAAGTATGTTCAAAAATAGGTTGAAAATGGGCAAAACCCTTGAAAATTCGCCATTCTTCGACAAATAGTTTTCCACATTTTCAACATTCTAAAATGTGGAAAACTCCACAGTAATCGACATAGGAAGGTGTGCCGAGTATGGAAAAAGGTACATTTTAACCGAAACGCACCCAAACAGATTAACAGATACAATAAATCGTTTTTTGTCATAAAGTAGAAAGTGCTAGCGTACAGTTTACGAACTTTACGCGAATAACTCCCGAAAGGTATATAAATGAGTATTACAGCAAACGGTGCCATCGATGTAGGCACACAATTTATAGAGGCGAAAAGACGCCTATTTGACAAGGTATATGCGAGGTTTCTAAACCCCGAGCAGCGTCGTGCGGTCTTTACAGCTAAGGGGCCGCTTCTTGTGCTCGCGGGCGCAGGCAGTGGAAAGACCACAGTGCTTGTCAACAGGATAGCATACCTTATAAAGTATGGTGACGCCTACTTCACTGACTATGTCCCCGAGGGTGTCGATGCCGATACCGTCGATGCACTAAAATACGCCTACGAGATGAGCGAGGACGAGATAGAAACAATACTTCCGCAGTTCATCCACGAGCCGACACCGCCCTGGTCGGTGCTCGCTTTTACATTCACTAATAAGGCGGCAGGAGAGATAAAAGAGAGGCTTCAGCGCACGTTCGGTGACGAGGAGCTGTCCTCATCCATTTGGGCAGGAACATTCCATTCGATATGCCTGCGCATACTGCGTAAGCACGCCGACAAGCTCGGCTACCGCGACGGCTTCTCGATATACGATGCCGACGATGCGAAGCGTCTTATTACCCAGTGCATGAAGGAGCTTGAGATTGACGAGCGCACCCTCTCGCCCAAGGTGGTCGCGACGATGATTAGCCACGCAAAGGACGAGCTTGTTATCCCGGAGGACTACGAGATAACACCCGACCCACGCACCAAGGCGGTAAGATCGATATACACCCTCTACCAGAAGAAGCTGCTTGCGAATAATGCGGTAGACTTCGACGATATTATTATGAAGACGGTATTTCTTCTTGAGGGCTATCCCGAGGTGTGTGACTACTATCAGAAGAAGTTCAGGTATGTCCTTGTCGACGAGTACCAGGACACCAACCACGCGCAGTTCGTCCTGACGAAGCTACTCTCCGGTGGCTACCGCAACATTATGGTTGTCGGTGACGATGACCAGTCGATATACCGCTTCCGTGGCGCGACGATTGAGAATATTCTCGACTTCGATAAGACCTACCCGGATGCTACAATTGTGCGCTTAGAGCAGAACTATCGTTCAACAGCAAATATCCTTGCCGTAGCGAACTCCATCATCAAGAACAACGAGGAAAGGCATGAGAAGCGCCTGTGGTGCGACAAGGGAGATGGGGACGCGGTAACGGTAAAAGAGGCGTTCAACCAGGATGCCGAGGGCAGATACATAGTCTACGAGATAACCAGTGGTGTAAATAGAGAGCACAGGAGATATTCCGACTATGCTGTACTCTACCGTCTGAACGCGCTCGGGCGTTCGCTTCAGACCACCTTTGCTAAGTCGGGCATACCCTACCGCGTTGTCGGTGATATGAGCTTCTACGACCGCAAGGAAATCAAGGATATGATAGCCTATCTCGCGGTAATAGCCTCACCATTCGACAACCTGCGCCTAAAGAGGATTATCAATGAGCCGAAGCGCAAAATTGGTGACGCCACCGTCGCGGCAATAGAAGCAATAGCCGAGATGAATGGTATGTCAATGTATGATGTAATATCCCGTGTGCGCGAGTATCCCGTACTCTCAAAGAGTGCTGACAGGCTAGAGGACTTCTATAAGCTTATCGAGAGCATTAAGGCGAAATCGAGCCTACCCTCCGAGCTTCTAAATGCCGTTTTTCTTGACACGGGGTACCGTGATATGCTCGCTGTCGAGGGCTTTGGGGGCGAGGGCAAGATAGAGAATATCGAGGAATTTATCTCTGCCGCCGTAGAATATGAGAAGAAGATGACCGAGGCGGAAGAAGAGCCGACGCTCCTTGGCTTCCTTGAGGAAATTTGGCTTATCACCTCGGTTGATAAATATGATGAGAATGCCGATGCCGTGGTGCTTATGACGGTACACGCGGCAAAGGGGCTTGAATTCCCGGTTGTATTCATCGCAGGTATGGAGGACGGAATATTCCCGTCCGAGAGCGACAGAAACGACCCGCGCGAGATGAACGAGGAACGACGTCTTGCCTATGTAGCCGTCACACGTGCTAAGGAAAGGCTCTATATCACCTATGCTAAGGAGCGTATGATGTACGGTAGGACGGAGCGGCATATGCTCTCGTCATTCATCCGCGAAGAGGTGCCGAAGAAGCTCCTAAACATTGATATACCACAGCCCCCACCCCCGAGGCAGGGGCTTGGATATGGTGCTAGACAGCAATTCACGCAGACTACCCTACCGCGAAACAGCGAGATGCGCCGACCGGTCGCAGGGCAGACGGGTGCTAAAAAAACGGGTGCCGCAAGCTACGGTATCGAGAAATTTGCCCCCGGCACGCGCGTAACGCACTCGCTCTTTGGCGATGGCACCATCGTCGCCTCACGCGATATGGGCGGAGATGTGCTATACGAGGTCACCTTTGATAGCGGCGTCACCAAAAAGCTGATGGCAACCTTCGCTAAGCTAAAGAGGCTGTAAGCCTTTGGTTTTGAAGCCAATCTAAAGCTTGTGATTTATCGCACACCGAATTAGAATAATAATGAAAATGGCTTGCGCACGAAGTGAAAAAATCGCCCACAGGCTGACCGAACATCGCTTGGAGAGCTTCTTACACTTGTCTGTGAAGTGACAAAAATTCGCTCGCAGAGTTGAAAAACTAGTCAAAATGCTTACAAAAAAACCGCTTGGGCGAGAGCCTAAATAAAAGGAAACAAAAATGATAAAGTATTGTATTTTTGACCTCGATGGAACAATCCTCGACACGATAACAACAATAACCTATTATGTAAACAAGACGCTTGACGGCGAGGGTCTCTCCCACATCACCGCGGAGCAGGCAAAGGTCTTTGCCGGTAATGGCGCATATATGCTTATCAAGCGCACGCTAGCCTACCACGGCATCACCGATGAGGACGAGGTTTTGCGTGTGCTCGACATCTACAAGAGGGCGTATGACGAAGAGCCGCTCTACCTCACAGCACCGTTCCCCGGTATCAATGAGGCACTAGCAGACTTAAAGCACTTGGGCTACAAGCTCGGAGTAGTATCAAACAAGCCCCATACAGCAACCCTGCCCATAGTTGAGCACTTCTTCCCCGGACTGTTTGACGGAATATCGGGTGCTCTCGATGGCGTGCCAATGAAGCCTGCGCCCGACATACCACGCGCCATCCTTGAGAAAATGGGCGGTAAGCCCGATGAATGCGCCTTTGTCGGTGACACCTATGTAGATATGGTAACAGGCACAAATCTCGGAGCGAAGCTGCGCGTTGGTGTTCTTTGGGGCTTCCGTAACCGAGATGAGCTTGTCGGTGCAGGTGCTGATGTGGTAATAGGCGGGGTAGATGACCTAGTCCGGGCGGTGCAAAATGGCTAAGCACCTGCGCGTACTTGCTGCCCTGCTCGTCCTCTCACTTGTATTCTTGCTTGCATCCTGCGCGCCGAGGTATGAGCACTGCGAGCTTGGCATTCGCCTGCCCGAGAGCTTCGAGAGGTACGAGATTGGCAAGGCTTACGATGTCGCATATTCTGATGGCACGATGATTGTCGGAATGCTTCGCTTCTCATTTGGCGCCTGCCCAAATGCCGGCATCCCAATCACGATGGACCAGTATAGATGGGCTGAATACTACTTAGAGCACGCAGAGGGCTTAGACAATCTCTCGGAAATTAAGACCCGTGGCTCAACCCCCTACTTCACCTATACTATGGAGGGTGACGACGGCGCGACCTACCGCTATATCCCGAGCTTCTACATCACGCCATACGCCTACTTTGTCATCACCTTTATCTTTGGTGAGGACTACGCAGCCGAGGCAACCCTTGAGGCTCTCGACTATATCGACACAGTCTACCTTATAGATAATTATAAGGCTGACTAGATCTAACAGTAAACAATCTATTATATTAGTTTTTATATTGAAACAACCATAAAACATAACAAAACAAAGAAAAGTCCCATTATGGTACACCCATAATAGGACTTTTTAATATAAATTCAAAAGATGTGAGTGTGGCGCATCACCTAGACGTAAACCTCAACCTTTACAGCGAGCTTGCCCTTTTTGGTAGTGCCCTCAGCACCGTGATAGATTAGCCTGCCGTGACCGCGCACGCTTATTCTTTCGCCAATTTTCGGTGTGCGTGATACATCCTCGGTGAGCCTGCCCTCGACATAAACAAGACGCCTTTTAATTAGCGTCTGCGCGTCATCGCGCGATAGATTATACACCTTGGCAATCAAGGCATCTATACGCTCCGACTGCATAGTAATTCTGCGTTCCTCGGTGCGAAATAGGCTTCCATCGGGGATTTCCTCAACTACCGACAGGCGCATATCCGTGTGCTTTACCCGGGTTAGCGAGTCCTTTACATACTCGGCAATATCCTCTCTAAGGAAAATATATCCTACATTATCTATAATAGGAATATCACCGACCACCGAGCGTTCGATGCCGAGATTTAGTATAGCACCGAGAAAATCACGGTGGGTCAGCTTGTCCGCGTATTTTTGCATAGCCGGCTCTGCCCTAAGGCAGGTTATAGGATATGGCATATCATACCCGATCTCATCCTCGTCACCAAACCTTATAATAACCCTCTCGCAACCAACAGCACCACCGAAAGCGCACCACTTTGTGCGTATTTTCGACTTCACCTCGGTAAATGCCGATTGCTCATCAAGACCTAAAAAATCAGTGAATGTGTAATACGCGCCTCTGTCCGCCTTTTCGGCAAGCTCGAGGAAGCGTCTTTTTAATAGCTCGTTTTCCTCACTCATTAGAGCTTGTCAACAGGGAACATAATCTTTAGCTGGTTAATCTTCGACTCATAAGCCGCGCGCACCTTTTCGCCGGTGAGCATCTCTTTGATCTGACCTGCAATAGCCTCATAGGGCGTCATCTCGGCATCGGTCTTAGAGTTGAGTTTGATGAGGTGGAAGCCGAACTGGGTCGCAACAGGCTCATCTGTTATCTCGCCAACCTGCATAGCAAATACTGCGGCATCGAACTCGGGCACCATCTGTCCCTTGCCAAAGTCGCCGAGATTACCGCCATTGTCCTTAGAGGGGCAGGAGGAATAAGCCTGTGCCGCATCCTCAAAGGTCATCTCGCCTGCCTTAATCTTACCTAGCACCTCAAGTGCCTTCTCGCGTGTTTCAACAAGAATGTGGCTGGCATTAACAGTAGCTCCACCCATAAACTTGTCGGGGTTAGCATCATAGAAGTCACGCGCCTCCTTATCGGTTGCGCTAATTCCGGCGAGAGCCTTGTTGCCTGCATATCTTACAAGCAGATTGTCCTTAAGCTTTGCAAGCTCGGCTCTGAACTCAGGCTCTGCCTCGTAGAGATTTCTTCTTGCCTCAAGGAGCAGAAGTCTGTCTGCGATAAGCTGCTCAAGAATTATTGCTCGTCCCTCGGGATTGTTGTACGACTGACCGCGTTGACCGAGACCTACGAGGAACTCATCGACATCTGCCTCAGTAACGGTAAGTGTACCAACCTTTGCTAATATTTTTTCCATTTTTGTCTTTCTCACTTTCTCTATTTGTTTATTTTAGTTATCGAATAATTTGACACGGTATGGGGGTAAACTCTTTATGTAGAATATGCTATCGTGTATTTCTTAGCCCCTTTGGATAGTGGTTTTTCACCCTGCCGCCCGATACCTTACCACCACCAAGCGGTACATCGCGGTACATAACGGCGCACCATCCGCTGCGCCCCACATCTGCATCTATTTCCTCACCCCTTAGGTAGCTCTCGCACCTTAAATCTGTCTTGTCTAGGTTTATCTGTATTTTGAACAGTCTGCCATAGACCGAGAAGAAGTGATGTGACGGGTGCAGAATACCACGTCTCACCTCACCGACAAGAACACCCGACATGAATACCGAATATGGTATTAGAGGGCACCCGTGTGGAATTATCAGGATATTTTCCTGCGATTTTATCAGCCTGCCGTATGGTCTGTCGGTTAAATTATCGCGGAAAAAGTCCTCGACTACGCGCATTTCTTCGCGAGATGGCGCTTTCACGCTCTCTTTATAAAGTATTGTTTGCGTATACGACGGCTCACCGCACTTTTCCATCAGTGCTATGAACTGCCCCTCGCCCTCACTTATGTGTGGGTAAAAGCGTCGGGCAAGACCTAGATTATATCCCACCTCGACCTCGATGCCGGCGCGTGTCGCTTGCGCAAGCTCTTCCTTTACAGGAATAAGCCGCATATCGGGATGCCGCTTCAGAAATGCAAGCACCGCCCCCTCGTTTTCTTCCCTTGACCAGGTACAGGTGGAGTAGAGTAGTTTACCGCCACATTTTAGTATCTTGTAGGCGTTATCGAGGATTTCGCCCTGTCTTGTGGCACAGGCTACAACCGCGCCCACGCTCCATTCCGACCTCGCTTCCTCGCTCTTACGGAACATTCCCTCGCCCGAACAGGGCGCATCAGCCACAACCAGGTCAAACGCCTCTCTGTAAAGCTCGGCAATCTTCGCCGTATCCAGCGATGTTACCATCGCGCGAGAAATACCAAGCCTCTCAAAGTTGCCGACCATAATCTTAGCGCGCTTCGGTACATATTCATTAGATAATAGGAAGCCACCTTCACCTAGACGCTCGGCTATCTGAGAGGACTTGCCACCCGGTGCCGCGCACAGGTCTGCCACCCACCACTCGGGTGATATGTCAAGTGCTGTGAGTGCCGCCATAGCCCCGGGGTCTTGCATATATATCATTCCTGCGTGGTGCTCTGCCGAGTGACCGACAGCCCCCTCCCCACGGAGAATATAGCCGGCGGCAGCATAGGGTATTTTCTCAGCATGCAAACCGTCAATATCGGGGATATAGCCCTCGTCGCACTTCACTAGGTTTACCCTAGCACCCCTCACAGCCTCACCGCATTCGAGAGCGGCTATAAAGTCGGCGTAATCGTCACCGAGCATATTTTTCATTCTCACCTTGAACGCTTCGGGTATCATACGCCATCTCCTTTTTATATGACTGCCATCGGGACTGTTCCGCCCGTCGGATGAGGAACTGCACACAGCATCCTGTCCTATTAGTCCGGGATAAGACTTTGACTAATGCCTGTTCGGAATAATTTCCATATACCATTGTATAACATCTCGACCCGATTGTCAATCAATTTATTTTTACTGTTGCTAATTGCGCGAAAGTGTGGTAAAATATCATCATTGGATAGAATTGTTGCCGTTTTATAGGTGTGAGCCAAAATGTTGGATTTTACCACCGAGGCAGCAGAGGAGGACTATGGAACGGCAGATAACGACAGAACACGGCATACCGGTGTATAGCTACACAAATCCGCATTCGCACTCATTCTTTATATCGGTATTTTTGCGTTCGGGAAGTATGTATGAGAGCAAAAACCGTGCAGGCATCACCCATTTTTTTGAGCATATCGCGATAAGAAATATCAACAAAATTATGTCTTGTGGCTTGTACTCGATGCTCGACAAATACGGTCTTGAATTCAACGCCTCGACCTCCTCGGAGATGGTGCAGTTTTATATCAGCGGTGCGAAGGAATACTTTAGGATTGGTGCGGACATCATCTCGCGCGTGCTCTCGCCCATAGCTCTAACCGGCGAGGAGATCTCTAAGGAGCGCGACAGAATACGCGCAGAGATACGCGAGGTGGGTGAGACCGGTACGCTCTCCGCCTTTTCCCAAGAGCGCGTATGGGAGGGAACGCCCCTCTCGCGCAGCATTATGGGAAGCCTCGGCACCGTGTCGAAAATCGGTGTGCGCGCCCTTGAGGAGTATAGGCGTGCAATCCTTACAAAGGATAATCTTTTCGCCTATGTGACGGGCAATGTCTCGGACGAGGATATTGCCTACCTCGCCGACGCTCTGGACCGCGAGACAATATATGATGGCGAGCAGCACAATAATATAGCACCCGTCCCCCAACGTTTCGCTAATCGCGAGCCGATAGTGCATATCAAGGGTGCTGACTTCACCGCTGTGAAATTCAACTTTGACATCTTCTCAGGTGAGGATAGCGTGCCCGCGGTAGACCTGCTCTATGATAGTCTGTTCGGTGGCTACGCCTCCGACTTCTTTATCGAACTATCCGAGAATAGGGGCGTTTTTTACGACATCGGTGGCACGATAGAGAGATATTCGAATATCGGCACACTTTCCTTTAGCTTTGAGTTGAAAGAGGCAAGGTTATACGAGGCACTCGCGCTTGCGGTGGATATCCTGCGTCGCTATAAGACCACCCCCACCCCCGATGAGAAAATCATTCGCGCGGGCTACACCGGCGGTGCTATGATGCTCTATGACGACCCACGTGAGCTAAACTACACATTCGCCTACGACAACCATATTTTGTCCCTCTGCTACCCCGACCTCGCCTCGCGCAGGAGCGCATATGAGGCTGTGACGGGCGAGGATATACGCGCCGCCGCTGAGAGGATTTTCACCCCCTCTCGCCTCACCCTTGCCCTGAAGGGCAATAAGCGCCGCATCGACACCGACAGAATACTGGAGATTATATCGAGGCTCTGACACCCTGCTCTGTGCATTCACTGTCTCGCTTCCTTTCGTATACTATTCTAACACCCTTTCCCCTTATCTAAAAACACTTAGCCTCCCCGACTATCGGGGAGGCTTTTCACATTATTTGTAATACCTAGATGATGCTATAATATAATGTCATCCGATGCTAATAATCGCAAATCCTATGAGAATTTATACCGACGCGTCCTAGCGCGCCTCTCCCTCTGCCGAGATGAACTTCAGATACGCGTTGATGAAGCCGTCAATCTTGCCGTCCATAACTGCGTCGATGTTGCCATCCTCGTAGCCTGTCCTAGTGTCCTTGGCGAGCGTATAGGGCATGAACACATAGCTTCGTATCTGGCTACCCCACTCGATATTCGCCTTGTTTCCCTGGATATCCTCGATGCGGTCGAGCTTCTCGCGCAGTTTAATCTCCATAAGCTTAGCACGGAGCATCTTCATAGCCGTCTCCTTGTTCTGGAGCTGGCTGCGCTCGGTCTGGCATCCGACCACGATACCCGTAGGCTTGTGCACTATGCGTATTGCCGAGTCGGTCTTGTTGATGTGCTGACCGCCCGCACCACTGGAGCGGTGCGCCGTAATCTCTAGGTCGGCATCATTTATCACTATTGTGTTATCGTCCTCAAGCTCGGGCATAACCTCGACTGAGGCAAAGGATGTGTGTCTTCTTCCCGACGAGTCAAAGGGCGAAACTCTGACAAGACGGTGAACACCGTTCTCGCTCTTTAGGTATCCGTAGGCGTTAAGTCCCTCTATCATTATTGTTGCGGACTTGATGCCTGCCTCGTCACCGTCAAGCCAATCGACGAGCTTAACATTATATCCGTGTGCCTCGCCCCAACGGGTGTACATACGGTAGAGCATAGATGCCCAGTCCTGCGCCTCTGTGCCACCGGCACCGGGATGGAACGAGAGTATAGCGTTGTTCCTGTCATACTCGCCCGAGAGCAACACCTCGATGCGCTTCTTCTCAGACTCCTGCTCGATATATGCCGTCTCTGTGACAACCTCCTCGACCGAGTCCTCGTCATTCACCTCAATAGCCATCTCGCAGAGGGCATACGCATCCTCAAGTCTTTTGCACAGGTCCTCGTAACTCTCGACCTTATCCTTAAGCTGCTTTATCTCTTGTAACTTCTTAGAGGATTTCTCCGCGTCCGACCAAAAGTCCTCGACCATCGTCTCGCGCTCAAGCTCCGACGCCCTCTCTCGCGACTCCTCGATACGCAGCTGATTGCCCAGCTCGGCGAGAACATCCCTCAGCGCTACTAATTTCCTTTTTGCTTCTTCAAGAGCAACAATCATTTTTTCTTCTCCTAAAACCAACAAACAATATTAACTACTATATTTTATCACAAATGTATATAAAAGTAAATAGAGAGTTTCAAAATATATATTGATTTTCGTGACGTAATATGCTAGAATAATAATGTAAAAAAATCAAACGGAGGCTATACTATTATGGTAGTAACTAAGGACACCCTTATAGGTGATATTCTTGATTTTGATGTAAACTGCGCGCAGTTCTTCTTTGAGATCGGAATGCACTGTCTTGGCTGCCCTCACTCAAGAGGTGAGTCCATCGCACAGGCTTGCGAGGTACACGGTACAGACGCAGACACACTTGTAAAGAAGATTAACGACTTCCTCAGCGCAAAATGAGAGATGCGACACTAGACGCGAGGCTATCCTCGGTGTCAGCGCTCGTCAGGCAGGACGCCACCCTCGCCGACATCGGCACGGACCACGCGTACCTGCCTATTTACTTACTTACAACGGGGCGCATTTGCCGCGCGATACTCACGGATATTAACGAGGGACCGCTCGCCACAGCGAGAGAGCATGCCACCGCCGCGGGTGTGCTTGACAGGGTAGAACTTCTCTTGACCGACGGTGCTGCCGCCACTCGCGGTATGGGGGCTACCGACTATACAATTTGCGGTATGGGCGGTGAACTTATCGCTGATATCATTTCTCGCGCAGAGCACCTCTGCGACAGATCTGTGCGCCTGATTTTACAGCCTATGACAAGACAGGCAGTACTTAGGAAATATCTCTTGGAAAACGGCTTTGACATCCTTGAGGAGCATTATTCATATGCCGACGGTAAGCATTATCTCACCATCCTTGCTGAGTATTCCGGTGTGCGTCGGGAGATTGATATGGTGAGTGCAGAGATAGGTATTAGTGCCAACCCGTGTGAGAAAAACGCCTATTTTGGCTATCTTTCGGCCATGCGTGAGAGGCTCTCGCGCATTCTTCTTGCCAAGAGGAAGAGCGGACACGATACATCCGCCGAGTGCGAAATCATAGAAGCGATAGACGAACGGATAAATAAGGAGTAATATTATGACAGTATATGAGGTATATTCACGCCTTAACGAAATAATACCGGAGACACTACGCGAGGTGTGGGATAATGACGGTCTTATGTGTGCGAGTGACAGCACAATAGAGGTGCGTCGCGCCCTCGTTACCCTCGATGTCACCGAGGAGGCGATTGACTACGCCATCTCCGGTGGCTTCAACCTCATCCTATCGCACCATCCCCTAATCTTTAAGCCACTTGGCAGTATCACCGAGGAGAACCATATATCGCGTAAGGTCATCGACCTAATTAAGCACGATATTGCAGTTATCTCGCTGCATACCAGGGCGGACAAGGTCTCTGGCGGTGTAAATGATATTCTTGCCGATATCCTCGGTATCACCGAGGCTGTCCCCTTTGGCGAGGGCGACCTCGGCAGGGTAGGTAAGCTAAAGGAGGAGTTATCCCTCGAGGACTTCTCATATCTACTAAAGGGGCTTCTCGACTGCGATGGTGTTAAGGTCGCCGATGCTTACATTCCTGTTGAGCGCGTTGCCGTTGTTGGCGGTGACGGTAAGAGCTTTGTTGCCGAGGCTATCGCGGCAGGGGCGGATACCTATGTTTCGGGCAGAATAGGCTATAATGTTATGACCGAGGCGGCAGAGATGGGCATCAACCTCATTGAGGCGGGACACTTCTTCACCGAGCAGCCTGTAACAGGCTACTTTAAGGCACTTCTTCAGTCTATGGACCGAAGTATGTATGTAGAGGTTCTGCGCTCGAATGTGATTAAGCTAATCTAACGCGGGCTTGTCTATGAAAAAACGAAATTATCTTTATTATGTATGGGGGAGCTGAGTCATTAAGAATTCAGCGAAATGAAGACTTTTTGCAAATATTGAATATAGATGCTGAATTCTTAGTGCGAAGCGTCTTTCGGGGCTAGCTTGATTTAGAGCAGAAATCGTTGGCTTATAATCAAGAACACACGCATCTGGAAGCTGGCTTACAAGGGCGGGTGTCGCAGATTGCTCCTCGGCTGCTCGCAGAAGCGAGCGAGGTGCATAGCACCAAGATTTACAATCTTACA
>JAZOPN010000023.1:0-8324 GCA_045655565.1 Eubacteriales bacterium | reverse complement strand
AACCGAACTTATAATACCGGATAGCGTTACAAGTATAGGCTATTATGCGTTCGCTGATTGCACAGGCCTTACAAGCGTTACTATTGGAAATGGCGTTACAAGTATAGACTATCATGCGTTCTATAATTGCGATAGCCTAACTAGCATCACTATACCGGACAGCGTAACAAGCATAGGTTCTTATGCGTTCCATGATTGCGATAGCCTAACAAGCGTTACTATTGGAAATGGCGTTACAAGTATAGGCTCTAATGCGTTCTCTGGTTGCACAGGCCTAACAAGCATAACCATTCCCTTCGTAGGCGCTACTAAAGATGGCACAAGTAATACACACTTTGGGTATATATTCGGAGCATCAGAGTATTCGGATAATAAGACTTATGTACCCACAGGCTTAAAGACCGTAGTTATAACGGGAAGCTCAAGCATAGGCTCTTATGCGTTCCGTGATTGCGATAGCCTAACTAGCATCACTATACCGGATAGTGTAACAAGCATAGGCAGATCTGCGTTCTATGATTGCGATAGCCTAACAAGCGTTACTATTGGAAATGGCGTTAAAAGTATAGGCTCTTCTGCGTTCTATGGTTGCGACAGGCTAACAAGCATAAATATTGGTAGCAACAATACAGCATATAAGTCTATTGATGGCAACCTTTACAGCAAGAGTGGCGAGAGACTTATACAATATGCAATAGGAAAAACCGATACAAGTTTTACTATCCCGAATAGCGTCACAAGTATAGGCTATGAGGCGTTCCGTGATTGCGATAGCCTAACAAGCGTTACTATTGGAAATGGCGTTACAAGTATAGACTATCATGCGTTCTATAATTGCGATAGCCTTACAAGCATCACTATACCGGATAGCGTTACAAGTATAGGCGATGATGCGTTCTATGATTGCGATAGCCTAACAAGCGTTACTATTGGAAATGGCGTTACAAGTATAGGCTATCGTGCGTTCCGTGATTGCTCAAGCCTAACAAGCATAAATATTGGTAGCAACAATACAGCATATAAGTCTATTGATGGCAACCTTTACAGCAAGGATGGCAAGACACTTATACAATATGCAATAGGAAAAACCGATACAAGTTTTACTATCCCGAATAGCGTCACAAGTATAGGAGAGTTTGCGTTCAATGGTTGCACAAGTCTTACTAGTATAACCATCCCGAATAGCTTTACAAGTATAGGCTCTTCTGCGTTCTATAATTGCTATAGCCTTACAAGCATCACTATACCGGATAGTGTAACCACCATAGGCAATTATGCGTTCTGTAATTGCGATAGTCTTACAAGCATCACTATCCCGGATAGCGTTACAAGTATAGGCTCTTCTGCGTTCTCTGGTTGCTATAAGTTGTTAGAGGTAATAAACAAATCTTCTCTTGATATAGTGGCAGGCTCACAAAACTACGGCTATATAAGCTATTATGCAAAAGAGGTACATAAAGGCAATAGTAATATAGTAAATCAAAACGGCTATCTATTCTACACTTATGATGGCGCAAATTATCTCTTAGGCTATATGGGAGATGATACCGAACTTGTATTGCCAGATGATTATAATGGCAAGAACTACAAGATTTATGATTATGCGTTCTATAATTGCTATAGCCTAACAAGCATCACTATCCCGAATAGCGTCACAAGTATAGGAGAGTTTGCGTTCGATGGTTGTGATAGCCTAACAAGCATCACTATCCCGAATAGCGTCACAAGTATAGGAGAGTTTGCGTTCCGTGATTGCACAAGCCTTACAAGCATCACTATACCGGATAGTGTAACCACCATAGGCGATTATGCGTTCTCTGGGTGCTATAGCCTAACAATTTATTGCGAAGCAACATCCAAGCCTTATGGTTGGCACTACAAATGGAACTACTCTGACCGCCCTGTTGTATGGGGCTACACAGGCAAGCAATAGTTTCACTAATGGCAAAAGGGCAAATGGCTAGCTAAATGAGCAACTTGCCACAATAGAAAATAAAAAGGCGACCATCACGGAATTAATCTGTGATGGTCGTTTTTATTCATAATCCTTTTTATCCTTTAATACTCTATATATCGCGCGATAGGAAGCGAGGCGGGACTCGGGGATTTCACCACTTTTGGCAGCGCGGGCAACCGCGCACTCATCGGCACTCTCGCCAAAATGGGCGCAGTCGGCATAGCGACATTTTCCGACATAGGGCAAAAGCTCGCGGAAGGTCGGGAGCAGGTCATCTAGGGCGAAGAAGTCAAAGCGCGCAAAGTCGACGAGCGAGAAGCCCGGCGTGTCGGCAAGGTGGCCGGCAGACTCGCCCTCACCGATATCGAATATCTCCACGTGGCGCGTGGTGTGGCGTCCTCGCTCAATCTTACGCGAGATGTCACCTGTTGCAAGCCCGGGGCTTGGGAAGAGCGCGTTCATCAGCGTCGACTTACCTACACCGGACGCCCCGGCAAAGGCGGCAGTCGCGCCATCTCTTATATTATTCTTAATATATGTAGACAACTCCGCGGTGCCGGTATCTGTGGTGGATGAGGTGACAAAGACATCTAAGCCCACCATACGATATATTTCGGCATACTTCTCTGCCCCGGCATCTCCAAGGTCGGACTTTGTGATGACGATGACCGGCACAATATCATTATGCTCGGCTATTGAAATCAGCTTATCCACCGTTTCGATGACTGGCGCAGGCTTCTTCACCGCGAATACTATAAAAAGGTAGTCCAGGTTAGCGAGAGGGGGTCTAATCAGCGCATTCTTGCGCGGCAAAACCTCGGATATAACCGTTGCACACTCGCCCTCGTCGAGCGTGAGCCGAACATTATCACCGATAAGGAGCTTTTCCTCGTCGCGCTTCAAAATACCCTTAGCAGGTGAGGGAATTCGCCTGACCTCGCCATCGAGCACAACGCGCGTTTCGTATAGACCGCCAACGCCCTTGACAACCTTTCCGGTTACTTCTCTTTGCAATCTCTATACCTCGTTTAGTTTTTTCTGTGCGGAGGCACGCCTAAGCTGTCCGCACGCAGCATTTATATCTGCACCGAGCCTACGGCGCACCGTTGCGACAACACCAAGTGCCTCAAGTATCTTTGCGAAGCTGTTAGCACTATCCTGTGTCCC
This sequence comes from Eubacteriales bacterium, assembly GCA_045655565.1. GTDB lineage: Bacteria > Bacillota > Clostridia > Oscillospirales > CAG-272 > UBA1740. Next base: position 5,200 of record JAZOPN010000023.1, on the reverse strand, counting down.
CTCCTTGAACTCGGTCTCCGCAACCTCATTCACACGGATAAGGTTTACGTGTAGGGGCGCACCCGTGCCACGAAAAGCACCCTTTAGAAGTGCTGCAAGCTCTCTTGCATCCCTGCCACCATCGTTCTTGCCCTCGATAAGCGTGTACTCAAAGGATATGCGTCTGCCCGTCTTTTTGTAGTAGTCGACACAGGCTGTGAGCAGCTCATCAATATGCCACTTTTTGTTTACAGGCATAATCTCACTGCGCTTCTCGTCAGACGAGGCGTGCAAGGATATAGACAGGGTTATCGGCAGGTCGACCTCGGCAAGCTTATATATACCCGGCACAACGCCACAGGTCGAAAGAGAGATGTGCCTATAACCTATATTAAGTCCGTTTGGATGATTAACCAGCCTCAAAAACTTAATCACATTATCAAAGTTATCGAGTGGCTCGCCAATACCCATCATTACAATATTGGATACGCGCTCACCCGTGTCAAGATTTGCGGCTATTATCTGCCCGAGAAGCTCTGAGGGGGCGAGATTTCTCACCTTGCCTGCTAGGGTCGAGGCACAGAATTTACAGCCCATAAGGCAACCGACCTGGCTGGATATGCAGAGGGTGTTGCCGTGCTTATAGCGCATAAAGACGCTCTCTATACACTCGCCATCGTGCAGACGAAACAGGTACTTGATTGTACCGTCTATCCGCGACACAAGCCTTTCTTCAACCCGTGGTAGCGTATCAACCGTAATCTCCGAGAGCTTCTCGCGCAGCTTCTTCGATAGGCTCGTCATATTCTCTATCGCGACACCCTCGTGTAGCTTCGGGAATACCTGCTTTGCCCTAAATTTCGGCTCACCGAGCGTGGCAAAAAGCTCTATAAGCTCCTCCTCGGTCATCGAATATAAATCATATTTTTCCATTATCATTTTACCCTCATTATCTTAGCGACAAAGAAGCCGTCGGTAGAGTGAATATGCGGATATGTAGTCAGCATACCGTGCGCTGACTTAAGCCCCCCTACCTCGAAGTCCTGTAAAGCGTAGCCCTCGTTTTCTTTTAGGAAACGCTCGACAACTCTCTCGTTTTCATCGGGGTTTAGAGTACAGGTTGAATATAATATTGTACCACCTACCTTAAGATATCCGACAGACGCCGAGAGTATCTCGTATTGAATGGGTGGCAGGCTCGCTATATCCTCGAACGAGCGGTATCGCATATCCGCCTTTTTGCCGAGGACGCCAAGACCCGAGCAGGGACAGTCGCATATAACCCTATCAAAGCTACCGAATAATTCGACGCGGGGGTGGGTCGCGTCACATTTTTCAACCGTTATATTATCAAGCCCAAGCCTATCTCTACCCGATGCTATAAGCGAGAGCTTACTCTCGTGTAAATCAAACGAGGTAACGCCCCCCTCATTCCCTGCGAGGATTGCGGCGGCAAAGGACTTGCCACCCGGGGCAGCGCACACATCAATCACGCGCTCACCGAGCCTTGTGCCGAGTGCAACAGCACTTATAGCCGAGGCTGCGTCCTGCACAAAGAAGTGCCCCTCGGAAAAGCCCGGTAGCTGTCGCGGGTCGCAGGATTTATCTATTCTGACGGTTAGTGGCGAGGTGTTATGCGCATATGCGCTAATCCCAGCCTCACTTAGCCTTGCCAAAAAGTCCTCTCTTGTGGTTTTTCTTGTGTTAACGGTAAGATCGGTTGAGGTCGCGGTGTTATAGTAGTCAAGTAATGCCTCGCATCCATCCTCACCAAGAAGCGAAATAAAGTGCTTAACAAGTGGCTGAGGGAATGAATACTTCACACTTAGATGCCTTGCAACATTTCTCTCGCGCGGGGGCAGGGGTAGGTTGTCCTTTTCTCTTGCGATAGCGCGCAAAACGCCATTTATAAAGGCGCGCTCGCCCTTATTTCTACCGAGCTTCACCGCCTCATTTACCGCGGCAAAGTCGGGCACCTTATCCATCGCGACAATCTGGCACACACCGAGCCGCAATATACCGAGAGTGCGCGGGTCAATCTTCTCGGTCGGTCGCTTTGCATAGGTGGCTATATAGTAGTCGTATGTCAATTTGCGCTCGACTGTGGTATATAGAAGCGAGGTTAATATTCCGCGCTCCTCCCTTGATAGTCCGTCAGCCAGATGCGAGGACAGCGACAGATTGACATACTTTCCGTCTTTCTCATATTCCAAAAGTAGCGAGAGCGCAATCTCGCGTATTGTCATATCCGTCACCTCCTAAACCTATCATACTTTATCTTAAAGTCTTGTTGAGCTATTCGAGTATATCGCCAAGCTCTATCTTTCTGCCTCTTATGAAGTCACCTGCCGTCATTCTACCCTTACCCTCGGGTATAACGCCATGAACAAGCAACGCGCCCTCACCGCAGGCTATGGTGATAGAGCCGACCCCTTTGGGGTCGAGGGCGATAACCTCGCCGGGCTTACCACGCCCCGATATGGGTGTGGCATCGTATATCTTCAGCATCCTACCACCCTTGTAGCAGAACGCACCGGGAATGGGTGTTGTGCCACGAATACGGCAGTCGAGCACATCGGCACTAAGGCTGAAGTCTATCCTAGCATCTGTCTTTTCAATCTTTGCGGCATAGGTCGCAAGAGAATTATCCTGCGGTGTCCTTACAGCAACGCCTGCCTCAATATCATCTAGGGTGCGAAGAAGCAGGTCGGAGCCAATCTCTGCCGACTCGTCGTGTATCGTCTCAAAGTTATCTTTCGGCAAAATGGGGAAGGAAACCTGCGATATAATATCACCCGTGTCAAGCCCTGCGTCCATCTGCATAACGGTGACGCCGGTCTCCCTCTCGCCGTCAATTATCGCGCGCTGCATAGGTGCGGCACCGCGGTATTTCGGGAGCAGGGACACATGCAGATTTATACACCCATACCTCGGGTAATCAATCACCGAGGCGGGCAATATCTTGCCATACGCGACAACAACTATAATATCGGGCAGGCACTCATCAAGTACAGACATAAACGCCTCGTCACGCAGGGTGTCGGGAGTATATACGGGTATGCCGTATTTCTCGGCAACAACCTTAGTCGGTGTCGGGGTCATCACATTTCCACGGCCGCGTGGCTTATCCTTGCCGGTGACAACTGCGACAACATCTCTGCCGGAGCGCGCGATGGTATCAAGACAGGTCGCGGATATATCCGGCGTACCCATAAACATTATTTTCATATTCTTCTCCTTAGGTCATAGTCGAGAAAACAACTCGGCTATGGCTTATTCTCCGGGATTAAGCTTCCTTATCTGTACATCAATAAAGAGCTTACCATCGAGGTGGTCACACTCGTGGCAGATTGCCCTCGCCATAAGACCCGAGCCTGTCAACTCATAGGTCTCGCCCTTTCTGTTCATAGCGCGTACTGTCACATGCATCGGACGCTTGGTGATGCCATACTCGCCGGGATTGGAAAGACAGCCCTCCTGGTCCTGCTGCTCGCCCGAGAACGCGATAATCTTGGGGTTGATAAGCTCATACACCTTTCCCTCCTCAACCTCAATTACGGCTATTCTGCGAAGCACGCCTACCTGGGGTGCGGCAAGTCCGCAACCGTCTGCCGCGCGCATTGTCTCTATCATATCGTCGATTAGCGTCGAGATGCGCGGTGTTATCTCCTCGACAGGACGGCACACCTTTCTTAGCATAGGGTCACCGAACTTTACAATTCTTAGCTTTGCCATTGTTACTCCTCCATATTTATACGGTTAGTGGGTTAAGGTCTACCGCGAGGGTCACATCCCTCTCTCGGGCAAAGTCATATAGCAGCGACTTAAACAGCCCCCTCGACTGACGATTTAATTTACACTTAACCACCATTCTCATTCTATATTTTTCATTTAGCTTATACACCTGCGCCTCAAATGGGCCGAACACCATAAACGGTAGCTTTCCAAGCTCACCCGAGAGCCTCTCGAGAATTGTATCCGAGAGTCGCTTTGACGCCTGCATTAGGGCCGCCTCGTCATCGGCGGTCAAGGTTAACTGCACCATATCGCAGAACGGCGGGTAGACAAGCTCGCGCCTTATGGCTATCTCGCCATTATAGAAGGTCTCGTAATCCTGGGTGCAGGCAAGCCTGATTATCTCGTGGTGCGGAGAGAATGTCTGTATCACCGCGACACCCGTGTCACTCGCTCTGCCCGCTCTGCCTATAACCTGGGTTAACAGCGAGAATGTACGCTCCGCCGCGCGGAAATCACTTACATAGAGCGATGTGTCGGCAAGGGCAACGCCAACGAGGGTAACGCGCGGAAAATCGTGCCCCTTAGCTACCATCTGTGTGCCGAGAAGAATATCCGCCTTACCCGAGCGGAAGTCCTCTAGCATTCTGTCATACGCCATCTTACCGCTAGTGGTATCTGCGTCCATACGCATAATAGGCATCTCGGGCATAACGCGCTCGATTTCGCTCTCCACCTTTTGCGTGCCGTAGCCGAGGAATGACAGATTATCGCTGCCACAGTCACAGGTCTTTGGCACAGGCGAGGTATAGCCACACAGGTGGCATAAGAGCTTATTTCCCGACGAATGGTAGGTAAGAGAGACCGAGCAGCGCGGGCAGGTCAGGACCTCGCCACACACCTTACAGCTTATCTGGCTGGAGTAGCCGCGACGGTTTAGGAATAGGATCGCCTGCTCATCGCGCTCCTTAACGCCAAGAAGCTCGTCATACAGTCTCTTGCTTAATGGGGTCGTGTTGCCAAGTCTTAGCTCCTCACGCATATCGACGATAACCGCCCTCGGCAGTCTGACACCGCCATAGCGCTCACGCAAGGGTACGAGGGTGTATGTGCCCGACTGCGCCTTGTAGAAGCTCTCGACAGACGGGGTCGCCGAGGCTAGGAGCATAAGTGAGTTATGCTTCATACACCTATACGCGGCAATGTCGCGCGCGTGGTATTTCGGGTCACTCTCCGACTTATATGTGTGCTCGTGCTCCTCGTCGATAACTATCATACCGATGTTATCAAGGGGGGCGAAAATTGCCGAGCGTGTGCCAATGACGAGATCAACGTCACCGCGGCGTATTCTGCGCCAGGCATCCATTCTCTCGCCCTGAGAAAGCGAGGAATGCACCACCGCGACACGCTCTCCATATCTCTTGCAGAATATGCTGACGGTCTGTGGAGTCAGTGATATTTCGGGTACAAGCATTATAACCTGTCG
>JAZOPN010000022.1:0-4919 GCA_045655565.1 Eubacteriales bacterium | reverse complement strand
TGTTATCTCTTTCTGTTGTATAAGGGTTTGGGTTAGACCAAGTGCATTTGACCAGTCAAATGCGATGCTCGCACTTAGCGATATTTTTCAAATTCTCCGATAAGAACATCAGCCATTTCGCTCTTGCACTTTTATATTTTTTTGAGTAGTCGATTTCAAACAAAGCGAATGCTCGGTGATTTGGGATAGTGAGAGGACGAACGATGTTCGCCACTACTTTCACATCGCCGTCATACGGCGATATATCGCTTGCTGTAAGCAAATATCGCGTTTTGCATCCTGTAAAACATATCGCACCACCAAAGGTGGTATATCGCTTCGCCTATGGCGAACCAAGAAGCCTTAAGGCTTCTCTACTGCGTCGGGGTGCTTTTCTAGGATAAGCGAGAGAGCGTCCTCGTCGGCGCAGACGATGACATCACCGGGGAAGAACTGCAGGATGGATGCGGGAACAGCGGGGGTTACGGGGCCGAAGAGCGCAGCCTCAAGGATGGCTGCCTTACCCTTACCCATAGCGAGCATAACAATCTTTTCAGCCTTCATAATCTGACCGATACCCATAGAGAATGCCTGTGTAGGTACTTCGTCGCGAGAGGTGAAGAAGCGAGAGTTAGCGTCGATTGTAGAGTCGGTGAGGTCGACAAGGACTGTGCCCTTTGAGAAGTGGTCAGCAGGCTCATTGAAGCCGATGTGACCGTTATTACCGATGCCGAGCACCTGGATATCTACGCCGCCCATAGATGCAATAACCCCATCATAGCGTGCGCGCTCTGCCTCGGGGTCGGTTGCAAGACCGTTTGGCAGGTGGGTGTTCTCTTCCTTGATATCAACGTGGTTAAAGAGGTTGTCGTGCATAAAATAGGAATAGCTCTGGTCGTGGTCGGCAGAGAGGCCTACATACTCATCAAGGTTTACTGTACGGACATTCTCAAAGGAAATCTGTCCTGCCTCACATCTCTTGATAAGCTCGTGGTACATACCAACCGGTGAAGAGCCTGTTGCTAGTCCGAGGACGGGGTTCTTCTTAGTAAGAAGAAGTGCTGTAATGACATCTGCACCGTTGATGCCTGCTTCCTCTGCTGTCTTGGAATAAAGAATTTTAATCATTGTATATCTCCTTTTCTTTTTGCTAGGCGGCATTCTCTGACACCTAACCTAAAAATATGTAAACAAATTAAGCCTTAGAATACTTTTTCACTATCTCGCGCATCTCATCTAGGTGCTCTTCCATATCTGCAACGAGCTTAAACTGGTTGCGCGCGCGGTCGAGGTTCTGTCCCGGACGATGTGTACGGAAATATGTATCGCCACCGAGGTAATCCGCAAGGAAGCGCATACCGCACTCGTAGGTCATCATAATTGCGCCTATCGGTAACAGGTCAAGCTCTGCCTCGGTAAGTCCACCTTTCGCACCCTCGATGAAGCCCTTGACATACAATTCATACAGCTCGATATCGAAGTTTACCTTGCTAAGGTCTGCCTCGTCCTCAAGGGCGGTGGTAGCACCAAAGCGTATAGAATCACCAAAGTCGTTCACCGAATAGCCGGGCATAATAGTGTCGAGGTCGACAACGCAGAGCGACCTACCAGCCTCGGCATCGAAGAGGATATTGTTTAGCTTAGTGTCATTATGGGTAACACGAAGAGGCAATCTACCCTCTTTGTGAGCGCGCTCCAGGGTGTGGGCGAAGTCCTCACGCGCGCGAGCAAACTCAACCTCCCTCTCGACCTCGCTAAGCCTGCCACAGGCGTCACGCTCTACCGCCTCCATAAGCTGACGGTATCTATCGGGGGTGTTATGGAAGTTGGCAATAGTCTCGTGTAGCGTATCAGCGGGATAGTCGCGGAGCATATACTGGAAGTTTCCGAATGCGACTGCGCTATCATAGAACTGCTCGGGACGCTCTACCTTATCATAGCTCATAGAATTCTCAACAAAGGTAAGCATACGCCAATAGTCGCCCTTGTTGTCGGTGGTATAGGTCTTTCCATCGAAAGTATGCACGAGGTTGAGCACCTCGCGCTCGGGGTCGCCACCCTCTGCGATAACCTGTCGCCTGATATATTCGGTGACGGAGGCATAATTCTCCATAAGCTTATCGGGGTTACGGAATACCGACCTATTAATCTTCTGGAGCACATACTTATGAAGTGCGCCATCTGTCCCCTTAGTGGTAATAAGCTTGGTATCGTTGATATGCCCGTTACCAAACGGCTTAGCCGAAACGAAGCAACCGTCAACCGCGAATTTCTCTACTATAAGCTCAACCAAGCTCTTCAATTCCGCTTCTTCCTTCATAAGGCCGAGAAGTCCTGCGCCTATTATTCCTGCATCATTACGATATTTTGCAATCTCAACACGAGTTCTAGACTCCTTAGTGCCGAAAGAAGTATATCTGAGCCTTTGCCTCAGGGGAATGATAAGATTGTCGCCCTCGCCCGACACACCACCACCTACACAAACGACAGCAGGCTGAAAGACATTGATTATATTAGCTATACCTATGGCGAGATAGTTGATGAAATCGTTAACCACCTGGGTTGCGGCTACATCACCGCGCCGCTGTGCGATAAAGGGGTATACAGCGTTCATCTTCTGGATATTTCCACCCACAAGCTCCCACATAAGACTATCGGGATAGAGGTTCATCATCCTGCGCGCTTCCTTAGTGAGAGCGGTCGCGGAGCAGAACGCCTCAAGACAGCCACGCTTACCACACGCACACTCTCTACCGTCCGCCTCGATGACCATGTGGCCTATTTCCGCAGCAAAGCCGTTGATACCCTCCCAGACCTTGCCATCTATTACGATGCCACCGCCGACACCTGTACCAAGTGTGATAGCGACAAGCGACTGTGCGCCAACGCCACATCCCCACATAGCCTCGGCATACGCGGCACAGTTTGCATCATTTGCAGCGAAGGTGGGTCTGCCGGTAAGTTCATAGACCAGTTTAGCAATTGGCTCATTTTCCCATCCGAGATTGGGCGCAGATACTACAATACCGTCCTTAACAACGCCGGGTGTAGCAATACCTATCCACTCGAGGTCAAAGAGTTTTATGCCTCTATTATTACAGAGCTTAAGAGCAACGCTCTTCATATCCTCGGCAATCTCTTGTGCCGGACGAGGGGCGTTAGTCTTGATACTAATCTTTTCAAGTATTCTCTTGCTATCAAGGTCTATAAGTCCTGTGGCAATATTTGTTCCACCAAGGTCAATACCTATACAATATCTCATAATTGCTCCCTTAATCTGTTGCGAGCGTGTTTTTATAAATATATTCTACGCTTATCTATTGACTTTTTCAAGGTAAAATTGTATAATCATTTGTAGAATAGAACATTTTTTCATTGATTTTACAAATATAGGACGGAAAAATGACTAAAGAAGAGATTATCTCCGTATTGGCGGAGTTATACAACATTACCGGCTTTCGTATATCCCTGCACGCGGCGGATTATAGCGAGATTGCCGCGTATCCCAAAGAAAAATGCGAATTATGCCGTGTGGTGCATTCTCTGCCGGGTGAATACGACAGATGCGTCGCGAGCGACAAGGTCGCCTGTAAGGCGGCTTTAGACAAAAAGGGCACGCATATATATAAGTGTCGATACGGTATGACAGAGGCGATAAGCCCACTGTACAATTTCGGCACGCTGACAGGCTTCCTTATGATGGGTCAGGTATATGAGAGTAACGAGGATAGGTTTGTCCGCTGTGAGGAGTTATTGCGCTCCCCTATCCTAGTGCCACGTATACGCGAGGTGCTGGACGGAATACCGACGGTGGACGCTAAAATGACATCCTCTTTCGTCAAAATAATGACTATATGCGCACAGTATTTGACGCTGTCGCACGCTATTCCCTCTAACAAGCCGACAATAGCGCAGTTGGCTAAGGAATACATATCCCTAAACTACTCGCAGAAGATAAGTATAAAGAAGATATGCACCGAGGTCGGTTGCTCGAAGTCCTCGCTTATCACCGCATTCAAGCGCGAGTGTGGCACAACCGTCAATGCCTATATTACCGAGGTGAGGCTCGAAGAGGCTCTGCATCTACTCGAGATGGGGGAGAATAAAATCGGAGAGATTGCCGAGGCGTGCGGATTCTCCGACCAATCATATTTTTCTAAGGTGTTCTCTGCAAGATATGGCGTGCCACCAAGCGAATATGATAGGATTTCGGCACGAAAACAGCCTATTTGGAGGTAAGAATGAGAATATTACATATATCCGATATACATTTAGATGCGCCTATGACGCGCTTCCCTGCGGCTAAGGTTAGGGAGAGAAAAAATGAGTTATTCGCCACATTCGAAAGACTGGTTAACGAGGCATCGGGAATAGGCTGTCGCGTCTTGATTATAGCGGGAGACCTATTCGATAGCGAGAAGATTGCCGCGAAGTCCATAGACAGGGTGGCAAATATAATCGAGGGGCATCCCGAGCTGGATTTCCTATACCTGCCTGGCAACCACGAGCGTGCCGCTTTTTTGGATAGGCTTGCGCTCACACCTAAAAACCTGAAGGTATTTGGTCGCGAGTGGACATACTATGATTATGAGGGTGTCAGAATTGCCGGGCGCAGTGAAATTGCGGTAGGTATGTTTGAGAGCCTTTCGCTAAAGTCAGAGGATAAAAACATAGTTGTGCTCCACGGCGGTATTGCAGAGGGTATAGGTAGTGGCGAGATGATAGGTCTTGCCGGTGCAAAGGGGCGTAATATAGACTATATGGCGCTGGGTCACTATCACTCATACTCTGTGACAACCATTGACGAGCGTGGCGTTGCCGTCTATTCGGGTACACCCGAGGGCCGCGGCTTTGACGAGACGGGTGAGTGCGGATTCGTCATGCTCGAAACGAGTGGAGAGAAAATAGCACACCGTTTCTGCCAGTTTGCAAAGAGGACT
>JAZOPN010000021.1:0-13156 GCA_045655565.1 Eubacteriales bacterium | reverse complement strand
AAAGGCTGTCTTCCCGTTGCTCTTGATGAGCTCAAGAATGTTATGGGCAAGAAGAGAGCATTTATCGTAACAGATACTTTCCTTTATGAAAACGGCTACACAAAGCCCATTACAGATAAGCTCGATGAAATGGGCATTGCACATACAACATTCTTCGATGTTCAGCCCGACCCCACACTCCTCAATGCAAAGAACGGTGCAGCTCAGATGGCAGCATTCAAGCCTGACACAATCATCGCACTCGGCGGCGGCTCAGCAATGGACGCAGCAAAGATTATGTGGGTTCTCTATGAGCATCCGGAAGCAGACTTTATGGATATGGCAATGAGATTTATTGATATCCGTAAGAGAGTTTACACATTCCCCAAGATGGGTGAGAAGGCTTACTTCATCGCAATTCCTACCTCCGCAGGCACCGGCTCTGAGGTTACTCCTTTTGCGGTTATCACCGATGAAAAGACCGGTGTTAAGTATCCTCTTGCTGACTACGAGCTTCTTCCCAACATGGCAATCATCGACACCGACTTCCATATGTCCGCTCCTCGCGGTCTGACAGCAGCTTCGGGTATTGACGCGGTAACTCACGCGGTTGAAGCGTACGCTGCAATGCTCGCTACCGATTACACAGATGGTCTTGCGCTTCGTGCTCTTAAGGTTATCTTTGAGTACCTGCCCAGAGCTTACGACAACGGTCAGACCGATGTTGAGGCTCGTGAAAAGATGGCAAACGCTGCTACTATGGCAGGTATGGCATTCGCAAACGCATTCCTCGGAGTATGTCACTCTATGGCACATAAGCTCGGTGCATTCCACCATCTCCCTCACGGCGTTGCAAACGCTCTGATGATCGAAGAGGTTCTCAGATTCAATGCGGCAGAGGCTCCTGCAAAGATGGGTACCTTCTCGCAGTACGACCATCCTCACACTCTTAGCCGATATGCTGAGATCGCTGACTACCTTGGCATTAAGGGGGCAAACGATGAGGAGAAGCTCGAAGGTCTTATCAAGGCAATCAACGACCTCAAGGCTCGCGTAGGCATTAAGGGAACCATCAAGGACTACGGAGTTGATGAGAAGGACTTCCTTGACCGTCTGGATGATATGGTTGAGCAGGCATTCGACGATCAGTGCACCGGCGCGAACCCCCGTTATCCTCTTATGAGCGAAATTAAGCAGATGTACCTTAACGCTTACTACGGTAAGCACTTTGTTGAAGAGGCTATGCCCGCTACCGATCTCGAACAGACAAAGGTTGATCCCATCAAGGCCCCCTACCGCAGTGGCAAAAAGGCGTAATTTAAGGAGGAAAAATATATGAAACTTGATAGAGTAATTGCAGTAAGAAATAACAAGACAATCTACCGTGACGGCGACAGAGCAATCAAGGTGTTTAATGCAGAGTATTCTAAGGCAGACGTGCTTAACGAGGCACTCAATCAGGCGAGAATCGAAGAAACCGGATTGAATATTCCCAAGGTGCTTGAGGTTACTATGATCGACGGTAAGTGGGCAATCGTCTCCGAGTTCATCAAGGGCAAAACTCTTGCACAGCTGATGGAAGAAAATCCCGAGAAGAAGGCTGAATATATCGAGCTTCTCGTTGATCTTCAGATGAGTGTTCACAGTAAGACATGTCCCCTACTTAACAAGCTGAAGGATAAGATGCGCACCAAGATTGCAGCAACCGAGCTTGATGCTACCACCCGCTACGATCTCCACACACGTCTGGAGTCCATGCCCAAGCACAATAAGGTCTGCCACGGCGACTTCAACCCATCCAACATCATCATTACAGAGGACGGCACTCCCTATATTCTTGACTGGTCTCACGCCACTCAGGGCAACGCATCGGCTGACGTTGCACGCACCTATCTTCTGTTCTGGTTGAACGGAGATATTTCCGGTGCGGAGCTTTACCTCGACACCTTCTGCAAAAAGAGCGATACCGCAAAGCAGTACGTTCAGAAGTGGATGCCCATCGTTGCTGCGTCGCAGTCGGTTAAGGGTAACGAGAAGGAGCGCGAGTTCCTTATGAGCTGGGTCGGCGTTGTCGATTACCAATAATTCCGTTTCAGAGTTAGCGCTTGATGCGGCAAGTCCGCATCAAGCTCACATATTTACGAATGAAGAGAGGTAAAATATTATGCTTAAAATTACAGTTTGTATCGGAAGCTCCTGCCACATCAAAGGTTCTCGTCAGGTAGTAGAGCAGCTTCAGTTTTTGATTGCTGAAAACAATCTCGGTGATAAGGTAGAGCTTGGCGGCACCTTCTGCATGGGCAAGTGTCAGCAGGGTGTATGTGTAACGGTAAATGACTCCTTCCATTCTGTTACTCCCGAGAACGTAGGAGAGTTCTTCGCTAAAGAAGTGCTCGCAAAGGTATAAAAAAATATGTTGTTCGTTGAGGTTTGTGTTGGCTCGTCCTGCCACCTCAAGGGCTCTCAGGATATCGTGGAGCTTTTAGAGAAAGCCGTGGAGGAAAATCATATCGAGGATGAGGTCGTGCTTTCCGGCAGCTTTTGTATGGGAAAGTGCAACCGAGTCGGTGTTACCGTACAGGTGAACGATGATGTTCACGTAGGCGTGACGAGAGAAAATTTCAGAGAATTTTTTAAGAAGAATATACTTGATGTTATAGAAAACGAAAGGAAGTGACGATTATGGCAAATTGCTTGACACTGAAAAAATCCAACTGCAAAAACTGCTATAAATGCATCCGTCACTGTCCCGTAAAGGCAATTCGTTTTTCGGGAAACCAAGCACATATCATTGGAAATGAGTGCATTTTGTGCGGTCATTGTTTTGTTGTTTGTCCTCAAAATGCAAAGGAGATCGTTGACGGTACCGAGAAGGCGAGAGTTCTGCTGGGGAGCGGAGCACCCGTGGTTGTCAGCCTTGCGCCCTCATTTATTGCTAACTATGAAGGCGTAGGAATAGAGTCTATGCGCCGAGCACTTAAAAAGCTTGGTTTTTTCGACGTTGAGGAAACAGCAATAGGCGCAACCATCGTTAAGACAGAGTACGAGCGTATGCTCCGTGAGGAAGAAAGAGATGTTATCATAACCTCATGCTGCCACTCTATAAATTTGCTGATACAAAAGCATTTTCCTTCTGCTCTTGAATATCTTGCAGACGTTATGTCACCTATGCAGGCTCACTGCGCTGACATCAAGAAAAGAATGCCGAATGCAAAAACCGTTTTTATTGGCCCTTGTGTAGCCAAGAAGGACGAAGCTGAGTATTATGAAGGGATTGTTGATGGCGTTCTTACCTTCGAAGAGCTTACCAATTGGTTGAAATCCGAGGGAATTGAGCTTGAAAAAGATGTTGACAATACCCCTGAGAGCCGTGCGCGTTTCTTCCCGACAACGGGCGGAGTGCTGAAAACAATGTCGCAGAATGTTCCCGGTTATACTTATATGGCGCTTGACGGCGTTGAAAACTGTATTGCCGCACTCAAGGATATCGAGAGTGGTAAGATCCATAAGTGCTTCATTGAAATGTCCGCCTGCGTTGGTAGCTGTATTGGTGGGCCCGTTATGGAAAAATACCATAGCACCTCGCCGATTAGGGATTACGTAACCGTGGCTGATTATGCAGGTGAGCGTGATTTTGAGGTAGAACAGCCTGCGCCTATGGATCTGAAAAAGCAATTTACTATGATAGAGAAAAAGCTACAAACGCCTTCAGAACATGAGATCATGGCAGTTCTTCGACGGATGGGCAAGTTCAAGCCTGCCGACGAGTTGAATTGCGGCTCTTGCGGATACAATTCTTGCCGTGAAAAAGCAATCGCCATTATTCAGGGCAAGGCTGAAATATCCATGTGCCTGCCGTTCCTTAAGGACAAGGCAGAAAGTTTCTCGGACACCATCGTTAAGAATACTCCCAATGGACTTATCGTTCTTAATGAAAATCTCGAGGTTCAGCAGATCAACAATGCAGCACTAAAGATCATGAATATCCGTGCAGCAACCGATGTGCTCGGTGAGCCGGTTGTTCGCATTCTCGATCCCACCGTGTTCGTACAGGTCAGAAGCACAGGAAGAACTGTAAGGGATCAGCGTACCTATCTTGCCGAGTATAGGAAATACATAGAGCAGACCGTGGTTTACGATCCCGATTCCCGTATGCTGATCGGTATTATGCGTGATATTACCGAAGAGGAAGCCGACAGGGAGAAGAAGGCAAGGCTCAATCAGCAGACGGTTGAAGTTGCCGATACCGTTGTTGAAAAGCAGATGAGAATCGTTCAGGAGATCGCTTCCTTGCTCGGTGAAACCGCAGCAGAAACCAAGATTGCTCTGACTAAATTGAAGGAGTCTATCGGCGATGAATGATTTGTGTGCAGATATCGGATATAAAAGCATCAATCATGTCGGCGAAGAACTTTGCGGCGACCACGTAGACGTCGTAGAGGAAAATGAGAATTCTACCGTAATCGTGCTTGCAGACGGTCTTGGATCGGGTGTTAAGGCAAGTATTTTGTCTACCCTGACCTCCAAGATCATATCAACGATGATGGCGGCAGGACTTCCTATCGAGGAATGCGTGTCTACTATTGCTGCAACCTTGCCCGTATGCTCGGTGCGAGGTGTGGCATATTCCACTTTTACTATTATTCATTTGTTGAATAACCAAATAGCCGAGATCATTCAGTACGATAATCCTCACGTAATCGTTATAAGAGATTATGATATTTACGATTATCCCAAGACCGAAATGAACATCGGCGGCAAAAAAATATACAAATCCACAATTAAGCTAGAGGAGGACGACGTATTCATCGCTATGAGCGACGGATGTCCTCACGCAGGTATGGGTGGCAAATACAACTTCGGTTGGAAGCGCGAGGATATCGCAGGCTATATGCAGGCGCTCGTTGCAGGTGGATATACTGCAAAGAATCTTTCCACGATGCTTGTTGAAGAGTGTGACAAGCTCTACGGTCATAAGCCGGGCGATGATACTACCGCTTGCGTTGTAAAGATCAGAAAGAGAGTGCCTATGAACATTCTGTTCGGCCCTCCCTCAAACCGTGATGATGCAAACCGAATGATGTCGCTGTTCTTTTCCAAGGAAGGTAAGCACATCATCTGCGGCGGAACGACCTCCTCTATTGCTGCCAGGTATCTTGGCAAAAAGGTTGAGGTAAGCCTGAGCTTTGAGCGTAGTGATGTTCCACCAATTGCAAAGATCGAAGGCGTAGATCTTGTAACCGAAGGCGTTATTACAATGAATAAGGTCATTCAGTACGCCAAGGACTATCTTGGAGAGAACGAACTTTATGGAGAGTGGAATTTCAAGAAGGACGGTGCATCTCTTATCAGCCGACTTCTCTTTGAGGAAGCTACCGACATAAACTTCTATGTAGGCAGAGCGGTAAACCCCGCCCATCAGAATCCCGATCTACCCATTAACTTCAATATCAAAATGAATTTGGTGGAGGAGTTGTCCGCTTGCCTAAAGAAGATGGGTAAGCGCATTAAGGTAAGTTATTTTTAGGTTTCTTATATCTACTATCACCCTAAAGGAGGTGTAAAATGCGTAAATTTGATACCAAAGTACAATATCTAAAATATAAAGTATTACGCGAAGTCGCAAGGCTTGCGTGGGAGGATAAGCTGCTTGAGAATATTATGGATATTCCCGCAAGGCTTGCTCCCGGCAAGGAAGCAACAATGCGTTGCTGTGTTTACAAGGAACGAGCTATACTTGGTGAGCGCGTTAAGATTGCTATGGGCGGTGATAAGAATAACCCCAATATTATTGAGGTTATTGAGATTGCTTGCGACGAGTGTCCTGTTGGTGGCTATGAGGTCACCAATGCCTGTCGCGGATGTCTCGCTCACCGTTGTGAGGACGTTTGTAGGTTTGGAGCAATCTCTTTTGATCACAATCACGTTGCACATATAGATAAATCCAAATGTAAAGAGTGCGGTGCGTGTGCAAAGGTTTGTCCCTATACCGCGATAGTCAGTCGCAAGCGTCCTTGTCAGAACGCTTGTAAGGTAAAAGCAATCTCTATGAATGATGAGAACGTGGCTATGATCGACAACTCAAAATGCATACAGTGCGGAGCTTGCGTATATCAGTGTCCCTTCGGTGCAATCATGGATAAGTCCTTTATTGTCAACGCCATCGATATCCTTAAAAAGAGTGAGAGGAACACAAGAGGTGGTAACTACAAGGTTTACGCCGTTGTTGCTCCCTCAATTTCGAGCCAATTCTCTTATGCTAAGCTCGGTCAGGTTGTAACAGGACTGAAAATGCTCGGCTTCCACGACGTTATAGAGGCAGCTCTGGGTGCGGATATGGTTGCTATGGCAGAGGCAAAGGAGCTTTCCGAGAAAGGACTTTTGACAAGCTCCTGCTGTCCTGCATTTGTGCAGTACATAAAGACGGCGTTCCCGAACCTCGTAGAGTATATTTCGCATAATATGTCGCCTATGGCAGTTCTTGCGAAATACATCAAGGAGACGACTCCCGGAGCAAAGGTGATCTTCATCGGCCCGTGCACAGCTAAAAAGGCAGAGGCACAGCTTGAGGAGGTTAAGCCCTATGTGGATACTGTCCTTACATTTGAGGAGCTTCAGGCACTGTTTGACAGCCGTGATATCCAGATCGAAGGGCTTGAGGAAGGTGTTCTTGATAACGCCTCCTACTTCGGCCGTATCTTTGCCCGTAGCGGCGGTCTTACCGATGCGGCCGCTCAAGCTATGAAAGAGCAAGAGATTGACTTCGAGATTAAGCCCGTTGTATGCGACGGTATCGTAGCCTGCCGTATGGCGCTTCTTAAGCTGAATAAAGGCATTCTTGACGGAAACTTTATCGAGGGAATGGCTTGTGTCGGTGGTTGTATCGGAGGCGCAGGTTGCTTAACACACGGTGAAAAGAACAAAGCCGAAGTTGATAAATACGGCCGTGAAGCACTTGAGAAAACGATCGGAGATGCAATATCGATTTTGAAATAAAGATATATTTCAAAAGGGATTACCGCTCTTGTAGGCGGTAAGCCCTAATTATATAATGAAAACCGCGCGAAAGTCGCGTGGTTTAATATAGGTTAAGAAATTAAACAGTAAAATCATGCATATCCGGTGAGAAAATTACAGGAAAACCCCGTGCTTTTCGTGCGTGGGCGTGAAATAAAAATATTATAAAAATTTTCTGTAAGTTAACAAAATCGCGCAAAAATGTGCTATACTAAATATAATAGGCGTATTATAGGCATTTTGGGGGTAGATATGTTCGGTTATGTTAAGCCCGTGATAGAAAATCTGCTGGTAAAAGAACACGAGTTCTACAAGGCTACATATTGCGGTATCTGCCGTTCTATGAAGAAGCATACGGGTGCGCTCTCGACCGCCACCATCACCTATGATAGCGTTCTTTTGGCACTTGTGCGTATGGCGTATATCCCCGATGAGGAGCTTGGCGTAAAGAGACGTCGCTGTATAGCCCATCCGCTAAAGGCTCGCCCGATGCTAAACGACAACTCTGCGATAGAGTACACCGCGAGGGCGTTTGCCATCCTATCATACTACAAGCTTATGGATGACCTCGGGGATGAGGGCTTCGGAAAGAGGCTCTTGGTGAGTACGGCGCGACCGATACTCACAGGGGCGAGAAAAAAAGCTAAGACACCTACCTTAGAGGAGGTCGTCAAGGCTAAGCTTGGCGAGATAACACGCCTTGAGGGCGAGGAATGCCCCTCGGTTGACGAGCCTGCACACCTCTTTGGCGAGCTGCTTGGCGAGATATTCAGGTTTGGACTGTCCGGCGAGGATGCACTTGTCACCTACCGCTTCGGCTACCATCTCGGCAAGTTTATCTATGCTGCCGATGCTGCCGAGGACTACGACGAGGATGTAAGGCGTGGCAGATACAACCCCTACGCGATAATGTACGGGGGCAAGACCCTCACCCATGACAACCGCGCGACAATCAAGTGCGCCCTCTTGCTTGAGGCACGAAATATCGCAGGTGCTCTAAATCTTATACCATTTGAAAGCAAGGTGACGGTAGAGAATATCGTCAGAAATATAGTCTTCGAGGGGCTGGTAAAACGGCTCGACTTCCTCGGGGAGCTTAAACAAAACGACAGCCACAATAGTGGCAGTGAGGAGTAAGGAATGAAAGATCCATATTCTATTCTCGGTGTATCACCGAGCGCGACAGACGAGGAGATAAAGGCGGCATACCGCACCCTCGCGAGAAAGTATCATCCCGACAACTACGATGACGACAACCCCCTAAAGGAGCTTGCCACCGAGAAGATGCAGGAGATTAATAGCGCGTATGACGCCATACAGATGGAGCGTGCAGGCAAGTCCTACTATGACACGAGGACAGCGGGTAGAGAGGGTGGCTATCAGGGTAATTCCGGTAGTGCCGGTGGTGCAACCGGCCCCCTCTATATCCAGATAAGAAAGAAGATAGAGGCTAAGCGTATCAGCGAGGCTGAGCGTATGCTCGCCGAGGTTGGCGAGTATGACAGGGTTGCCGAGTGGCACTTCTTGATGTCGGTGTGTCTTGCTAACCGTGGCAGAAATATTGACGCTATGCGCGAGCTTGAGATTGCCTGCAGTATGGACCCCGGCAATATTGAGTATCAGCAGGCCAAGGAGATATTCAACACCCGTGCCGGTGGCTATGGCAGTGCATATTACGGAGATGTCGGCTCTGCACAGTACCGTCGCTCGGATGCAGACCGCGCCTGTGACTGCTGTACTAACCTTATCTGCCTTGACTGTCTGTGCGAGTGTATGGGCGGCGACTTTATCCGTTGTATCTAAGGAAAATGAAGTCGACTAAAAAACTGACAATAAGCGCTATGACTGTGGCACTTGGTGTTCTGTTTATGGTGCTTGGCGCGGCTATTGAGGTGCTAGACCTCACGGCTGTGGTGCTTGCGTCATTGCTCGTGATGTTCATATATGTGGAGCTTGGCTCGCCGTACACCTGGCTTGTCTGGCTCTCGACCTCGCTGCTTGCCTTTGTATTCTATCCGGGTAGCCTGATGTGGCTGGTTTACCTCACCATTTTCGGCATCTACCCGATATTAAAGGGCTATATTGAGAGATTGCCGCGCGTCCTATGGCTGGTAATAAAGGCGGTGTTCATCAATGCTGTGCTTGTACTTCTCGTGCTCTTTGCCGATGCGCTGGTTGGCGTGCCTTTCTTCGGCGAAATTGGGGCTGTGGCATTTATACCGGCACCTGTGATGCTCGGCATACTCTTTGTGGCTATGAACCTCGCGTTCTTCCTCTACGACAGAATGATTATTGTGATGCTTCACTTCTACGAGATAAAAATTCGCCCAAAAATTAAGAACATATTAAAGTAAGGGACTACTATGACTAAGGTTTCGTTTATATCCCTCGGCTGCTCGAAAAACCTGTGCGACACCGAGGTAATGCTACATAATCTACATCGCGCCGGCTTTGAGGTGACATTCGAGGTGGAGGAGGCAGAGATTGTTATTATCAATACCTGTGGCTTCATCGAGAGCGCAAAGGCGGAGTCAATAGAGAATATCCTCGACGTCGCCGAGCTGAAGAAGTGGGGCAAGTGCCGCCATATCATCGCGACAGGCTGTCTTGTCGAGCGTTATCGCGAGCAGGTGATGGAGGAGTTCCCCGAGGTCGAGGCGGTGGTTGGTGTTGGCTCGCTTATGGATATTGCCGATGCCTGCTCTGCGGTTATGCGTGGCGAGAAATACACATCGTTCCGCGACAAGAATACATCCCCCCTCGGTGGTGGCAGAGTGCTGACGACAGCCCCTCACACCGCCTACCTAAAGATTGCAGAGGGCTGTGATAATCGTTGCACCTATTGCGCGATACCCCTAATACGCGGTGTATTCCGTAGCCGTACTATCGAGGATATTGTGAGCGAGGCAAAGCAGCTTGAGGCAATGGGCGTTGTGGAGCTTAATTTGATAGCGCAGGACACCTCGCGCTACGGACTTGACATCTATGGCGAGTATAGCCTAGCGCGCCTGGTGCGCGAGATTTGCGCCGCGACAAATATCCCATGGATACGTCTGCTTTACTGCTATCCCGACAAGATTACCGACGAGCTTATCGAGGAGCTAAGGACAAATCCACGCCTCGTCAAGTATATGGATATACCCGTTCAGCATATCTCGGACGGCGTGCTTAGCCGTATGAATAGACACGGTGGCTCCGCCCTTATCAAGGAAACCATCAAGAAGCTGCGCGAGTGCGTGCCGGGTATCACCCTGCGTACCACCGCTATGGTCGGCTTCCCGGGTGAGAGCGAGGAGGACTTCGAGGAGCTATGTAGGTTTATCAAGGAAACCCGCTTCGAGAGATTTGGCGCGTTCACATTCTCGCCTGAGGAGGACACCCCTGCCTGTGAGATGGACGGGCAGATAGACGAGCAGGTGAAGCAGGATAGATATGATATACTAATGCAGACACAATTGACGGTTGCCGAGGAGCTAAACAAGAAGAAGATTGGCAGAGTGGTCGAGGTGCTCTGTGATGGCTGGGACGCCGTGGCAGAGATATACTACGGTCGTTCTATGGCAGACGCGCCCGATGTTGACGGAAAGGTCTACTTTAATGCACCGAAGCGTTCTGTTATGCCGGGTGACTTTGTAAGAGTGCATATCGAGGAGGCTCTCGACTACGACCTCATCGGCACGAAGATGAAGTAGTAGCCTAAGAGCATACCCGTGTCGAGTTTTCACATAATAATACATACCGAAAGGATATGAAAATATGAAAGAAGCAAAGAAAAAGGGTAGTGTACTCAATGTACCGAATACCCTATCGCTAATCCGCGTATGTCTTGTACCTATTTTTGTCGCGACGCTCATTTTTATGAGGAAAATCCCGATTTGGGGCATTATTGTGCCGACGGTGGTGTATATTCTCACCGCCCTCACCGATATGCTGGACGGAAATATCGCGAGAAAGTATAATCTTGTCACAGCCTTTGGCAAGTTTATTGACCCACTGGCAGACAAATTCATGGTTATCGGCTCGCAGATTGCTATTCTCGCGTGGCTGATTATGACGGCTAAGAACGATGCCGATGCTATGCTATGCTATGTATTCATCTGGGTGGTGCTGGTTATTCTTGTTCGTGAGCTGGCGGTAACAGGTCTTAGGCTTGCGGTGGGTGGCAAGGTCGATGTCGCGGCAAGCATCTTCGGTAAAATGAAGACTATCTCGCAGATGGTCGGCACCGTGGTTATGCTTCTTGAGCCACTCGTACCCTTCGAGACCTATCATATTCCGTCATATCTAGTTATGGCGATTATGACATTTACGACCATTTATTCTGCGGCGGAGTATGTTAAGGCATATCTGCCACACATTGATTTCAGCAAATAAGGAGCACAACCTCAAATGGAAGATATGGAGCGCTACGGCGACTATAACGATACAGATGATGACGGCGGGCATAAAAGTGGAATTGTCGGCATTATCATCAAGATACTGATAGCCGTTGTATGCATCACGGTAATAGGCTTTATTGCCTTTCGTATCACGATATTTAACCATTATCCGGATAGCGTGTCAGGGCTAATATTCACTCCCGAGCTTGAAGAGTATTATGAGGCTAACGGTGGCAATATCGGTGCCTTTACACAGGATAACAGTGTCAAATATGACGACCCGGAGAAGGGGAATTTCTTCTTCGATAAATTGATAATTGTGCCGAGTGCCGACCATCTTCAGGTTGCGGTGAGATACAACACCTCGCTTATGGATAATCTTGCGCTTGAGTACGGTGTCGAGCTTGACCCCGATGCCCTGCCGACCGACCTCTTTGAGTTTAGGCTTGCGAGGACTAAGACAGGCTACAAAACCCCCGAGGATAGCGACGAGCCTGTGCCTGTCGAGTATGTTGGTACACTCTCGGCATATGTCGAGGACACAAACCTAATGTATAGGTATATCAGGCTTGCCTTTGATGGCGTCGACTTCGGACAGGATGAGGGCGAGGAGCGCGTTGGCTGGTTTAGACTTGAGATAAATGTTATAGGCCACGAGAAAATCCCCACCTTTATGCTACCCGTGTATGTCGATGAGTACGGTATGCGCGAGTATGTGCCGAGTGCCGAGGAGGTGCCGGGTTGATTTCCGAGTTCACCCTTAGGCCAAAGGCGCAGAATAAGCGCGCCCCCTACCTAATTGTCGCATTTCTCTTTGGTGCTGCGGCATTCTTCATCCTGTATCTTGTGATGGAGCTGTATCGCGGTGTTGTCGGGCTGGTGTCGGTGGCGTTTATTACCGCGGCGGTCTTCGTATATACCAAGTATGTAGCCCCCGAGTATTATTATGATATTATGGTAGCGAACGGCACGCCACTATTCGTGGTGAGGCAGCTGACGGGCAAGAGATTTGTCACCCTCTCGCGTATAGAGCTTCGCACGATAACCGCAGTTACGAGGCTGACCGCCGCCGAGAGGCGCGAGCACAAAACCCAAACAGGCTATATGAAGTATAACTACACCCCCACAATCGGCCCGGAGTTCGTGTATATGATTACATCGGTGTCGCGCTATGAGCGTGCCGAAATAGTCATCGAGGCGAATGACGAGTTCGCCGCCCTGCTCTCAAGGTACGCAAACGAGGCAAGGGAAAGCTATGTGGATGAGGAATAGCGTGGTGGATGCTACATACCTTGGCATTGTTGATTAAAGAAAAAGACCAACCACTCGGCGCACCTGCGATAAAGCAGGTGCGCAACGAAATTTGCCCTTTCTGGGAAGTGAAATCGCTTTGCGGTGAAATATTTGCTTTGCAAATGTGAAATGTTCGCTTTGCGAACGTGGGCAAATTTCATTTCACATCGAAGAAGGAGAGATATTTCACAATATGCGACAGCATATTATTTCACGTTTTGCAATAGCAAAACATTTCACTTATATGCTACCGCCCGATAGTAAATCAAAAAGATGTAACACACTATACCTTGCAGGGCAAGGTGTGTGAAAAGGAGTACGAACAAAAATGCTCGTACTCCTTTTGTTTTTTAGTAAGATTCAATTCTGCTTTATGGTAGGAACCCTTCTGTTGGTCTTTTTGTCTTTACAGGGTTTTTAGATAGTTTAGGGACTACGCTTTTAGCAAGTCGGATCGTAGCCATGTCGTTCTGTGAGCCAAGGAGTTG
>JAZOPN010000020.1:0-48886 GCA_045655565.1 Eubacteriales bacterium | reverse complement strand
GTTTGCATAAGAATCAGCGAAGGATATATTACACCATCTCGCTATATCATTTATATAGACTGCGGTAAGGCTATCGCAATCATAGAACGCATTAGAGCCTATACTTGTAACGCTATCCGGTATAGTAACGCTTGTTAGGCTAGAGCAACTATAGAACGCATGAACACCTATGCTTGTAACGCCATTTCCAATAGTAACGCTTGTTAGGCTATCGCAATTATAGAACGCATAAGATTCTATGCTTGTAACGCTATCCGGTATAGTAACGCTTGTTAGGCTATCGCAATTATAGAACGCAGAAGAGCCTATGCTTGTTACACTATCCGGTATAGTGATGCTTGTAAGGCTATCGCAATCTTGGAACGCATAATTACCTATGCTAGTAACGCCATTTCCAATAGTAACGCTTGTTAGGCTATCGCAATCATAGAACGCATAATCGCCTATACTTGTAACGCCATTTCCAATAGTAACGCTTGTTAGGCTATCGCAATCATAGAACGCTTGAACACCTATGCTTGTAACGCTATCCGGTATAGTGATGCTAGTTAGGCTATCGCAATCACAGAACGCTTGAACACCTATGCTTGTAACGCCATTTCCAATAGTAACGCTTGTTAGGCTATCGCAATTATAGAACGCATCAGAGCCTATGCTTGTTACAGGGCTTCCGTCTATCTCTCTCGGGATAACAACGGTTGTATCGGTGCCGACATATTTGGTTATTGTTACATTTCCGTTCTCGGTCGTGTACTCGAAGTCTGTGGCGGGGGTTGGCTTATTCAAGATCGGAGTGCCGCAGGTGTCGCAGATGCCGTCCTCGGTTTCGTCAAGGCAGGTGTGTCCCCAGACAACAGGGCAGTCGGCATTGTTCCAATTCTTACCCCAGCCGGCAGGCTGCTCGACAGCTTCACAAAAGATTGTAAGGCTTGAGCAATTATTAAAAGCGGAATTCTCTATGACCTCAACACTCTCCGGTATAGTAATCTTGGAAAGCGAGCTACATCCCGAGAACGCCTCAGCATAAATACTCACGAGGCTTTTCGGCAGGGTGACCGCCTCAAGTGCTGTGCAACCATAGAATGTATTCGTAACAATATTTGTAACGCCATCGGGGATGACAATTTCTGTGAGCGAGGTGCATCCCGAAAATGCGTTAGCACCGATACCTGTGAGGGTGATTGGCAGGCTCACCGACCCAAGCGAGGTGCATCCCGAAAATGCCGAATTTCCAATATATGTAACGCCCTCGGGGATAACTAGGCTTTCAAGCTCCTTAGCATCCGAGAATGCGTAATAGGCTATTGAAGTAATAGGCTTGCCGTTATATTCCGCGGGGATAATGAGGCTTGTGTCATCACCCTCGTAGTATAAAATCTCGTAATAGCTTCCCTTGTTGACAAGCTCTATACCGTCAACAACAGGGTTAGAAAACAGTTTAATCGCAATCACCGTCACTACTACAACGGCGGCAATGGCACCTGCAACTATTGCTAGAATTTTTCCAAACTTGGGAATGGCGCGATGGGCTTTCTCAACGCCCCGAGACGAGATATTCCATCTCACCTGACCGCCCTTTCTATTCCAGTGTTTACTCCATCCACTGGGTTGCCGTTTTGCCTCGCAACTGATTGTGAGATTTGTGCAACCCTCGAACACAACACCGTCTATGACCTTGACGCCGCGCGGGATATTTATATCCCTAAGAGAGGTACAACCACAGAACGCCTTAATGTGAATTCTGGTGACGCTGTCCGGTATAGTTATGTCCCTAAGAGAGGTGCAACCACAGAACGCACTAGCGCCTATGCCCGTAACACTACTCGGGATAGCTACGCTTGTAAGCCCTGTGCAGCCGTGGAACGTCCGTCTACGGATACTTTTTATGTTACTCGGTATGGTTATGCTTGTAAGAGCGGTGCAACCGTCAAACGCGCACTCGCCTATCTCGGTAACACTATTCGGGATGGATATATCCGCAAGATAGGTGCAGCCACAGAACGCACTCGCACCTATGCTAGTAACAGGATGTCCCTCGAAACTTCCCGGTATCGCAACCTTGGTGTCCTCGCCACGATAGCCTGTGACTGAATAGTAACCGTCTATATCTTCGAATACTAGGCCGGGGGTTGCTTGCTCTTCTATATATTCCTCTTTACCTGCGTATTCTTCCTCGCTGTCATTATTAGACAGTATATCAATTTCTCTTTTATCCATATCAATTCTCCCTCGCGGAGTAAAATTTACACTTATTAGCCAAGGAATGCCGCCGCAAGCTCAACACCCGTATCCCAATTCACCTTGCCGACACCGGAATTCCATAGCTCGTGCCAGCCCTCGGGCTGTACCTTATGGTAGCAATATGCCACGAAGTCACAGCGCGTGCCAAATGCACGCTCGCCTATTACCACAACGCCAATCGGTATAGTTACGCTACAAAGTGCGGTGCATCCCGAGAAGGCATACTCACCGATTTCCCTCATACTATTTGGGATATTTATTATCCTGAGGCTTGTACAGTCCGAAAATGCGCCCTCACCTATCCTGACAAGGCTATCACCGATAGTCAGCCTCTCCAGCTCGGTCATACCCGAAAATGCGCCATCTCTAATAACCGTCACAGGCTTATATTTATACCAAGCGGGTATTATCAAATCCGTGGTGCTACCCTTGTAGCCAACCACCTCGAAGTGGTCGCCCGCCTCTAGAAATTCTATATTTTTATCGACGAACACATCACCGTCACCAAAGGTATCGGCAAACAGCTCCGCAAAATCCTTTTCGTCAAACATATTTTTGTTCCTTTACCTTGCACAAGTGTTTTTTCGCAGACAATATGACGTATGCTATTTTGATTTCCGACCCCATAATACCGGACGCTTATTATAGTTCCAATCCTTTTGCCAGCCACTAAACGGCTTGAACGCCCTCTCGCAAGAGATTGTGAGGCTGATACAGCCGCGAAATGCCTTGCTACCAACCTTGACAACGCTCTTCGGGATATATATCGAGGAAAGAGTTTCGCAGCCAAAGAATGCATCCTCGCCTATCTCGGTCACGGTGGATGGTATGTTCACCTCGGTGAGCTTCGGGCAACATGAGAACGCAGACTTGCCTATGAGCTTTAGCCCCTCGGGGAGCGTGATGAAGCTTAGTTCATAGCAACACGAGAACGCAGAGTCCCCTATAATCTCTACCCCCTCGGAAATTGTAACAATCGAAAGCCAAGAGCACTCCCAGAATGCGTGCTCACCAATCCTCCTGACGCTACCCGGAATTGTTATCTCGGTGAGCGAAAGACAGCTGGTGAACGCGCTATCACAAATCTCGGTGAGGCTGTCGGGAAGCTCTATATCCTCAAGAGCTTTACAACCATCGAATGCACCGCGCCCTATCACCGTGGCAGCGGGCAACGCAACCCTTTTAAGCGAGGCGCAGCTCTCGAAAGTGCCATCGGGTATCTCGGTAATACCACTACCTAGGGTCATACTCTTAAGCGAGGCACAGCCCGAGAATGCGTGGTGTCCGAGGCTGGTTACCGTTTCGGGGATGGGTATCTCGGATAGGTTAGCACATCCGTCAAACGCACACTCGCCAATCACCCTCACACCACTCGGTATAGTAATCCTAACAAGGGACGAGCAATCCGAGAATAGGTACTCGTCAATAACCTCTATACCCCGAGGTAGTTTAATCTCACGAAGTGATGCGCAACCAGAGAAAGCAAAGCTACCTATATGGGTAATATCACTGGGCAGCTCTACTCGGGCGAGCGACTTACAGCCCGAGAAGGTTGAGTTTTCTATACGCAGCACGCCATCGGGTATCACAATTTCCTCAAGGCTCTCACACTTCCAAAACGCATCCGTGCCAATCCTCTTAACGCTCTTCGGTATGTTGACTGACACGAGGCTCGTGCAGTTCCAAAACGCAAAATCGCCTATCTCCGAGACGCCCTCAGGAAGGCTGACGCTAAGTATTGAGGATAGGTCATAAAACGCAGAGGGGTATACCGCCCCAAGAGAGGAAAGCGTTATTTTCTTCAGGCTTTTCGGCACTGTTTTTCCGTGCTTTCGGTGGTCCTCGGTGCTAAAGAGATAGCCGATATATCCGCGATATTCATCATTTTGGAACGAGCCGAGATATGGGATTGTTATATCCTCGATGGTAGTGCACCCCTCAAGTATTGCCACGCCGATCCCCTCGATGGTATTCGGAATAGAGATGCTCTTTATTTTACAGCCGCTAAAGGCGCGGTCGGCTATTTTCTTGACCGGCGCACCCATATAGGTGCTAGAGATGATGACATCGGCATCGTCTCCCGTGTACCCGGTCACCTCAAAATATGCGCCATAGTCATAATATACCAGCCCCTCCGTTGGGGTAACATCCTCTATATATTCCTGCTTGCCGGTATATTCTCGAGTATAATCAATCATACAGGACTACTCCTTTGAATATTTTGCTGTTAACCATGCGACGGGAAAATTAGCTCTTATAGCCAAAGACCGGCTCACTGCAATCGGCAGAGAATGTATCGTCCCAGCCGTCCGGCTTCGCCTCTATCTCGCATAGGATGCGCAGGTCTCGGCAAGCGCGGAATGCATACTCGCCAATCTCGGTGACACTAGCGGGTATTCTCACCTCTTCCAGCATAAAGCAACCGTCAAAGGCGTATTTGCCAATGCTCTTTATGCCATCCGGTATCTTCACGCTTTTCAAACAGTCGCAACCGGAGAATGCGCCATCTCCGATACTCAGAACGCCATCGGTCAGGACAACGCGCTCGAGGTCATACATACCCGAAAAGG
The DNA here is from genome assembly GCA_045655565.1 of Eubacteriales bacterium. Classification (GTDB taxonomy): domain Bacteria; phylum Bacillota; class Clostridia; order Oscillospirales; family CAG-272; genus UBA1740. The sequence goes on along the minus strand of JAZOPN010000020.1, from coordinate 44,075 downwards.
CGTAATTCCCGACACGGGTAGCATCATCGGGCATAATAAAGCTCTCAACCCTGTCCTCCTCACCCTCGATAAAGAGGATATGACCCATCGTCAAGGGGTTAGCCTCGGCATCACTGAAATCAATATTGCACCAAGAGTCGAGGTCGGTGCAATAAACGGCATTTATGCCGTCACAGCCGGTAAATGCGCCATAGCCAACCTTGACAAGGCTCTTTGGGGTGTGAACCCGTTCCAGAAGATAACAACCATAGAACGCCTCGTCACCAATTTCCATTACCTCGTCGGTGATATTGATGCTCATAAGACCCGAGCACTCATAAAATGCATAGTCGCATATCTGCACACCGCCGGTAATTGTCACATCACTAAGCCCTGCGGGCACAAAATCGTCGTTTTCGCTATACTCGGTAGCACCGAAAATATAGCCAAAGTGGGTATTATCCGTGCTATCCTGCCTGCCACCGACATATGGTAGCACCACGCGCTCCAGTGCTTCGCACCCGGAGAATGCGCCGAGGCCTATAACCTCGACCGTATTTGGCACGGTTATTGTGGTTATGTAGTCGCAGCCTGAGAGCGCGCCCTCGGCAATAGCCCTGACGGGCTTGCCCTTATATTCCTCGGGGATAACGACCTCTTCCCCGACACCGTTATAGCCGGTAACTACATAGTAGTCAGAGCGAAGCGAGAGAATTAGCCCATCCTCGGTATTCTCTTCTATTAAATCGTCCTTGCCAAAGTAGCCGTTTATTACTTCGCTACCGCCCTCAAGCTCGTATGTCAAGCCGGGCGTCGTCGGTAATTCATCAACATATTTCTCTTTGCCTTTATATTCTTCGTCTTTTATGTAGTCCTGCATAGTCGTGCTCCTTTTTATTTGACTTGTGTGCCACTGCCCATCTCTTCTCTAGGCAGAAAAACGCACTTTTCTACTCCCTGTGCGCGTGGTCGAGAAGCAAAGCCAGCCGTTCCTCGTCGCCTATGTAGTGAAGCATACCGATAACCGCCTCAAAGCCTGTGGCGTGGCGGTAGTCTTTGACCGAGGCGTGCTTCGGTCGGTTGAGGTGGGGGGAATTTGCCGCGCGACGGAAGACCTCGCGCTCGTCCTCAAGGAGCATATCCTCAATTTTTCGGTACATCTGTGCCTGCGCCTCGGCGGTAACGAAGCGAAGCGACTCGCGATTGAGGTCGCCCGACTTAGATAGACCGCGCCTGACAAGCATCTCGCGCACATACAGCGCGTGGCGCGCGTCGCCCAGGTAGGCGAGTGCCATAACAGAGGGAAGCTCTGCCCCCACAATTTTCTCATGCATCCTCTTTCCCCTCCACTACGCTAAAGTCACCCGCATAGATACGGAAGAGTATGGTGTTAAGCCTGTCTACCTCTGCCTGAAGTGCCTTACGGCGAGGCTCCAGTGTCGGGGCCAGCTCAATATATTTGTCAATATGAGCCTTGTAGGTTATACGCCCCTCGGCAAGAGAGGCAACACGCATATCGTCCGCGCGCACGCAGTCGCGGAATTTATCAAGCATACGCGAGAACGCGGCATTACCCATATCGTCACCAACAAACCATCGACTCTTGTCCCCCTCCTCGAAGCCGATGCTGAATACTAGGTTGCCCGAGCCGGCGAGAAGTGCCGTAAATGCAGAATTTGCAACACCCGTGGTGTTCCAGCCGAGATCACCGACGCGCCACATCCCACTCTCAAGGTCGGTACCAATCAAGTTGTAGCCCGACTCCTCGTGATGTATAACATTCCTGATGCCGTAGCTCATAAGACTGCCGTCGTGGTTGGTCGAATATGCGCCCGAGATGAAGTAGGCGGTATTCGGCATATCTATACCGAGCGCGGAGAACTGCGTCTTTGCCGTACTCAGGTAATTCGTTATATCACTCGCACCCTTATGGCTGACATAAAGTGCCGTGCTCCAGCCCGCCTCAACCATCTCGGAAAACTCATCCACCGTTATATTCCCATCCATACCCGGCAGGTCGGTGGGTGAAAGGCAGATGGTGCCGGCAAGGCTTAGGTTTTCGTTCTTACTGTTGTATTCACTTGTACCCGAGAATATCGGATAAACATTGTCATATAGCATTTTGCGAGGTGATGTAACAACCATAGTCATAGTTGCACCACAGGGCAGAAGCTTGTTTAATTCACGCTCTAGGTTATATAGCTCCACCGTGCATTTCGCCTTTTCGACCTCGTATGGCTCGGAATACTTCTTAACCTCCTCGCGGAATAGCCTATCCTGCTCAGCCTCTATGAGGTTATATACGCCAAAGCCCGTGAGCATTATAGCGAACGTTACAACCAGTGCTATACAAACTATTTTGTTAGTCCTTGTCATAGTGCCTCCTTCTCATGCATATACGCACGCACTCGTGAATATCATTAAATAATATTATAATAAATTTGCGCTCGATTGTCAATAGAGAGGGGCATCGAAAATCCTTTAATTTTGCGCTTCAAGAAAAAAATTACAGAGTAGCTGTTTTTTTATCCAAAGCACTTGATTTTTAGGGGTGTAAAATGATATAATAAGTTTTACGATAGAATTATTTTCCTGGCACTCGCAGTTAAGGAGGCTTAGCATGTACGAATATATCGAGAATAACTATTATGCTCTCTCTTCCGAGATTGACGAGTTGTGCACAAGGCTCGGCCGCGGACCTGTCAGGCTTGTGGCTGTGACAAAGAGTGGCACAGACGGGGAGCTGCTCGCCCTCGCGGGCTTTGGTGCTACCGACATTGGCGAGAATAGACCGCAGGAATTAAGGCGTCGCGGTGAATTGCTCTCGGAGGCAGGATATACCCCCCACCTACACGAGATAGGCAACCTCCAGCGCAACAAGGTAAAGTACATTATCGAGAGGGTAGCACTTATACACTCGCTCGACTCGATAGATCTGGCACGAGAGATTGACAGGCAGGCGAAGCGCGTCGGTAGGCGTGTGCCTGTGCTCATCGAGGTGAACTCGGCGGATGAGGACACTAAGGGCGGTATTAACCCGGAGAAGGCAATGGAGTTCTGTCAGGCACTCGGTGAGTTTGACAGCCTGATAGTTTCGGGACTTATGACAATGGGGCCTGTGTGCGAGGTGGCGGAGGACATTCGCCCATACTTCCGTAAAACACGCGAGCTATTCGATAGGATGGTCGCGGCAGGATGCTTCGAGGGCGAGCCGATGCTCTCGATGGGTATGACGGACTCCTACAAGATAGCCATAGAAGAGGGTGCGACAATCGTCCGCGTCGGCAGGAAGATTTTCAGAAAAGAGTAATAGCTTAGCCCTGTATTTATGCACTTGGTCTAAACAATCCTATGCGACAAAGGTTTATACCGTAGACGGGTTGGAATTTAGGCAAGAGGTGTTAAAAGCCAAGGTTTTGTACCCCCATCCCTAACAAGGATAGAATTATGCGAGATAAGGAGATATAAAATGTTTGACGAGCTTAGAAGAAGATTCGGACGCAAAAAGGAAGAGGATGAAGAGGTGACAATGCACCCCTTTGAGGAGACGACAGGAAATCCGACGACACCAACCGAAGTAGTCCGCGATGAGAGCGCACGACAGGAGACAACCGTAGCAACCGAAGCACCACAGGCATCCATCTCGGCAAGAAGCGACAGCGTAGAACTTCGTGTTATGCGCCCCGAGAAGTATCAGGATGTCGGAGATGTCGCAGACCTGCTTCTGCGTGGATGCACAGTCGTACTTAACCTTGAGGTTCTCGACCGCGCGTCTATCACCCGTATGCTCGATTTCCTAAACGGAGTAACCTACTGCTTCGATGGCGAGATTAAGAGGGTCGCACCCACGACATTCATAATCACTCCCCACGCAAACGTAGATATATCCGACGCTGACTGACTCGGTCATACACAAAATAGCTTAATCCGGGATTTAGACTTAGGGAAAGCAGGCTGTGCTTTGTCTTTTCTTCCCACGCCTCCTGCCCGAATGATGCAATTTTGTACTCATTTGTTTACCATACTATGCCCATATAGAGCCGGAATAGAGCCAAGACGGGAATATCTCTTTGGCTCTATTTGCTATAACGGACAATAAAAGCTTATAAAAAACGCCCTCGATTTGGGCAAATCTGTGCAAAAACTTAACACGGGTATGGGGTAAACCAATAATTCGGGACATCCTCCCAACTACCGAAAGGATATACAGTGGAAGTATTTTTCTATATAATAGCCAAGGCGGTAGAGATATTTCTATCGCTAATATCGCTCGCGATGCTGCTGCGTGTCGTGCTGCAATTCTTCGTCGATGTCGAGGAAAACAAATTGTTTGCGATATGCCTTGTGGTCTCGGAGACCTTTGTTATTCCATTCCGTATGGTGATGGCGAAGTTTAATATCGGACAGGACACACCGATAGACCTGCCGTTTATGGTTGCATACATAGCCCTCGCGGCTATCACAACGTTCCTACCTGTTATATAAAAGCGAACTTTTTGTAGGGACATCTCTAGTTAGGAGATAAAATGAAGGACAAACTAAAGAAGTTATTTATTCCTAAAAGGATTAGCGAATACTTTTTATATATAGCATTGATACTCGGCATCATACTACTTGACCAATTTACTAAATTTTTGGCGGTTGTATATCTTGAGCCTATCGACACACTGCCGATAATCGAGGGGGTTATACACCTCACCTACCTCGAGAATAGGGGTGCTGCATTTGGTATGCTGTCTGATGCACCTTGGGTATTTAACACTTTTTCGGTGATTGCTATTATAGCTATTCTCTTGTACCTGTTTTTGGGACACGCGGATAGCAAGCTCTACTCAATCCCACTCGCTATGATTGCAGGCGGTGGAATCGGCAATATGATAGACCGCACAGCCCTTGGATATGTTGTCGACTTTATCGACTTCAGGCTAATCAACTTCGCGGTGTTTAACGGTGCAGACAGTTTCGTATGCGTTGGTGCAGGTTTGCTTATCATAGCACTCCTCTTGGATATTGTAAATGAGGCAAGGGGGCTACCGCAAAAATCGACACCCGTCAGCGTCGAGGATGCAGTAACAGAGCGTGAGGGCGCGCCAGCCGATGCTACAATAGAGCCTAAGCGCGCAGAGGCAGACGGTACACTAATTGACAGTGCCGACACCGATGATGCGACCGTAGATGTGCAGGCGGATGACACAGTTATAACGGATAAGCCCGGTGAGAGTGAGGGCGAGGAACAATGACATACACCCCAAGCGAAAACGAGGGCGGAATGCGGCTTGATGCCTATGTGGCACGGGTGGCAGGCATATCTCGTACCGCCTCAGCGAGGCTAATCGAGGCCGGCGATGTCACGGTTGACAGCAGGGCGCGCGACAAGAAATTCGTGGTTTCGGTGGGTATGACTGTCGAGGTCACGCTCCCCGAGCCCGAGGAATACGAGGTGACACCCGAGAACATCCCCCTCGACATCGTGTATGAGGATGAGGATATAATCGTAGTTAACAAACCGTCGGGAATGGTGGTACACCCCGCCCCCGGCAATTATTCCGGCACACTGGTGAATGCACTGCTCTACCACTGCCGAGAGAGCCTGTCAGGTATTGGCGGCGTTATGCGCCCGGGCATCGTGCACAGGATAGACAAGGATACATCGGGTCTGCTCGTCGTGGCTAAGAATGATATGGCGCATACAGCGCTTTCGGCAGAGCTGGGTCACCACGGTATCGAGCGCGAGTACCACGCACTTGTGCGCGGCGGCTTCAAGGATAAGGGCGGAACGGTTGATCTCCCCATCGGCAGGCACCCCGTCGACCGCAAGCGTATGGCAGTGATACTGAATGGCGCATCACACGCAAGGGATGCCATAACGCACTATGAGGTGCTCGCTTCATTCGGACAGATAACCTATATTAGACTGCGTCTTGAAACAGGGCGCACGCACCAAATCAGAGTACATATGTCCCATACAGGACACCCTCTAATAGGTGATGAGGTGTACGGCGGCGGTAGTAAAATACCCTTTGAAAAACGACACGCCCCCCTACTAGACGGTCAAGTTCTGCACGCTAAAAGGCTAACCCTCACCCACCCTAGGACGGGCGAGCGCATGACCTTCCAGTGCGAGTTGCCCGACAATTTCAAAAAACTGCTAAGCATACTTACGGCAGAGTGCAATTAAAACCGGTGGCAGATATTTGGCATCGGGCGCGACAAGCTAGGCGCGCAAGAGTGTTAGCTTAGACTTTCTGCAAAACAAAACACGCTTAGTGTAGCAACCATATTAATAGAGCATATTGTCTTGATTTTTCACTTATGTAACCTCGGAGCATATAGCCTCGACGGTCTTACGCACAAGTGATTATCCGATATATGCTCTATTTTTCTGCTTTAACTACTTCCCGCCATCCACCATAATCTGCCCCGACTCTACTCGCTCCTTTCACTTTAGTCTAAAGCGATTGTGGACGCATTTTCGGCATACTGCTTAATCTGTCGACATATTCACAAAGCAGTCTTTCCGCGAGGTCAAGGTCGGCATAGTAAACCACGGTGTATTTATACATATTCTCCTTTCGCTCGTCTCGGATGATTAGTTTTTTCTCGAGAAGCCTTGATATGGCACGCCTTGCAGTGGATACCGACATCCCTGTTGCCTCTGCGAGCTGATCCATACTACCCGAAAATGCACATCCGTAATCCTCATTCTCGGTATGCGATGCGATAAGACTATATACCATAAGTTCCGCGCCAAGAAGCCCCAAAACCTCGGTATAATAGCTCCTAACCGCAAAGCCCCTTAGCATATTTAAGTAATAACGATTTTCCCTTTGAGTGGTCATTTTTTCTACTTCCTTTACTTGTTATTTTTATCTACAAGACCATTATAGCAGGCAAAAGCCACTTTGTAAGTATGACCCCCTTCCAAAATTTCAAGCGAGCGACTTGTATTTTTTAGTGATATTGCACAACGAAAAAGCCGCACAAATCCATCTCTTGATTTATGATATGGTCGACCTTGTCGAAATTTACATTTTTTATGATATTTACGATATTTATGATATTTATGATATTTATGATATTTATGATATTTCTTATTTTTATTATCTTTATTATCATTAGACCGCGAGGCATTTTGGTACGGGTTTGTTCGCTTTGTGAAATAAATTTGGAACGCTGATGAATTTGATTTGCTTAACTTTTTGTATCGCTTTGTTTCACGGTCGATTTTGATTTATGAGAGGTTCCTATTGCTCCGAATATGCTATAATTCTTTAATGCAAAAGAGGAATAAGAGCAGATTTACCCCCTCACAAAAAAAGAGCAGACGAGGTATGCCCTATCATCTGCTCTAGTGATTATAATGTATTTTACAAAACCTTAGACAGGAAGTCCTGAAGCCTTGCATTCTTCGGGTTGCCGAGGACTTCGGAAGGTGGCCCCTGCTCGACGATTTTGCCGGAATCCATGAAGAGTATCCTATCCGCAACCTCGCGTGCGAAGCCCATCTCGTGGGTTACAATAACCATCGTCATACCCTCGTGTGCGAGTGCCTTCATCAGGTCGAGAACCTCGCCGACCATCTCCGGGTCGAGGGCAGAGGTAGGCTCATCGAAGAGGATTACCTTTGGGTTCATAGCAAGAGCGCGAACAATAGCTACACGCTGCTTCTGTCCGCCCGATAGCGTCGAGGGATATACATCCGCCTTGTCAACAAGGCCTATCCTCTCAAGCAGAGATAATGCCGTCTCCCGTGCCTTTTCCTTTATCTCCTTTTCGGTGGTTTCGATGGGAATAAGATCTTTCTTGTTCTTTCTAAAGATGTTGGCTATCTTTCTAAAGAAATTCTTGCGCTTCGCCGCCTTAATTTCTCTTACGCCAACATATACGGGGGCAAGCATGATATTCTCAACAACGGTCTTGTTGTTGAAGAGGTTGAACTGCTGGAACACCATACCGATGTGTTCGCGATGCTTGTTAATATCAACTCTGACATCTGCGATGTCAACGCCCTCGAAGAAGATGGAGCCACCCGTGGGATCCTCCATACAGTTGAGACAACGCAAAAATGTCGACTTACCGCAACCTGATGGGCCGATGATGGCAATCTGCTCACCGTCGTATATATCGAGGTCGAGTCCGCGAAGCACCTCGAGCTTGCCAAAGGTCTTTTCCAGCCCCTTGACCGAGAGGACAATCTCGCGCTCGGCATCTGCTACCGCACCGCCCTCTGTTTTTACATTCATTTCGTTATCCATATTACCTCTCACTCCTCTTCAAATGACGCTCCAGCGACCTAACGCCCCAAGAAATCATGAGCACCATAACAAGGTATGTAAGCGCAAGCATCAGATACGGCATAGTGTAGTCATAGGTGGGGTCACCAAGCTGCTTAAAGGACTTGTATAGGTCGGTGACGGCAATGAAGCTGACTACCGAGGTCTCCTTAATAAGCACGATAAACTCGTTACCAAGTGTGGGGAGAATGTTCTTGATAGCCTGGGGAACAACAATCTTTGTCATAGCGACAGAATATGGCAGACCGACAGCGCGACCGGCCTCCATCTGTCCCGGGTCAACCGAGTTGATACCGCCACGCATAATCTCACTGACATATGCGCCGGAGTTAAGACCGAAGACGATAATAGCAACGGGGACACCCGAGTTTACCTGTATGTCAAGCGCGGGCAGGAGAACCCAATATCCGATAAGAAGCTGAACGACGATAGGCGTTCCTCGGAACAGCTCAACATAAGCACCGCATATCTTATCGAGAATTTTAGGCAGGATACCGTTCTTCGGCATTACTCTAACCACCGCTATAAGGATACCGATAACGATACCGATAACGAGGCCGAGTATTGCTATCTCGACGGTTACGCCAAGACCCGAAAGAACATTCTTGTATCCACCTCTGGTGATGAATTGCCTGACAAATTCATCCCACATTTCGGAAATACTATTCATCTCATTAACCAAATTAAAGGCTTAGCCTAACACTAAGCCTTTAACCTTATCCTTTTATTAAAACTTATTCTTCCTCAGCAGGAGTGCAGAGAACTGTAAGGATGTCAACAACTGTACCTGCGGCATCAAGCGAGGTGTCATCCTCGTTGCAAACTACAACGATAGACTCGATGAAGTAGGGGTCAGAGAAGTTAACAACCTTCTCACGCTCAGCGGTGATGGTGATACCGGACATAGCGATGTCAATACCCTGCTTACCGACAGAACCAACAACATTGTCAAAGTCCATATCCTCGATAACAAGCTCAAGGTCAAGCTCGTCAGCGATGAGTGCGGCAATCTCCATGTCGATGCCGTAGTACTTGCCGTCAGCACCCTTGTACTCCCAAGGAGCAAACTCTGCGTTGGTAGCAACTACGAGCTGACCTGCAGCGTTGTCAACATTCTTCTCAGCCGACTCAACGCCAACATAGGTAGCCTCAAGGCCTGCATTGTACTTAGCCATGATATCATCAATCTGATCTTTCTTAGTAGCAAGAATGTTATTGATCTGATCCTTAAGAGCAGCCTGCTCCTTATCAACTGCGATACCGTAGTACTCAGTGGAGAGCGCGATGTCCATAATCTTAAGACCGTCAATCTCGTTGCAAAGAGCCTTAGCAGTAGTCTTATCAACTATTACATAGTCAGCATTACCGTTCTTCATATCCTTTGCTGCAAGAGCAAATGTGTCGTAGGATGCAACCTCAATACCCTTGAGTAAATCTGCATACATCTTACTTGTTGTACCCTTCTGAACAGCTACCTTAGCAGTGGGAGCCGCACAGCTTGCGAGTGCGAACATCATAGTGAGCGCGAGAGCAAGAACGAGTACAAGAGAAATAATCTTTTTCATTTTTTACCTCTTTCTTGTGGGCAAATATGCCCGTCTTTATTTGTGATGTCATAATTATACACCGATGAATGCATATTGTCAACGGTTTTTTGAAAAATAATTCATTTTTGTTGCATTTTTATTCATATTGTTGTGTTTGGGTGGGATTTTTGTGCATTATATACAAAGGATTGGGGTTATCGCAGGTAATTAGGTGTGGCACAGCGTGCGTGCGCGCGAGTTTTTCTTGATTATTTTGTGCATATATTCACGGAGGAAGTGAATAATTAAAGATTTTTTAGTATTTTACGGTCTTATTCATGCAAATTATGCATACGCGATTGAAGCGAACGCGGTAAACAGGATGTTTTCTGATGCTAGCCGGGATTTTTGGGGTATTTTTGTAACATTTCTTCCCTACTATTCGAGGTTTTAGCCCCTTTTAATTGAATATCCTTGCATATTTATGCATTTTAGGCGAATATATACAACTGTGGCGGCGCCTCTAAATCGCGCAGGCTCGTTGACCATTCAAAAAAACAACCTTACCCGCAAGCATCATCTGCTTAAAGGGGAAAATCATTTAGGCGGTTGATTGTGCTGCTCTTCTCTTTGTCCCTAAGACTTGACACGCAGAACGGGTTATGGTACAATATCCTAGGCAATTATATGATATAATTTGTTATTTCTAATCCTGTTTTTATAAGCATTTTAGTATTCTACCTAAGGAGGTGTTGCTCGTGATTTCGATTTCCTGCGATGGCGTTTCTCTCGCGTTTGGTACAGATGTAATACTGAACGATGTATCATTCTCTGCGAACGAGGGCGACAGAATAGGTATAATTGGCGTGAATGGGGCGGGCAAAACCTCTCTTATGCGAATTCTCGCGGGGGCGAGCACGCCCGACACGGGCGCTGTATATGTCGCAAAGGGCTACACCGTCGGCATGCTGGAGCAAAATCCCGACCTAACCTCACTTCCCGGCGAGATGACCTGCCTTGAATATATGTATACCGCCTTTCCCGCACTGACAAGCCTTGAATGCAGGATTACCGAGTGCGAGGGTGAGCTATCTCACGCGACAGACGAGGACGAGATTGTCAGCCTGTCGGCAAGGCTCGCCGACCTTAATAGGCGTTTTTCCGACGGGGGTGGTCTAGAGTTTCGCTCCAGGTGTCGCGGAATGCTGCTTCGCCTAGGCTTTGACGAGGGGTTAGTCAACCAAAAAATTAGCACGCTCTCGGGCGGACAGTACACTCGTCTTGCGCTCGCGCGCCTGCTCGCGACCGAGCCTGATATACTAATGCTTGACGAGCCGACCAACCACCTTGATATTGATGCCCTTGTCTGGCTGGAGAGCTATATTGCCTCGTACAAGAAAACCGTAATTATAATATCACACGACAGATATTTCCTAGACCGCACGACAACGCACACCCTGCATATACTCTACTCACGCGCAAGGCTGTACCACGGCTCGTACACTCGCGCCAAGGCACAGATGGAGGCGGAGGCAGCATCACTCGAAAAGCGATACAAGGAGCAGCAGCGAGAGATAGCGCGGATAAGAGCGAATATAGAATTCCAGCGCAGGTGCAACCGCGAGCACAACTTCGTCACCATTCGCGCGAAGCAGAAGCAGCTCGACCGAATGGAGCTGGTAGAGCTGGCACCGAAGGCACCGCGCGACATCCGTATGCAGTTCTCCGCCCTTGATGACGCGGCAGGCGAGGTCGTGGATGTGCGTGACCTGTCCTTCGCTTATGGCGAACGCGAGATAATACGAAATCTCTCATTCCTTGTTAGGCGTGGCGAGAGGGTGATGGTGCTCGGTCCGAACGGCTCGGGTAAGTCTACCCTGATGAAGCTAATCAACTTTATGCTAACCCCAAGGTCGGGCAAAATCACGCTCGGCTACAATATAAAGATAGGCTACTACGACCAGGAAAACCGCGGGCTATCCGTGGGAAAGACCGTATTTGAGGAGATGCACGACGAGTACCCCGAGAAAAAGGATGTCGAGCTTAGGAGCACGCTCGCGCTGTTCCTCTTTGGTGCTGACGATATTGACAAGCCAATATCCAGCCTATCGGGTGGTGAGCGCGCGCGTCTTACGCTGGCGAAGCTGATACTTAAAAAGGTTAATCTTCTTGTAATGGACGAGCCTACCAACCACCTCGACATCGGCTCGCGCGAGGCACTTGAGCACGCGCTAATAGCATTCCCCGGCACGATAATCGCGGTGTCGCACGACAGATACTTCATAAACAGTATTGCCACGCGCATAATCGAGCTTGCTCCGACAGAGGCACGCGGTATGATAGACTGCGAGCTTATGGACTTCGACGATGCTTTCGATGAGTACCTGCGACTAAGAGAACGCGTGCGTATGACTGCCCCGGAAGCAACGGTATCGAAGCCCGTCACCGACAGCAAGGAGGAGTACGAGCGCGCAAAGCGCGAGAATGCCAAAAGACGCAGTGAGGAGAGAAAAATCGAGCGCGCAAAGGCGAAAATCGAGGAGCTTGAGGCTGAGCTTGCCGTACTTGATGAGGAGCTATTCGGCTCGGCAGCTTCAGACTATGTGCGCGCCGCGGAGATAGATAAAAGGAAGTGTGACATCGAGGAGGAGCTACTCGAGCTATATGAGCTTGTGATGTAGGTTGAGCGAGCTTCCGACCCTCTTTCACAAGTGTTATATGCTATCTAAAAACAGGATAACTTATCTATCTTCTATGCTAACTAGGTATCAACATAACTATTTTATATTTCTATGCCACTTGCGCATTAGGACAGCATTTACTAATATACACCGTAAAGGAGCGATTTTCGCTCCTTTTTTTGCGCCCTTTTGATGACATATGTTCTCCCCCCCTGCATTACCATAGACGTAAGACTATATCATTTCATTTTGATTTCAAATTGACATAGGTTTTTGTATATTACAGCCAAACGGGAGTTAAAAATATGGCACTAACTTTGGAACTAGTTCATACTTACAACGGCGAAATTACCTGATATAATGGTTTTGCCGAGGGGCGAGGCAGACGCGTATGCCAAGTCCTATCACCGGGGGAAATCCTCACCACCGGGTGAGATTGAAGTGTGGCGACACCCAAGCGAAGCCTCGGTGACGCACCTATGGTGCGCGGCAGAAGGAATGAGGAATGGGTTATCAGTAATGAATGACAAGTTGTAATTCGGTCATCATCACAAAAGGCAGAAGGTAAATCAGGTAAAGGGTAAACAAAGCAAGGAGGGCAAATGGCGAAAAGGAAACGGTATGATAGGCAACTGCCTCATATGATGTATACCTACTTCATCGGCTACTCGGACTCGGGTGTGCCGAGCTTCTCAAAGTTTGCGAGGAGTATCGGTGTGACGCTCGAGGATATAGAGGGCTGGAGGGAACACGCTGAGTTTCTGCGTGCGTATCGCGAATGCAGCGAAATAAGAAGAGATTATCTAATAGACGGAGCGCTAGGCAAGCGATACGATGCGTCAGTAGTCAAGTATCTTCTCACCAATGAGTTTGGTATGGAGGACGGCTCATCAGACGAGGCAAGGCATCTCGATGTGACAGTAGAGGTAGTTGAGTGAGACCGCGTGAGAGGGGCATCTCTCATAGTGAGACGCGCAGGCTAATATGAAGCTATCATTATCAATAACAAGGAAGCAAAAGCAGTTTATCGAGGCGACATCGGGCGAGGTGCTATTCGGTGGTGCCGCCGGCGGTGGCAAGTCATACGGTCAGGTCGTCGATGCACTGCTCTTCGCCTTAAACTACCCCGGCTCAAGACAGCTCATCCTAAGACGAACATTTGCCGAGCTTGACAAGTCACTAATACGCACAGCCCTCTCGCTCTACCCACGCGAGATTTACACCTTCAATTCATCAAGCCACACAGGCCGCTTCAAAAACGGCTCAACCATCGACTTCGGCTACTGCGCCGCAGAGAACGATGTATACCAATACCAGTCGGCAGAATACGACGTCATACGCTTTGACGAGCTGACGCACTTCACCGAGATGCAGTACATCTACCTAATCTCGCGAGTGAGGGGCGCGAACAGCTACCCGAAGCAGGTGAAGTCCTCTACCAACCCGGGTGGCGTGGGGCATACCTGGGTTAAGGAGAGATTTGTCGACCCTGCCACACCCGGCACGCCGTTTATAGGCGAGGACGGAATGGAGCGTGTGTTCATCCCCTCTATGCTTGATGATAACGCATTTCTCTTACGGTGCGACCCCGACTACAAGCGGCGTCTTCTCGCACTACCCGAGCGCGAGCGAAAGGCACTGTTATACGGCGAGTGGGACATCTTCGAGGGGCAATACTTTTCGGAGTGGAGACGCGAGAGGCATATTATCACGCCCTTTGAAGTGCCGACGCACTGGCGCAGGTATCGCACTCTCGACTATGGCCTCGACCGCCTCGCGGTGTTGTGGATTGCCATAGCACCCGATGGCAGGGCCTATGTCTATCGCGAGTATTGCGAGTCTAACCTACCCATTAGCACAGCGGCGAGGGCTATAAACGAGCGCACCGCGCCGGGCGAGGACATCTACGCCACGCTAGCACCGCCGGACCTATGGTCGCGTAGCCAAGAGAGCGGCAAGTCAAAGGCAAGCATCTTCGCGGAATACGGCATCAGCTTCACCAAGACCTCGAACGACAGAGAGTGCGGATGGCTGGCGGTGAAGGAGCTGCTCGGTGAGGGTGAATATGGAGTAAAGCTGCAGATTTTCTCCACCTGTACCGAGCTAATACGGTGTCTGCCCGCCCTCGCGATAGACAAGCTACGCCCCACCGACTGCGCGACAGAGCCACACGATATAACCCACGCGCCCGACGCATTACGAGGCTTTGCCATCTTCCATACACGGCCGAGCGACCCTATGGAAATACTGCCGAAGCGCGTATGGACACGGGATATGTGGGAGGACTATCACGCAGCAGACGAGGCTGGCAAACAATACCTAAAACAAAAATACGGAGAACCAATGTGAGAACAGAAAACACAAACAAAGAAGCAAGGCTAGAGTTCTTCCGCGACCTATACGAGGCGAGCAAAAACGCATTTTCGAGCGAGCTGATTTCACTTGAGCGCGCTATGCGACAGTACCGTGGCTCAACAGAGATTGACGGCTCGGAGGAGGAGGCACTAACCGTCAGAAATATAACATACGAGATGGTCGAGAGTCAGATTTCCTCCGACATCCCGATGCCAAAGGCTGAGCCGTCCTCATACAGTGAGCACCGTTCAAGGAACGCGGATGCGATAGAGAGGCTCTTGCGCTCGGTGCGCGACAGGCTGCCGTTCGAGGTGATGAACGACATGGACGAGCGCTACACCTACATTTACGGTGGCAGCGTATGGTACGCGGAGTGGGACAACACCGAGGAGCATCTCGGCGAGGTCGGTACGGTCAAGGTACACTGCATCTCACCGCGCGATTTTGTACCGCAGCCCGGCCTTTCCTCTATTCAGGATATGGAGTACTGCTTCCTGCGCTTCACCACCACACGCGGTGAACTAATGAGGCGGTACAAGGTCGACGAGGAGGCTATCGCGCTCGCCGAGTGCGAGGTTGAGTATGAGACACCGACGCCCGAGGGGGACACCATTTCGGTCATCGTCTGCTTCTACCGCGACGAGGAGGGCGAGGTCGGCAGATACATATTCTCAGGCTCGCTCCCCCTCTCCGACCTACCTAAATATTATATGCGTAAGGGCGAGGTATGCTCGGTATGCGGAAACGAGGATGGCAAGTGTGACTGCGCCGCCGAGGCTGTAACAGCAGAGATACGCTACGAGATGATAGATGGGGATATTGCCCTACCGTCGGGTATTAAAATACCCGCCTACTCGCCCGATGTGTCGGGACGGATGTCAAAGACCAAAATCCCCTACTATGTACCGAAACTATTCCCGATAGTGATAAGGAAGAATACCTCGGGCGAGGGTACGCTCCTCGGTCAGTCCGACTGCGACTATATCAGACCGGAGCAACAGGCAATCAACAAGATTGAGTCACGAATACTGAAGAAGCTGCTCCGAGCAGGTATCACACCTATCGTACCCGAGGATGCGTCGATTTCGCTCAATAACTCGGTATTCGGTCAGGTGATACGAATGAAGCCGGGCGAGAGTGCGGCACAGTACGGTACGGTAGACACCACCCCGGATATATCGCAGGATATTATGGAGGCTGAGAGGCTATACGACCACGCGAAGAGGGTTATCGGTATATCGGACGCCTACCAGGGCATAGATACAAGTAAGGTAGAGTCGGGTGTAGCAAAACAGCTGCGAATTTCACAGGCGTCCGGCAGATTAGAGTCAAAAAAGAAGATGAAGCACACAGCCTATGCCGAGCTTGACAAAATTATTTTCTCGCTCTATCTTGCATTCGCCGATGAGCCACGCAGACTATCCTACAAGGATGCCTACGGACGGGTACACTCAGCGGAGTTCAACCGCTTTGACTTCATCGAGTATGACATACGTCGTGGCGAGTATTACTATGACGACGACTACCTCTTCACGGTAGACCTAAACGGCGGTAGCGAATACCAGCGCGAGGCACTCTG
Source organism: Eubacteriales bacterium (assembly GCA_045655565.1). Classification (GTDB taxonomy): domain Bacteria; phylum Bacillota; class Clostridia; order Oscillospirales; family CAG-272; genus UBA1740. The sequence continues at coordinate 27,661 of JAZOPN010000020.1, read as the reverse complement.
GCAGAGAAACCTCGAAAACCTAAAGGCCGGCACACTCGGTGACGCATCAAGTATGGTAACGCTGCTGCGCTATTGGCAGTGCCAGGAGAGGGCGCACTATCCATACGCGAGAGAGAATGTCGAGTATTTCAAGGCTGAGCTTGATCGTGTAAACAAGGGTGAGATGGGAGGCGAATACTATGGCTATTAAGGGCAAAACAGAACTGGAGGAATTCCTCAAGGAGTATATCAAGAACCGCGAGATATCGAATGGCCCCGACTCCTTTGAGACCTACAAAAGAGAGAACGGTAAGGAGTACGACCAAGCCTACTCGCGTGCTATGAATGAGGCGCTGGTGAAAGGACGGGTGTCAAAATACGGTGCCGGTGCTGAAGCTGTGCTCGACAAGGGCATCAGTGGCGGATACCTAAGCCACCTAGAGGCCAAGAGGGGTGATGAGTACCAAGAGCGCGTAAGGGAGATAAGCGATGCACGCGATGAAACCATGGCACAAGCGAAGCGCGGATACCTCGCCTACCTCGACACGTATGGTCGCAATCAGGACAGGATAAGGAATAGCCTGGTTGTGCGCCTAATCGAGGACGAGGTGTACGACCCCAATGACATATACAAGCACGCTATTGATGCCGGCCTAAACCCCAAGGAGGCAACCGCCACCATTGGATTTGTGCAGAGTGGTACACGAAGCGCTATAAAGAAGAGGCTGCTTGATATGGTATTCAACCTGACGATAAGCCCCGAGGATGCGGCAGCGAGAGCGGCGGAATACGGTCTACCCAAGGAGGATATAGACTATATCCTTGAGGAAACGAAGAAATATCGACAATACTACAAGGATTACGCAGACGGTGTAATCGAGGGCATCGAGGACGAGGGCTCCAAGTCAACAGGCAGCTACCCCCTTTGGTAAATAGGGCACGTGTGTAAAAAAACATCACAACTAAAGCGTGTTTACTATTATACCAAGGTATGTCAACCTTGAGATAAGAAGCGAGAGCCTAAGATGCTCCGGAAGAGGACAGAGCGCCAACACAAAACAAGAAAGGAACAAAGAAAATGAAGAAAACCAACACAAACAGCGACAAGAGCACGCCCTACCGCACCATGAGTATAGGAAAGGTAGAGGCACCGGTAAAGCCCAAGGGTGAGCCGAGCGCAACAAAGACCACCTCTAAGACCGACCTAAGAGATAAGAGAGGCTAAGAGAAGTGACAGAAAACACGATGATTACGCCCGATATCCGCGAAGAAGTCGACACGGGTACAGCTCTAGGCTGCGATGATATAGCAGATCAGGTATCATACGAAGAGATTGACCGAGAGGTTAAGGATGAGGATATAACAGATGCTCCTAAGATGGACGAGATAGTTGATGATGCGAGTGATGGAGAGGACGGAGGTAACACAATTGACTACGAGGCACTCATACAGGAGGACCTCAAAATACTTAAGGGGGAGTTCCCCGAGTTATCCGAAATAACCCACATTACCGAGCTTCATAATCCTATGCGCTACGCGGCACTGCGCGACCTCGGACTGACACCAAAGGAGGCATATCTTGCGACAAGCGAGAGACCGAAGGCGCGCGACAACCGCTCGCATCTCAGCCCTGCGGCACCAAGGCGCGCCGGCACGCCCACGGGCGGTATGACTCGTGTGGAGCTGGAACGCGCAAGAGAGCTATTCTCGGGTATGAATGATGCCGAGATACAAGCTCTATACAGAAGAGTGGCAAGATAGCCATAACCAATAGCGGGCATACGGGTGCAAAAAAATGAATAAAAGCACCCAATTTCAGCCCGTACGCAGGCGAAAGGAAACATAAAAACTATGTTCAAACTAGTAAAGATACTTAACCGTAGTGTTAATGTGGCAGAGGGTGTATACCTACCCGGGGAGGACGGCAGATCATACAGCATAGGCGAGGCGGTAGTGGTTAAGAATGGTGCGGTAGCGCCGGTCAGAGAGACAGAGACCCCGACCTATATTGTAGGAGCATCACTCGCGAGTGGTGGAAAGGATGTATTTTGTTACCCCGTCTCCCCCGATATGGTCTTTGAGACGACATTCTCGGAGGCACCGTCAGGACTTAAGGTGTCCGACAGAGTAACACTTGGCATTCGGGATGGCAGGGCGCTATCCGTAAGTGCGACCAAGACAAACGGTGTCGCAGAAATCTATTATATGAAAGAGGCGAGCGGTGTCGGTGATACTGTGCTCGTTCGCTTTAATTGAAAGGAGTTAATAAAAAATGATTATTTATTCTAAGAATTCCGGTCTCGCAAATGCTGCAATAGGCAGGCTTGAGACCCCCATTAAGATGGTTATCGAGCACGAGAGCGACCTGCTCACCAAGCGTGGCGGTATATGCGATTGGCTCTTCAATATCGAGAAGAGCGGTAAGTTCGGTGAGACCATTATCGGACAGAATGAGTTCGATGTATTCAGAGCTGCAGAGGAGGGCGCGGGTGCGGAAAATGACACCATCAGCGAGACCTATCGCAAGTTCATCGAGCATATTCAGTTTATGAAGGAGTTCACCATCACCGCAGAGATGATGGAGGATGCAAACTATGGCGTAGGTGCTGATGCTAAGCGCAGAGCCGAGAATTTCACTCGCGCTTACTACAAGACGATGCACAAGATTTGCGAATATGCTCTCGCACACGGTACTGAGGCATCGGGTGTATTTGCTAAGGCGACACTCGACCTCACAGCCCCCGACGGTCTTCCCCTTTTCGCTTCGGCGCACAAGTGGGGCGGCGCGCTCGGCAATAGTGGCACACAGTCCAACATCTTCTCGGGTGACATTTTCCGCTCCGGTGCTGACAGAACCGCTTCCACTGCGGCATTCGAGGAGGCTCTCGCAGAACTTGCGGTTAAACTCCGTAATATGAAGGACGAGAATGGTGAGGTACTCGGCTACACTGCCGACACTATCATTCTTCCGGGCAACAGACCTGTTGCCGAGCAGATCGCGAAGAAGGTATGTGGCTCTGAGGGTGCTCTCGGCAACGGCTACAACGACATAAACCTGCACTTCGGCAACTGGAATGTTGTGGTTATGCCCAATTGGCAGACCGAGGATGACAGGGTGATGATTATGTCGAGTGAGGCTAACAAGAACCTCTCGGGTAATATGTTCTTCAACCGTGTTCCCCTCACTATCTCCAACTGGGTAGACAACCACACCGGCAACTACATCTGGAATGGTAGATGTCGCTTCGGTGTAGGCTTCGGCACATACAAGCACATCCTGCTTGCTATCGATAGTGCTGACGCAGTTGAGGGTACAACCTCTCTGTAAGCGTCTGGGTGGGATATGAATTAGACCGTAATTACATAAAGCCACAAAGTGGTGAGATGCTAGGTTTTATACATATACCCCACCATATTTTTAACATTCGTCTATGCCCTAGACGATAATCGGGGCGGCAAAGCCGCCCCTAAGAAGCTTACGGAAAGGAGAAAAATGACACTAAACGAACTCAAAAATTCAGTAATAGACCTTGGATTTGAGGTAGGGCTCGACAAGGATGAGATGCTAATCCCGGCATTATCGCGTGCGCTACACACGATATATCAGGATAGACCGAGGCTAAAGACGGTAAGACTTAGCGCGGGTAGGATGGGGGGAAGGCTTCTCGGCGAGCATATATATCACGAGGGTGGCGAGGTTATACAATACGACCTCTGCGGTGTGGCATACTCCTTTAGGGTGTCCGGACTTGGCAGTTATATAATAACTGCGGGCGCTATGCGCGAGGAGCACAGCTTTGATGGAGAGATGGTTGAGGTTCGTGCAAGACTTAGCGCGCCCGGCAGCATCATCTTCTCAGGAGAATATGCCTACGACATATACTCTCTCGCGGAGTTTGACTCTATAAGAGGCCCTCGCCCCTCGGATATTCCGATCTATGGCGAGCATAGGTGCTATACTCTCGAGGAAATCTGTCCCGACTTTCTCGGCACGCATTCCCTCCCAAGGGGGCGAACGGGTGCTATAATTACGGGTGCTGACATCTCGGGTGGCGTTATGCGTCTACCCTACTCCTACTACGGCGAGGTGCTACTCACATACAGGCGCGCACCGTATGTCGCCAGTGGTGATGATATGGAAGAGGAAATAGACATCTCACGCGAGGTTGAGGAGTTGCTCCCCCTGCTTGTCGCATCCTATCTCTGGCTCGACGATGACAGTGACAAGGCACAATACTATATGTCACTCTATCGCTCGGGTATGGCAACAGTACAGAGGGCAGGCTCAGGCGAGTTTGCCTCGGAGTACGCGACCAATGGGTGGGCATAATGGCAAAAGGCAGTTTAGACAGAGGCGAATATACACGCTCTTACAGCGATATACGCGGAATTGAATTAGGCGGTAGCGGCAGCCGTATATCGGACACGCGCCTAGCCTACGCAGAGAATGTATACCGCGACTACGATGGCGACGGTGGCGGACTTATCGAGAGTGTGCCGGGTTACCGCGAGATAGCCAATCTCGGCGCACCGATAAGGAAACTGGCACAGTATAAGGACAGGGACGCCGACTACCTTATCGCTACTGCAAACAGGCAACTATACCGTATTCCCAAAGAGGCGCGCGACAGCAACCTAACATACAGCACCATCGGAACACTTAGGTGGGATGATGGCGCGTCATTCAACTTTCTTGGCTCACACTACATAACCGACAAGAGCACGATCGTAAGAATTCGGGGCGAGGGTGTTGCCGAGGAGCTTGCCGACGATGGAATGGATGTATACATCCCGACAACATACCGCAACAAGGAGAGGTTCGAGCAGAGAAATCTCTTGACCAATCGCATCAAAGAGCAATATGTTCTAGTCGACCCGAAGCACTATACTTACGGGACACCCGTGTTAAATTACGTTATACTAGACAACGAACTCGGCACCTGTATGGTATCGGGTGTAAGCGATGTAAATTATCCCGGCGCGTGGTATATCCCGTCAGTCACTATGATAAACGGGCGCGAGTTTCGCGTGATAGAGATAGGCCCATACGCTCTGGCCAGTTGTGTCTATATGACAGAGTTGTATATAGCCGAGGGTATAGAGAAAATAGGCAAACTTGCGATAAGGCACTGCATAAGGCTTGAGCGCGCAGTGCTCCCACGAAGCCTAACCGAAACCGATGTCGGAGTATTCAGCGAATGCACCGCCTTAAGGAAACTATACATCGGCTCAGGACTAAAGGTGATGGGCGCAAATATCACAGCCGGTTGCCCCCTCTTAAGCACAGTATACTTCGGTGGAAACCAAGATACCTTTGCCACCATCACGGGTAGGGAGACCATCGAGGACAAGAACATAACATACAATATCGAGGACCGCAGAGTTGCGCTGAGGCTTCCCCTCTCTACGGCGTGCACAGCGGTGACGGGTGTAAAGGAACACGGTATAGATATACCATACACCACTATCACAGAGGGCGAGCGTGTGGTAGCGGTAATAGGCATTAGCGAGAGTGCCTGGGACACGCCCACGGACTGCGTTATTGAGGCGGTGGCAGAAGAGGTGCGCGCTAGTTTCGGCTACTCCGGAGAGGCACTATGTGGCATCGAGGCTGTCGCGGGCTGTACCGTGGCAGAGGCTTTCGATGACAGAATATTCCTCTCGGGAAACAGCAGACTTCCGAACACCGTCTTCTACTCTTCACCGAGCACAAACGCTAACGACACCGCCCTCTACTTCGGCGAGTTAAACTACTTTACCGATGGCGTAGGTGCATACGGAGTAGTAGATATGCTGGCTGTAAGGGACGCGCTGGCGGTATTCAAGAGCGGTGACGATGGCACGGGAAGCATATACTACCACACCCCGGAGGCTACCGGTGACGACTTTATGCCTAAGATCTACCCAAGAGCGTATGTGCATTCGGGTATTTCTGCGATAGGTGGCGCAACATCATTTTTTGATGACCCGGTATTCCTTACCAAAAGCGGACTTTACGCCCTTACGCAAAAGGCTATCAACTACGAGAGAAGCGTTGCACCGCGTTCCGAGAATGTAAACTATTCCTTACTTAATAAAGATATATCGCGCGCCTCGGTAACCGAGTGGTGCGGATACCTTGTGGTAGGCGTCGGCAGCTCTGTGTATCTCGCGGACAGCCGTGCCAGATATACCGACGAGTGCGGAAATATGCAGTACGAGTGGTTTTATCTATCAGGCATCGGCCACTATGAGGGGGACAGAAGGGTATACAGATTTGACTCCTATACCTGCGGTGAGTACATCGCGCATAAGGACGAGGGTGCGGTGGCTGATGGCGAGGTCTTCAGCGTAACGGCAGAGGATGGCACTATTATCTACTATATAGAGGACGGTGGTAAAAAATACACCGTCTATCCGACCGATGAGCTGACAGGCGGCGTATTCTCTGAGGCTACCGTTTACCTCGGGTGTGACAACCTCTTGTTCTTCGGCACAGAGGATGGCAGACTGCTTGTCTTTAATAATGACAAGCGAGGAGTAGCCCCGGACTATATAAAAGAGTGCGAGGACTTCGACCCCGAGGAGTATAGGCTTGAGATGGGGCAGAGGTTACACCCATACTTCTACTCATTCGACCGGCACGCGCCGACCTATGTGATACGCACAGCCTATGACAACTGTGGTATTCCCCACCTGACAAAATCAACCTCGAAGCACTCATTGGTGCTTAAATACCGCACATATTCGGCGGCGGATATCAGGTGCGAGGTGGGAACGGATGTTGGCAGTTATGTAGAGGTCACAAGCTTCCCGGGCGGCGAGTTATCATTCAGAGATATAGACTTTGAGAACTTTGCAATGGCGCTCGGCGACTACCACACTGTGCCGATATCCGAAAAGGAAAAAGGCTGGGTAGAGAAACAGATAACCATTCTGTCGGATAGATACAACTCACCGATAGGTATATATCAAATCACCTACCGCTACATAGTCAAGGGTAGGATTAAAAGACAATAGATGGGTGCGGTATATACCGCACCCGGAAGAAAGGAAAAGGATGAATACTAAGAAAATTAAGGATGCCGAAATAGCCGACCTCACAATCGCCTCACTCCCATCTCGCCCTACCGCCCCGAAGTCATTTGGCGGCAGAGGCTTTACGGCATCAGAAATGAAGGCGGCATTCGACAGGTTGCCACTATTTATAATCGAGAGGCTGAACCGACTGATTGATGATATCGGGCGACTTGGTGAGGGGTCGATGGCAGATGAAGTACCGACAGGAATATCCGATGGACACACCCTGGGTGCTCTCTTTGGCGATATAACCTCTGGCAGGTTTGCAAACTACCTTACGGTGCTTGGTGAGCCGCTATGCGAGATTATAATGTCGCTGAAGGAGTTAAGCGAGTCACACCCCGAGGACATCGAGGCGTTAAGAATAGCGATAGGGGCGGCAACGAGCAAGCTCGACGGAGCCGAGGGTGACATAGCTACTCTTACAACAAGCCTCGACGGTGCTAAGGCGAAAATGGAGATGCTTTCGGATGACTTATCTGTCGCGATGGCAGATATACTTCTGCTCGACACAGATGTCGACGGGACGAAGGAGAGGCTGTCGACCATTGAAGATAGACTGCTCACACTAGAGGATAATGACGCTGAGCAGGCAAAGACGCTCGCAGACGCAGATGCAAAAATCGCGGAGTTAATTAACACCACAGCGCAGGCGGGGGAACAAATTACATTACTCGAGGATAGTGCCGACGAGCTTCTTGAGGCAGTAAATCTCGCTAGCGAAAAGATAGATGAGGACAGAGCAAGGCTTACGGCTATTGAGGCGGATATCGCCGAATGCGAAAACGCGACGAGCGAGGCTATATCCGATATTTTGGAACAGGGTGAGAGGCTCACAGTGCTCGAGGCAAAGGTCGAGGGGCTTGGCGGTGATAGCAATATATACTATCCCGACGAGAACGAAGATGAGCACAGCATAACCCTCACCACAGGACTGGACGCAAGGCTTGGCTATACCGAGGCGGTCTACATTACTCTACCCAGTCCCACACCCGAGGACTTCTATGCCTTAGTCAGTTTCTATTCAAATGTGAATTATAAGCCATCCATCGTGTGGGATTGCAGCTACACAATATACTTCTCGGGTGATGACATTGAGGATGGCGAGTTTTACCCGGACACCTCGAAGCACTACACGCTATTCTTCTGGTATGATGGAAATCTGCACTGTAATGTAAGGGCGGTGCGGCATGAATAAGTGGCAGGCAATGCGTACAATATCAGACACAAAGGTAGCAATAACGCTCTGCGAGAAAACCGACGAGGGATGCATAAGCTATACTAGCCCTCACAGCTCCTCGCTATGTTCTGTGCGTATATTCGGGGGGATGACAGATGAGGTTACCATAGATGGCGGCGTTGGAATAATTCGCGGTGACGAATGTGTAATTAAGCTGAGAATACACGGTGAAACCTACCTTGACGGCTATGAGTTTGAGAGAATACTAAAGGAGCGAAACTCGCCCTGCTACGGTGGGCAATACGATGACGAGCACTTCATATATGTAGCCAAGGCAAACAATGGCTACACCCTACTCGACCGAACCGATATGTATATGCCAAACGGCAACCTCTCGGTAGTCGGAGATGCGCTGTTATTCGCCCCAATTACAAGTGGCAGCAAGGCAACGGGTATGCAAATTAAGGCTATTAACGGTAACAGAGCGATAAGCTTCCTCGGCACAGAGGGCGCTGTTGAGTTCCAGGGCAACAACGGAAATGCCAGTTACAATTATGCCCTAATACACAGGCCTTTGGCAAGCGAATTCTCATATGCAATTCGCTATGACACCATGCGCATCCTGCAGAATGGAAACATGACAAGCGAGCCGTACTCAGGTTATATCAAAGAGGTTACTATCAGCTCCCCTCTATACAAGATGTCCAGTTCGTTTTATGGAGAGCTGTATGATGAGTATGATGTACTATCGGGTGTGATAAAACGCAGGGTACAATGCTACGAGATTAAAGAAGAGGATATTGAGAGCGCATACTATATGGACTATCCCGTCTATATGGTAAAGCTTCCAAGTATGGCGAAAACAGACTTCGGAGTTATTAATGGCGCACTGTATGAGTCCGAATATTTCCTAGAGTCACCCGGAAGCATGCTTCTCGATATGGATGGCGAAACGCTGTATCTAAACCTAGCCGACGATTGCGCGAGCGAGTCTGAGGTGATGGATTACCTAAGTGGATATGAGCTATTCATGTACGCCCTATATGAAGAGATGATCGAGAATGTCGAAATACCTGAATTATCAACCGAGGCGGGTACTGTGGCAATAGAAGTTTGCAGCACAACACCCGCACCCATCAATATTACATACATAGCATAGGAGGAATAATGTACGGAAAAATTGAAAATGGACACCTGAAGGTGTTCCACGAGAGAAAAATTGTGCTCGGTGACAAGAAGATTATAAACCCCAGAAGAGAACAGCTCGCCATCCTCGGTTACAAGCCGATAATCACCGATACACCGCCCGAGGTAGGTGATGGTCAGGCACTGGTTGTAGACTATATCGACGAGGGCGAGGTCATCCGAGCCAGGTACACATTGCAGGGGGGATACAAATGTCAGAATTAATATACAAGGTCAGAGGCGACTTTGCCGAGTGCCAAGCCTTAAAGGAGGGGGACGCAAAATGCGTCAAGGTGACGGTGATTGGCAGGGATAGTGGCATACTCAGTATTGGCGAGAGAAGCATCCGGCTGAGGGATGGTGTCTCATACCTCTCTCTTGAGGGGCTGGATGACGGTGATTACACCCCAACTCTTATCACCGAGGACGGCATAGTAAAATTCGAGGCAATAAGAAAGACGGGTGTTAAAATTACCCACGCGCCAATCGATCGTGAGAAGCTATCACGCCTATACGACTATATCGACAGGCTTGAGAATAGAATTGCCGATGCCGAGGCTAAGCTCGGCGTGCTCGAGCGCGAGATTGTGGGCACACCCCTTTTTGAGACTTAAAGAAAGGAAAGAAAAAATGAAAATCAAAGGAAGAATAATTGGTATTATTATGCTGCTTATGCTAATAGGCGCAGCACTCACACCATCGGTATTTGCTATGAGCGAAACCGAGGCTGATAATACAAACCGGGCGTTAGCATACCCGTCGGCTATCAACAGCGACATAATAGGCAGAGAGGATGTCGGGGATTACATAGTTGCAGACGAACCGGGTGACGAAGGTGTGGCAACAGATAGCGAAAATGGCATAGTTGCAGACGCACCGGGTGGCGAAAACAGCATATCCAACGGTGGCGAAGCCGGCGGAGTCGGGGACAACGAGGCAGAGGGAAACATATTCTCGGAATTATTTGCACTTGCGGGTGAGTATTCGGGCGAGATATTTTCGCTTCTCTCGCTTCTTGCCTCACTTATTCTCGCCTACCTCTATAAGAGCGGACTTACACCGCTGGTAAAAAATACGCTCGGTGCACTTGGCAAGACGGTGACATCTATCCGCGAAAGCGCGGAGCGTGGCGAGGAGAAGGCGAGCGTTGTAACGGGCGCGCTGACAGAGAGACTTGAGATTTGTGAGGGTATAATTACAAAGCTCAGCGAGGCTATCGAGCGCGTTAGCCAAAGCTTAGAGCAAAAAGAGGCAGAGGCAGGTGAGCGAATGAGCCTAAAGGTCGTGCTCGGCGCACAGATAGATATGCTCTATGAGATATTTATGACCTCTGCACTTCCGGAATATAAGAAGAACGCGGTAGGCGAGAGAATAACCAAAATGAGAGAGGCGATTGGTATAGATGAGGCGAGAGATTAAGCGCGCACTATGCGGGGCTGTTGGCACGGCAGTATCGGTTATTCCCACCGCTCTCGCTGTAATCTCCTATTTCCCGATGTGGGTAGCTGAGGGTGGCGAGAGCATACTCTCAGGCTTCACTGCCCTGCTCCTAATTTTAACAGCCGTCCCCCTCTTTAGACTAATAAGAAGGCTGCTGCACTCGCCCAGCGCATGGATGATGTGGCTTGTCGCATTCCTGCTCTTTTTCCTGCTGTCACGTATTGCCGACGAGATGACGGTGATATCCTTTGTCGGACTCGTGTCAAACATCGTCGGTGCGCTAATCTACCGTATCGGTGGCAAGACCAATACGCAAGAGCAGTAAAGCATAATATCCCAAGGGCTAAGCACGGGTGCAAAAAGCACAGCGCATGGCAAAAGATTTGACGAAAGATTTATTGTGAGGTAAAAAATGAAAAACTTTGAGGACGGATTATTATCCGGGGGCGAGCTTGTGACCCGTGGTTACACACTGTTTAGCGAGAATATCAGCAAGGCTGTCGCGATACTGACAGCTCTGATTGCGGTGCTCTTGACCTTTGCTGACATTGGTTTCCTCGGAATTGGCACAACCGAACTAACTACAAGCCTTGTGGTTATGCTTGTGTCGAGCTATGTGATATACTTCTCGCTCCTTGATGCGGGAGAGAGGCTTGGTCGCGAGAGTGAGGAATACCGAAGTGCTACCGAGAGACTGCGCGCGCTTACGCTAAGGGTGCGCGGCGATATGCTGCCAGCCCTTAGGGCATTCTGTATAGATTACTGTGAGGCGGAGCTTGGCTACCGTAGGCGTGCCACGCTTCTGTCAGGTGGTAGGAGTGAGGAGGAATATATGGCATGGCTGGATGGCGCGGTGTGCGATAGAGAAGCCGCGCGGGTGTTCAAAAAGGCTAAGCATCTCACCCCTATTTCGCTCTCACCAACAGCACTTCTTAAGGTGGGCGGCGGCACACACGATGGTGAGCTTATTGACCCAACGCGTGGCAGGCTCGCCAGCCTAATACTGAAGCTAATACCGACAACGCTATGCACTCTATTCACCGCCTCTATGCTAATCACCGCAAAGGATGGGCTTACCGTATCGGTGGTGATAGAGGGCTTAGTAAAACTCGGTTGCCTGCCGATAATAGGACTGCGCGGTTATTTAGAGGGGTATAGGTATGCAAAAGAGGCCCTGGTTGGCTGGTGTGAGAGTAAGGCATGTCTGCTCTCGGCATTCCTCGATAGCATTAATAAGGGTGGGGGCTTAGATGCATCCGAAACGGATATAGTATCCTGCGAGACGGTGGGCTTAATTTCCTCGCTCGGTTAAAGAGCAACTAAAGCATTCCGGCTTTATTGACATAGACTAAGGTTTATGCTACAATAGTGTAGTAAGAATTAGCGGCGCTATGCTCCGAGCATAGAAAAAAAGGGGGGTCGATATGAGATATGATAACGATAGCGGAAAAATTCTAATATCGGTCAGCGAGCTTGTTGCAGTGGCAAGGCGCGGTATCTCGCCGACACTCCCTCTTGACGAGGACGAGCCACATATCACCTCCCCCAGCCTTGCTATTAGGCGCGAGGCACTCGGGGCTAAAGAGGCAGTCCCACTTAGGATTGGATTTACCGCTTATGAGTACGAATATGAGCTTGTCGGCTCTACTGATAGTATTTGTGAGGACTGTCTGCATATTGTACGAGCTATTTCATCAAGCCCGGAGAAGCCACGGCGCGAGGAGCGCGAACAGGTAGAGGGAGAGTCATTCATCCTCGCCTATATGTACGCTACACTCTCAGGCATAGAAAACCTCTCGCTGAATATAACCTACACAAACGAAAATAGTGGCGAAAGTGCCACCAGTGTGACGAAAATCGACCTAAAATCTCTTAAAAAGTTCTTTGAGAAGTGCATCCTAACAGTGGGTAAGTATGCAAAGCCCGAGAGAGAGCGAGTAACGATGCGCCTCCCAACGATGAGGGCGCTGAGGTTCCCATACGACAAGATAAGAGATGGGCAAAGCGAGCTTGTGCGCTCGGTATATCGCACCCTGGCGCGTGGCACAACGCTATACGCCTGCGCTCCTACCGGCACAGGCAAGACCGTGTCGATGATATACCCTGCCCTACGCCTAATTGGTGAGGGAAAGAGTGAGAAGCTATTCTACCTCACCCCGAAGACCACCACGGCAGAGGCAGCGATAGACTGCCTACACCTATTCGAGAGGGGCGGTGCTATAATACGTGCGATACGACTTTTTTCCAAGGAGCGCTCCTGCATACACGGCATGTCCTGCAAGAGGAAAAGAAGCCTATGCCCGTATGCCGAGTGCAATAAGATCGCCGATGCGACGCTCGCGCTATATTCGCTCGAAAAGACCGTTGTAACGCTTGAGGATGTTATCCGCGTGGCAAGAGAATATGCGGTATGTCCGCACGAGCTTATGCTATCCTATTCCGAGCTATGCGATGTCGTAATATGCGATATGAACTATCTCTTCGACCCAAGGGTATATATACGCCGTTTCTTCACCGCGGGTGGCAGATACTCATTCCTGATAGACGAGGCGCACAACCTTGCTGACAGGGCGCGTGAGATGTATACCGCGACGCTTGACCTAGGGGAGCTTAGGGAATTATGCGATGACCCACTTATACCCGAGTGCAGTGAAATAAAGCAACACGGGGTGGGGCTAATCGAAGAAATGCGCGCTATCCTCTACCAATATGTCAAGGAGGAATTAATCCGCGACAAGGATGATGTGCTCGTCGGCGCGACGCACCTATCCTATGCCCCGGATGAGCTATATCCTATTGCCCTGGGGCTTGTCGAATGCTTTGATGCCGACTGCAAGCGCGCACAGCGCGAAAATGGCGATGAGGCAGAGGCTTGCGCACAGCTCCTTCGCGATGGGCTGTATGAGGTCAGGCGTTTTTCCGATACCCTTGCAGGCTTTGATGAGGGCTACCGTACCTTTATTTTCTACCGTGATGATAGCATCGAGATACGGCTATTCGCTGTTGACCCGTCGGCAAAAATCTCCGAGATGGTCTCGCGCGGACACGGTGCTGTGTTCTTCTCTGCTACACTATCCCCACTCGACTACTACAAGTCGGTCTTAGGGGGCGACGGTACAGCGGACACCCTAGAGGTTCTCTCACCCTTCGCATCCGAGGCACTGTCGGTTTCGATAGTCGACAAAATCAGCACTCGCTACTCCGAGCGCGAACGCACACTACCTGCGGTATCGCGCGCGATTGCTGCAGCGCTCTCACCGAGGCGCGGAAACTATATGGTCTTTGCTCCGTCCTTTGAATACCTCGGGTTGATAGCGAAGAACTTCCGCGAAAGATACCCACAGATAACCGTCCTCGAGCAGAGGCGCGATATGACCCCCGAGGAAAAGGACAATTTCCTTAAGGCATTCGAGGCAGAGAGCGAAAGCTATCTTGTCGGCTTTTGCGTTATGGGTGGCATATATTCCGAGGGTGTCGACCTCGCCGGTGATAGCCTGATCGGTGCTATCGTGGTGGGTATCGGTATGCCGAGCCTATCCTACGAGCGTGAGGCTATGACAGAATACTATGACGAGAAATTCGAGGCAGGCAGGCTATACGCCTACATCTACCCCGGTATGAACAAGGTGCTTCAGGCGGCAGGTCGTGTTATCCGCCGCGAGGATGACAGGGGCATTATCGTCCTCATAGACGACCGCTTCGACGACCCCGTTTATAAAAAAGTAATCCCCACACTATGGCGAGGAATGGAATATGTCGGTGACGCCAAGGCGCTAAACAAAAGGATTAAAGACTTCTGGCGCGAGGTCGATGAGGAGAGGGGTTAAACTTCTTATCTAAAGATGTACACGCGCAAGTCAAGCTTACCTCTACAAATGGTCGTCCTCGACTATTAAAGGCAAAAGCAGAATAATGTTTTATTTGCCCGATAATTTGAAAACAAAAGGGAAAAGCGATGAAACGGCTTCGTTTCATCGCTTTTTTACACCCGTCTGGGGTATATCTATATTGCTTTTGGATAGATGCAGCTATACTCTTTTGACACCCTCAGGCGACATAAGACTGTATTCTCACACCGATAGGGGATATGCTCACCTCATCATTGACACCCGTGGGCGAAATACTATTATTTCTAACACCCGTGGGCGATATAGCCCCCTAGAAATCAGTATTTTTCTACAAGGGCGAGAGTTAGCTTTGTAGATATCTCGGTAGCTCTTTTGAGGAATGCCTGGTAGTCCATTGATGCCTCGCCATCGGCGGAGTCGGATATCGCGCGGACTACGACAAAGTGCGTATCATTGACAAATGCAGTGTGCGCCACTGCCGCGCCCTCCATCTCACAGGAGATAGCACCAAAGGTCTCGGCTATTCTCTCCTTATCAGCGCGCTCGGCTATGAATTTATCACCCGAAGCTATCGTTCCAATCTTATAGGTAACGCCAAGCTCGTCTGCCGCCGCGGTTAAGACCGATACAGCAATCGGATCGGTGTAGAAGTACACTTTATTTATACCCGATACCAGCCCAACAGGGTCACCGAGGGCGGAGGTGTCCATATCGTGCTGAACAAGCCCTGTTGCGAAGACTATGTCAAGCGGCTTCAGCTCCTTATCAAGTGCGCCGCCAACACCCGTGTTAACAATAAGCTTGGGCGCATATTTGAGTATCATAACCTCGGTGCAGATAGCGGCAAAAACCTTACCAATACCACACTTTGCAACCACAACACGCTTGCCAAAGAGGATACCCGTGCTAAATTCTACGCCTGATATGGTCTCGGTCTGCCTACCGTCGAGGCGAGCGATTATCGCGCCAACCTCATCTGCCATAGCGCCGATAATTCCTATATCGTACATTCTATTTCTCCCTATACTTAAAGTCGTTCACGCGACTATCAAGCTTCATAAGATAGTCCCTCGCGAGGGCGCGTGCCGCCTCGACATCGAGGTTACGGTAGTTACCGCACTCGCGCCTCGTACCGCCCGGCATATCGCCCTCATAGGTGGATATATCGCGAAGAATGCTCTTCACCACCGCGAGCACGCGCTCGTTATTCGCGTCGCGCACAAGCAGGTAGAAGCCCGTCTGACAGCCCATAGGCCCGAAGTATATAACATTCTCGCCTATATCGGACTGACGCACCATCGTAGCAAAAAGATGCTCGAATGAATGCATAGTCAGATTATCCATATACACGCCCGAATTTGGCACCCGTGTGCGCATATCGTAGGTGGTGATATCCCCATCTATACGCGAAATATATATACCCTCGTCTATTATATCGTGATCAACAGAAAATGATGCAATTCTCTTTAATTTCTCCATAATTAGAACTTGATGCGCTCGGCAATGTATGCCTTAACCTCGGACATAGGAATACGCACCTGCTCCATAGTATCTCTGTCACGAACGGTTACGCAGCCGTCGTTCTCGGTATCGAAATCGTAGGTAACGCAGAACGGTGTACCAATCTCGTCCTCGCGGCGGTATCTCTTACCGATAGAGCCTGTCTCATCAAAGTCAACAGGGAATTCCTTAGCAAGCTCGTCATAAAGCGCGAGTGCCTTTTCAGAGAGCTTCTTCGAGAGGGGAAGCACAGCACACTTAACAGGTGCAAGGGCAGGATGTAGGTGAAGAACAACACGAACATCACCCTCGCCGATAGTCTCCTCGTCATATGCGTCAACAAGGAATGCAAGCGCAACGCGGTCTGCACCGAGCGACGGCTCAACAACATAAGGCACATAATGCTCACCTGTCTCCTGGTCGAAGTAGGTAAGGTCCTTACCCGAGTGCTTAGAGTGCTGACCGAGGTCATAGTCGGTTCTATCAGCAATACCCCACAGCTCGCCCCAGCCGAACGGGAATAGGAACTCGAAGTCGGTAGTAGCCTTAGAATAGAAGCAAAGCTCCTCGGGGTCATGGTCACGAAGTCTGAGGTTCTCCTCTCTCATACCGAGGTCAAGAAGCCACTGCTTACAGAATGCTTTCCAGTATGCGAACCACTCAAGGTCGGTACCGGGCTTGCAGAAGCACTCAAGCTCCATCTGCTCGAACTCACGGGTACGGAATGTGAAGTTGCCGGGGGTAATCTCATTTCTAAAGGACTTACCAATCTGGCACACACCAAAGGGAAGCTTCTTTCTCATAGAACGCTGTACCGCAGGGAAGTTAACAAAGATACCCTGTGCGGTCTCGGGACGAAGATATACGGTGTTAGTGCTATCCTCGGTAACGCCTATAAAGGTCTTGAACATAAGGTTGAACTTCTTGATGTCGGTGAAGTCGGTGCCACCGCAGTCGGGGCAGACAATACCCTTTTCCTTGATGAACTCCGCCATCTTCTCAAAGCTCCAGCCGGCAGGGTTATCATCTGTACCGTTCTGGAATGCGTACTCCTCGATAAGCTTATCTGCTCTGTGACGAGCCTTACAACCCTTACAGTCCATAAGTGGATCTGAGAAGCCACCAACGTGACCGGAAGCCACCCAAGCCTCGGGGTTCATTATAATAGCAGAGTCAAGTCCTACATTATATCTAGACTCCTGAACAAATCTTCTCCACCACGCTCTCTTAACATTATTCTTGAACTCAACGCCAAGGGGACCGTAGTCCCAAGAGTTAGCAAGACCGCCGTATATCTCAGAGCCGGGGAAGATAAAGCCACGGGTCTTACATAGCGCAACGATCTTTTCCATTGTCTTTTTGCTGTTTTCCATTTTTATTCTCCATTGTAAATAATTATTTGCATATTTAATAAGTTTGCCATATCTTATAGGATTGGCTCGCCATATATAATACCGGATTTACTCGACACGGGTCGCACCATTACTCGCTCGCCTGTCATACCCTCGGGTAGTACAACCGACACCTCACAGAACTCGTCACTGTGTGCTATGTAGCACCTGCCGTCGTAGCTCTCAAGGATACAGGTAAGAGGCTCGCCACGCGATACTATTTCCCGAAGTACACGCTCGCGCACATCAAGGGCAACCGATATAAGCCTCGCCGAGCGCTCACGCTTAAGTGCCTCGTCTATCTGTCCATCATAGGTAGCGGCAGGTGTGCCGGCGCGACGAGAGTAGGCAAAGATATGTGCGTCAAGGAAGCCTACCTCACGGACAAGGCTAACCGTGTCAAGAAACTCATCCTCACTCTCCCCGGGGAAGCCCACCATAAGGTCGGTGGTAAACTGCGCCCTCGGAAATACCTCACGAAGTGCCGATATGTTCTCTATTGCCATCTCGCGCGTATATCTGCGCTTCATGCGACGGAGCACACTATTCGACCCGGACTGCATTGAGAGGTGAAAATGCGGGGCTAGTATTGTCGTCTTAGCAACCGCCAGAGCAAACTCACGCCCGACAAGCTCGGGGGCAAGCGAGCCAAGCCTAATTCTCTCGGCGCTATGCCTACGATCCAGCTCTACTATAAGGTCGGAAAGTCTATAACGGGTATCAAAATCTCTACCATACGAGCCTGTCTCAATACCGGTTAGAACAATCTCGCGCACGCCACTTCTATATAGCCCCTCAACCTCGGATATAACATCCTCGGGTCGCTTACTGCGTACCGGGCCACGCGCCCCGGAAATCGCGCAATAGGTACACTTACATTCACATCCGTCCTCGATCTTGACATAGGCGCGCGTCCTTGGAGCCTCGTGTATTGTCATAGGCTCGAAGCCGATACCGTCAAGCGGCGGTGCGGATACATACTGCCCCACTCTACCATCAAGCACCTCTATCACGCGGTCAACAACCGACAGCTTGTCACTTGTGCCGAGGACTATATCGACACCCTCAATTCTCGCAACTGTCCCGGCATCACGCTGGCTGTAGCAGCCAACAACCGCGACAACCGCAAGAGGATTTCGCGCTATCGCGCGGCGTATCATCTGCCTAGACTTAGCATCCGAGGTCGATGTGACAGTACAGGTGTTGATAACGTAGACATCGCACACCTCGGCAAAGTCAAGCGGGGTAAATCCGCGTTCTACAAAGCACTCTCGTATTGCCTCGGTCTCATATTGCGAGACCTTGCAACCCAGGGTATAAAGTCCTACCGTCCTCATTCACCGGAGTAAACCGAGGGGTCGAGCACACCGACAAAGGGCAGCGCACGATATCTCTCGTCATAATCAAGACCGTAGCCGATAACGAACTCATCCGGAATTGTGAACCCTGAGTAATCAGGGGTAAAGTCAACCTTACGGCGCGAGGGCTTGTCAAGAAGCGTAACGGTGCGCACGCTCCTAGCACCCTTATTCTCAAGGTATCCCTTAAGGTATGATAGTGTAACACCGCTGTCAATAATATCCTCGACAATAAGAATATTACACTCGCCAAGGTCACCACGCATAATATCAAGGCGGATATTGATATTTCCTTTGGTGCTTGTACCGCTTCCATACGAGGAAACCTTCATAAAGTCTATCTCAACGGGCGTCTTAATCTTCTTCATCAGGTCTCCCATAAAGACAACCGAGCCTTTTAGTATGCAGAGCAGAATGAGCCTGCCCTCCATATCCTTATAATCGCGGTCAACCTCCCCTGCTATGCGCGTAGTAGCCGCGTCTATCTCCTCTGCAGAAATCAAAACCTTAGCAATATCACCCATAAGATGCCTCCGACGGTGTAAAATATAATGATATTCTAGCAGAAAAGCATTAGAATGTCAAGTAAGTATTATACTTATATATGAATAAAAAGTATATAAAAACTGTGAAAAGAAAAAATATTCAAGAAGCCCCTTGACAAACTGCGACACATCGGGTATAATATACATTGCGTTAATATGTATTTATATGAATACGCTAATTGATGTCAATTCTTACAAAAGGAGGTGCTTGTCATGAAGAGAACATATCAGCCTAAGAAAAGACAGAGAAAAAAGGAGCACGGCTTCAGAAAGAGAATGGCGACCGCTAACGGTAGAAAAGTTCTTAAAAGAAGACGCGCCAAGGGAAGAGCTAAGCTCACCTACTAATCGTCGAGGTGGATAGCCACCCTGATAATCGGTCACACACGGTGACAGTCACAGAAGTGACATACAAAACCTCCGATGAAAGCCTATTATCCCGGCATTTATCGGGGTTTTTGTTTAGAGAATAAAGACTAGAGCCACACCTTTGGTTTAGGGTGGGCAAAATGTCTTTATGTGGAGGATTTCTTATGAAATTCAGAGCAATATGTGAAAATCATCTGTACTCAAAAGCGTATTCAAAGGGCAAGAGAGCCTTGACATCTGCTCTCGCGGTATATATCCTGCCCGACTACGCGGCGCGCCGACTTGCAAAGGCGCACCCCGAAAAAAAGGTTGTCAACCGTATCGGTCTGACAACGTCAAAGACGCTGGGAGGAGCGACAGTACGCTCTCGATGCCGCCGCCTAATGCGCGAGGCGCTTCGCCTCATCGAAAAGGAGAAGCCCCTAATGTGTGGCTTCCTTATTGTAATAGCGGCACGACACGCCATCATTCCTCTTAAAATGTGGGAGGTCAAGCGCCAGCTTGACTCAGCACTAACAAAGCTCGGTATGTTTAGGCAGTCATGAAATATGTAATGATATGGCTGATAGGCCTATACCGAAAATTCATCTCCCCGATAAAACCGAAATGCTGCAGGTTTACACCGACCTGCTCTGCCTACGCCATAGAGGCGTTCAAGAAACGAGGCTTCTTCGCCGGTCTTATACTTACGGCATGGAGAATACTCCGCTGCAATCCCTTTTGCAGAGGTGGGTATGACCCGGTGCCGGACAAGGGCTTCAGACGGGTTAAGAATATTAGCACCGGGGACGACGAGAGGTGTGAGTGTCACCGCGAGGGTGACGCGTACGGGGCAAAGCCCCAAGATGTGGACAACAGTCCGAAACCATAAACAAAGGAGAAAACAATGTTCGATTGGCTATATGACATACTGGGCGTGATGATGTCGTTCTTCAACTCCATCACGGGAAGCTATGCGCTCGCACTGCTTCTATATGCACTTGTCTTTAAGATAGTCTTCCTACCCTTCTCGATTAAGCAGCAGAAGAACCAGATAAAGCTGGCTACTCTTACCCCCAAAATCGAGCTAATCAAGGCTAAGTACAAGGGTAGAACCGATCAGGCCTCTATGCAAAGACAGCAGGAGGAGATAATGGAGCTTCAGCAGAAGGAGGGTTATAGTGCCTTTTCCGGATGCCTTCCTCTTCTTATCCAGCTTCCTATCATTATGCTTCTGTATGCAGTAATACAGAACCCCCTCTCCTACATTGCTAAGCAGACAACCGTAGTAGAGAACTATAATGCACGCTACTCTGACACAAGCTACGAGACCCCCGCCGAGATTATTGACGCGTATGGTGACGCCATCTATAAGACCAACGAGGATGGCAGCATCTTTAAGGACAATGACGGCAACCCTGTTAGAGTTAAGATTAATCCCGTTGAGGCTCTTTATGCTCACTTCGGTATCACCGAGGCTAAGGAGAAGAATGAGATTGCGCTCATCAACAAGATCTACAACAATACCCACAATGCCGACGGTACAGAGATACCCGAGCAGATTGCGGCTATTGAGAAGCTCGGTATAGACTATAAGTCGGTACCCGACTTCCGTCTTTTCGGTGTTAACCTTGCCGAGACACCTAACTTCACCACTCCATCTGTGCTTCTTCTGATTCCGTTCCTTGCGGCGGCAGCCTCTTGGCTTTCTATGTGGCTCACCCGTAAGTTCAACAACACCGGCGTTGTAGGTACGGAGGACGCACAGACACAGGCATCTATGAGGATGATGGACCTCGTTATGCCTGTTATGACCATCTTCATCGCGTTCAACTTCTCGGGTATGCTCGGTTTATACTGGGTATATCAGTCGCTTCTCGGTCTTGGTCAGTCCTTCATTCTTGCGAAGGCTATGCCTATCCCGAGATTTACCGAGGATGAGCTGAAGGAGATGCGCAGACAGCAGAGAGAGGCAGAGAAGGCCGCAAGAGCAGCTGCTAAGACCACTCGCCATCGCTCGCTGCACTACATCGACGAGGATGACTATGATGATCTGCCCGAGGCGCCTAAGAGCGATGAAGGCAAAAGAGGCGGTAAGGGTGGCTCGCTGGGCGGCTCTGACGCACCCGAAATTAAGGACTAAGTCGTAGAACGACAACGGAGGAAATATGATAGAAAAACGCGAAGTTATAGCTTCCGGCAAGGATGTTCAGGAGGCTTTGGAGAACGCGAGAGCTATGCTTAAGGCTGGCGAGCTCGATGAGGTTAAGTTCGATATACTTCATTCCGGTAGCCGTGGTATCTTCGGTATCATCGGTGTTAAGCCTGCTCAGGTTAGAGCATATATAGAAGTTGAGACACCCGATAGAGAAGAAAGACGCCCAAGGCGCGAGAAGCCAAAGAGGGCGGAAGCAAGAGAGACAGGAGCACCCGTAGCCGACACCGCAAAGGATGAGGGCGAGTCTAGCCCCAAGAAGAAAAAGCACCGTCGCCGTGGCAAGGGACAGAAAAAAGAGACTATTCCCGAGACCTTCGAGGTAGTGTCGAGGCCCAAGAGCGAGGTTATCCCCGAGGTAGAGCTTAAGATGGAGCGTCGCGAGGTTGAGCCCGGCGTAGATATGCCGTTTGACTTCATCACACAGCTTATTGCCGATATCGGTCTTAATGCTACCGCAGAGCTTTATGCCTGCGAGGACGGCACAAGAAGAATTACCATCAAGGGCGAGGATGCATCCACTCTTATCGGCCACCACGGTGACACCCTTGACGCGCTTCAGTATCTGGCTAACCTTGTTACCACGAGGAAGAACAAGGACGGCGAGAGGGATAAAAGCCGCGTAACAATCGACATTGAGGGTTACAGAGCGAAGAGAGAGGAAACCCTGCGCGCGCTTGCACGCAGAATGGCTGCCAAGGCACTTCGCAACAAGAGAAGCGTTATGCTCGAGCCTATGAGCGCGTATGAGCGCAGAATTATCCACTCGGAAATTCAGGGCATGGAGGGTGTGTCGACTAACTCCATCGGCTCCGACAACAACCGTAAAATTGTAATCTTCCTCACCGACAAGAAGCCTACCGAGGTATTCCTTGAGGACGAGAGAAGACAGGCAAGAGAGATAGAGGACGAGGTCGTTGAGACCGAGACCACAGAGGTAGAGGCTGTTGAGGTAGAGGCTGACACCGAGGCTCTCTTAACAGAGGAATAATATGCGTCAAGGTATAATTGCCGCAGTTTCAACCCCACCCGGTAAGGGTGGGGTTGCGATTATCCGTATATGTGGTGATGGCGCGATTAGGCTTGCAGAGGGGATTTTCCGCGCTAAATCCGGCAAGGCACTCGGCGACTACCCCGCGCGCACACAGGTGTATGGATATATAATGGAAAATGATGCCGTCCTTGATGACGGCATGGCAACCTATTTTAGCAAGGGAAAGAGTTATACAGGCGAGGAAACCGTAGAGTTAGCGATACACGGCGGCATGCTTATAACAAGGTGTGTACTAGAGCTATTATTCTCGCACGGTGCTCTGCCTGCTCTGGCTGGCGAGTTCACCAAAATGGCGTATGTAAACGGTAGAATTTCGCTATCCGAGGCAGAGGCGATAGGTATGCTACTCGATGCCAAGTCGCGAGAACAGATAACCCTCGCCTCCTCACCTGCACGCGAGAGGCTGACCGAAAGGGTTAACCATATACGCGAGAGGCTAACTCGGCTTGTCGGCTCGATATATGCGCGGATAGACTACCCCGACGAGGACCTCGGTGACTTCACCGACGAGCAAACCCAAGATGAGCTGAGGCTTGTGCGCGATGACCTCGCCAGCCTTATTGCGACCTACAAGACCGGTCGCGCGATAGCCGAGGGCATTACTACCGTTCTATGCGGCAAGCCTAATGCCGGCAAGTCCACTCTATACAATATGCTTCTCGGACGCGAGGCGGCAATCGTCACAGACATCGAGGGTACAACACGCGACCTCTTGGAGTGCACAGTACCACTCGGTAGGGTTATGCTTCGCCTGACCGACACCGCCGGTGTACGCTCCAGCGGATATGACGAGGTCGAGAAAATAGGCATTGAGCGCGCACGCGACGCCATAATGAATGCCGAGCTTGTTCTCGCGCTATTTGATCTCTCTCGCGAGTGGGACTCTGCCGACGAGGAGATGCTTGAGCTGTTAAGAGAGGCGCGAGGCACAAGGCTGTGCCTACTCACGAAGTCGGATATGCCAAGGCTTCTCACGCTTCCGGTTGGTGTCGAGAGCCTATTTGATAAGACAATAGTTCTATCTAGTACGGATGCTGACACAGCCATCCGTAGCCTTACCGACGAGGTCGAGCACCTCTTCTGCGACGAGAAGATACAGGCGTCCTCGGATGCTATCGTAGCCTCTGCACGCCAGCATTCTGCGCTCACGCGTGCGCTCGGATTTATAGATACGGCACTCGATGCATATTCGCTCGGCATCTCTACCGATGCTGCATCCTCGGATATAGACCTCGCCATCGCGGCTATTGGTGAGTGCGACGGTCGCGCCGTCTCGCTCGATGTCACCGATGATATTTTCTCGCGTTTCTGCGTCGGGAAGTGATAAATCGGCGACGAAACTCGACACGGGTGCTGACCCGACGGCATTATTTAGTCCATTTTGCACCATTCCGATACCGCCTATATTCACAGCGACCTTGCCTAAAATGTCCAAGTCCATAACGCCTACCTGCCTAGTCACCTATAACAGTAGATGGATATGTGCTAACGAGGCTAACCGCCTCCTCCCTAGCCCAGCCAACAGATATGCCAAGCAACATTGATAATAGCAGAACGGCAAGTATTCCTATAACCCTTTTCATTTCTACCCCCTATTATTAGGCGCAGGCTATGCTAACGCCCGAATAAAAACAGCATTTACTATTATTCTACCCAGCGTAGTAGGATTGATACACAAGGAGATAAAATATGGATAGAAGAAGCAATAAGCGTTTCTCCAAGGCAGACGAGGGATTCACCTGCGTCTATTGCAAAAAAGAGGTGCTCCCCCTCGGCTACACATCTAGAAACCACTGCCCTTTCTGTCTCTCATCACTGCACGTGGATATCAACCCCGGTGACAGAGCAAACACCTGTGGCGGAGTTCTCCGTCCAATAAAGTCAGAGCCTGACGCAAAGCGCGGATTTATAATCATCCACCGATGTGATAAATGTGGCGCGGTGGTCAGGAATAAGGCAGCGCACGAGGCAAAGGTTCAACCCGATGATATGGACCTAATAATAAAATTAACCGCCGGTATCAGGGATTAAAGAGCCTAAGCAGAAGCAGTACGCAGGCATTCGGCATTTAATTGCTTAATTACCGAACCGATCGCAGGCGAAAGAGATAAACACCATTTACCGCACTCGGTTGTTACTAGGGATAAATTACACTAAAAAAGAGCAGACACGCAAGACGACAAATCGAAATCTTGTATGTTTGCTCTTTTCTAATAGCGAAGTTTTCGCTAAGCCAAAAGTGAAGTTGTGCTATGTACAGTGAAGTTGCTTACATTTTCTCGCAGTGAAGTTAAGCTTGCCTATAACATCACACTAAGGCGAAGCTCCTCCAACGAAGCAAACTTCGCTTAATCATAAAGGCAAACTTAGTTAATGCTATTTTTCCGATAAGGACAAATAACGCCATATCACCAGATGAAGACGAGCACAAGCACCGCTATCGCGATAGCGACAACCGAGGCTATGACGATGGCGAGAGTACCTCTGCCGAAGCTCATTTTGCCCGAACGCTTTTCCTTTAAGCCCGTCAGGGACAGAGCCGTAGAAACCGGCTTATAAATAAGCATAGCAAACGCGCTGTTAACGAGCGCTTTCGCAAAGTTAAAGGGCAGAAGCAGAGGCAGGAGCAGTGCGCGCACCACCTCAAACGGCTGATTTACATATAGTGGGGTTAGAAGCAGGTTCATCGGCATCATTATCGCAGTATATGCGAGTGTCGCGACGGCAAAGCCGATTATAGCACCCGAAATACTTCGCCTATACTTATAGACAAGTGCAGCCACCGATGCAAAAACAGCACTAGAGACGAAGTCCATAAGTGCGCCTATCGGCCCTGTCGAGCCGACCGTCACCGCCTCTAATATAACCGTGATAAGTGACATCGGAATTGCCGCAAGCGGCCCATACACAAACGAACCTATCGTGAGCATCGCGTCCTTTAGGTCGAGGGACAAAAATCCCGAAACCTTTATCCATGATGTCGCGAGTGACATAGCAAAGCCGAGCGCGGCGAACACGGCAATACCAGCGACAGTGCGCACCATCCTACCTCTATCCCGCCTCGATATATGGGGATTAGAGGGCGCGCCGCCCTCTCTTTTTTCATCTGTTTTTTCTGAATACATAGGATTCTCCTTTTCTCATCCGGACTATACCGTCGGTCGAGGAATCTCACCTCATCGGGAGCCTCGCGGCTCTTCGCAGACTAGTAGCGGCGCACTCTTGTGCCCCACAAACACTGCCGGTATGGAATTTCACCATTTCCCAAAGTTTTTAGTTGTTAAATTGCCCGACAGACCACTTGTGTCTGCCGGGCAATCTTTATTTGTCAGTGAGTTTCACTAGACAGATTTAGTCTAATTAAACATAGACTAAACTAGATAGATTTGGATGAGAAGGGGTGACCGACAAGGGCGACAGTCGTATATGAATACGACAAGCCTTGGCGTCGACACTTCTCGCCGAATATATCAGTTTAGGAATTACTCCTTGATCTCCGCTACGACGCCCGAGCCTACGGTACGGCCACCCTCACGGATAGCAAAACGAAGACCCTTCTCACAAGCGATAGGAGTGATAAGCTCAACGTCCATGTTTACGTTGTCGCCGGGACGGCACATATCAACGTCTGCAGGAAGGTTGATAACACCGGTAACGTCGGTAGTTCTGAAGTAGAACTGAGGTCTGTAACCGGAGAAGAAGGGCTTGGAACGTCCACCCTCTTTCTCAGTAAGAACGTAAACCTGACCAAGGAACTTGGTGTGAGGCTGAATGGAGCCGGGCTTGCAAAGAACCTGTCCGCGCTCGATCTCGTTCTTCTGAACACCACGAAGGAGAAGACCTACATTGTCGCCTGCCTCTGCGAAGTCCATAAGCTTGTGGAACATCTCGATACCGGTAACAACAGTGTTCTTCTTCTCCTCGGAGAGACCAACGATCTCAACTACATCGGACATCTTGATGGTACCACGCTCAACTCTACCGGTTGCAACAGTACCACGGCCGGAAATGGAGAATACATCCTCGACAGGCATAAGGAAGGGAAGGTCAGCCTTTCTGTCAGGAGTAGGAATGTAAGAGTCAACAGCAGCCATAAGCTCAAGAATGCAAGCGAACTCGGGTGCATCAAGGCCGTTAGTGGAGGTAAGAGCCTCACGAGCAGAACCACGGATGATCGGAATATCGTCACCGGGGAAATCGTACTCATTAAGAAGATCTCTGATCTCCATCTCAACGAGGTCAAGAAGCTCCTCGTCGTCAACGATATCGCACTTGTTCATGAATACAACGATTGCAGGAACGCCAACCTGACGAGCAAGAAGAACGTGCTCTCTGGTCTGTGCAAGAGGGCCGTCAGTACCTGCAACAACGAGGATAGCACCGTCCATCTGAGCAGCACCGGTGATCATGTTCTTTACATAGTCAGCGTGGCCGGGGCAGTCAACGTGTGCGTAGTGTCTGTTGTCGGTTTCGTACTCAACGTGTCTGGAGTTAATTGTGATACCACGAGCTCTCTCCTCGGGGCAGTTGTCGATCTGGCTGTAATCAAGGAACTCAGA
>JAZOPN010000019.1:0-24072 GCA_045655565.1 Eubacteriales bacterium | reverse complement strand
ATTACGGGGCTTGCCGACAAGCTTTTCCCAAACCTTAAGAATTATCCCGGCTTCGAATTATGGATGCCGCTTCTTCCACCTATTGCGCTATGTCTTTTAGGTCAGTTCCTTGGTGATATTCTAAATCTTAAATTTTTAGACAACGCATTTATCGTCTTAATTAAGCAGGTTTTGTTCCTCGGTCTGGCAATACTCGGGATGTTTTGGTACGCTTACAGCTTTGAGACCGATTACTCAATACACATCACCGAGCTTGAGAGCGCATATATGGGAATTGGCTTCCTCGGTACTCTATTTGTGTATTTGATGTATGTGATAGCATACATATTCTGGTTTAGGAAAAGGGTTTTCCCGTTTCTCTTTATCATCTCTGTACCACTCTCTATGCTCGTTGATTATCTGCTCTGCCTGTTCTGGCCTGATGGCGGATTTTGGATATTTATCGGAATTGCCGCTATTTGTGTTATTCTGTTCTTCGCTAAGCCTGACGACAGACTATTCGATGAGCACGATGTCGAGGGTGCTTACGACCCGAGGAAGATTGCCGAGGAGCTTGCATACCTCGATGACCCACATCTTCGCCCCGGCTTAGACAGAGATTACGACGAGAGAGGCAGATATTTCGGCGCTCGCTGCTCAAACTGCGCTTACTTCAGGCAGTTTTATGACAAAAACGGCTTTGCCGAGTATTATTGCGCACTCACAAAAGAGGGTGTTCACGACCACGACAGCTGCGACAGTTATAAGCGGGCAAAATAGTTTCGCTCACAACGCCTCAAGGTCGCTGTAATTCAGCTAATATCAATACTCAATGACACCGCAGATATAATCTTTCTTCCATTTCATGATGGTGAGCTGTATTACTACAATGGTACAACAGTGAAGAAATAAAACGAAAACGGCGTACCCGCGGGGGATACGCCGTTTTTATGTAAATGGATTTGTTGTGTTTCTTATAGGTGATTACTCCTGCGAGCCGAAGAAGAGTGCACGACTCTCTGTTGTGATCTGTAACATATCGGCAAGGAGCGCATCTCTCTTCGCATTGTACTTAACAACCTCTTCGTCGTAAAGCACCATTGCGTTCTCGTACTCCTTCTGCTCCTTGTTCTTGTTGATGAAGTAAAGAACACCGGGGATAATAAAGAGAAGAAGACGAATGAAGAATGTCTTCGTATCGAATGGCGAGGGCTTAATGGGCGCCTTCGGCACCTTAAGGCGGTTGTACTCAGCAAGCTTAGCCTCATACTGAGACTGGTAAGCAACAAGCTGGTTGTAAACAGGGTTCTTGGTCTCGCGGGAAATTGCAATCTGCTCTCCATTGAGGCAGAGAAGCTCCCAACCAAAGCTCTCATAGTGATGAACTACGCTCTCAGCACCGAGAATACCAACGCTAAGGATTTTAGACTCTCTTGACATAGTAATACTCCTATTGATAAAATTTTTGTTAGACCTGTGCCACAAGTTTATTATACAATGCGTATTATTAAAAGTCAAGCGAAACTACAAAAAAGGGGCAGATCGCCCCTTTTATTAATGATGCTATAAAACATTCACGCTTATAACTCTTTAGCCTTACCAAACTTAGTCTTAAAGAATGCTACGATGTACTTAATATTGAGTAACAGATAATAAACAACTATTATCGGGAATACCGCTAGCATATAGAAGTATTCGTAAGGAATAATGCTCCAGAAGAACTTCAAGGCGGGGTTCTCCTCGTGGTGTAACGAGAACATATAGTTAACCTGTATTAGATCACCAAAACCGTCTACTATATTGCCGGCGGCGCAGGCGGTGTTTATCCACACATTGATGAGGTGGACTACCGTGTAGAGTAGGAATATTATTCCGACGGACGGCAGAATGTATTTGGGTCTAATCTTAACAAGCCCCAGCTTTGCCATAAGGAATGGTATAGCACATCCCATAGCGTGCGAGGAATAGTAAAGGATGAATACCACAGAGAATATCGAGTAGTCGGCCTGGATGGTATTGAATATTACGGCAAGTCCCGAGCCGACGCTAAATAGAGGGGTGATATTACCGATAAACTCATTCTTGGTGCAGATGAGTATAGGTGTCAAAATCGCGTTTATCGAGCAGAGGTGTATAGGCAGATAAACGAGTATAGATGCCATAGGCGCGTAAACTATGATTTCATTAAGCATAGTTATCGGGCCGAGCATAGAGAATGCAAAAAGGACGATGCGCTGTGTGCGCTCGCTCTTATTTCTAATCAAGAAGTATAGTGCAATAGGAAATAGGATAGCAATAATAATGGTTGCGATATGTGTAGGGGAGAAAAAGCCCCACTTCCATTCAAGGAATGCTTCCATAACAAGTTCCTTTCGATATTTTTCGTACCACCTTTATGATTATCCCATATTATAAATTATTTTTCAAGTTTATTTTAACTAATTTAATAAAGATTAAGATTTCTCGACACTCCGACCTTGTGAAAAATGGCGTTATTCCTCTGTTTTTAGAGGATAAACTATATGGTAAAACTACCAATATACTCGCGATTATCTAACACGGGTGCCGACCTATCCTCAAAAGAGGTGAAGCTCGTCGGGTTAGTGACATATATGTGCGAGAGAGCTATTCCGACATCTATTCTTTTCATCCTCGCGACATCTTGTGAACACGACATTATAGTGCGATAGGTGTGTCACACCCCCCGCCTTTAGGAAATAGCGTGGCTGTGTATTCATAGCCGATGGGTCGAGGCGCAGGAAGAAGGCGCGCGTCTTGCGTGTCACAAATCTCGGATAGGTCGCGACGGCGAAACTCTTCTATTCCCTCTCGCAAAAAGCCGAGCTCATAAGGCTTTGAAATATAGGGTTTACCATCTTCACTGAATTTTTCTTAAATTTTGTGACCGTTATATTAAGAATTCAGCAAACCAAAAAATTACGGCTCTGCACGGTATTCGCGCAGAGTTTTTTACATAATATATGATATTTATTCACACTTTTGTGCTACATTAAATAGTGGGGGTGATTATATGAATAACAAGCACGATGTTATAAAAAGAGCGATAATATCTATACTCATTTGTGTCCTTGTTATAGGGCTATTATACGCTGTGCTCCACCTCCTTGGCATAACGAGCCTCACGCGAGAGGACATTCAAGGCTTTGTCGAGAGTACAGGTGTGCTCGCACCGCTCGCCTTCATACTAATCAGCTTCTTGCAGGTGACATTTATCCCGATACCATCAACAGTAACGGTCTTGGCAGGTGCATATCTTTTCGGGGCGCTACCCTCTTTTTTCCTATCGTATATCGGCATAAACCTCGGTGCTGTTGTCGCCTTTGAGCTTGGGCGCGGGATAGGTCGACCATTTGCGATATGGGTTGCAGGCTCGGAGGCGGAGCTGGACGGCTGGATAGCAAAACTGCGTGGCAGAGAGCACGCGCTCCTATGGCTGATGTTCCTTTTTCCGCTATTTCCCGACGATACGCTATGCACGATAGCCGGGCTGTTTCGGATTTCGCGCCTCGAGTTTCTCCTTATGCAGCTGATAACGCGCACAACCTCTATCGGCGCAACGCTCTTTCTTATGTCGGGCGAGGTAATACCCTATGAGGGCTGGGGGCTTGTGCTAATTGCGCTCGCGGTGGTGCTCTGCGTCATAATATCTGTGCTCGCTCTAGTCTATTATGAGAGAATAACCGACTTTATGAGGTCGCTCGCCGACAGGCTTAAATGGAAAAAATGAGCAAGACGCTCACAAAAACGCTTTCAATTTCAACAAAACCTACCTACCCGATAATAGGGCGGAAAATGTCAAAGCATTTTCCGCCCTATTCTTTATAACTTTTTGTAACCTATATTAGTAGGATTTATCTAAGCTTCTTCGGCGTATCAACCAGTCCCGTCAGATAGTCTAGTGATATATTGTAGAAGCGCGCAAGTGTCTTATAATGCTCTATTGGCATCTGCCACGCGCCGCTTTCCCAGCGTGCATACTGCTGTTGTCTGGTTCCCAACAAGGCGGCAATCTCGGCTTGTGTCTTGTCGGCATCCTCTCGCATATCTCTAAGTCTTTGGTAAAACTGCATAGTATTTCCTCCAACACGAGCCGTGAAATCGACTCATTTTTGTGTAGTAAGCAGATTATAACATACACCACCTATGTTGTACTTGACTTTACAACAAAAATGATGTAAAACAGCAATATATACTGCATATATGATGTAATGGAGGTTATGATGAGAGAAACACTCGATAAACTATGGAATGAATATTTTGCTGAAGATTGTATGGTGATTGATACCGAAGAAGAAAGAGCGCTGCTAAAAAGAATAATTGAGATGCAAAAATCAGTAAATGAGCTATTGGCAAGTGAAGAAAGGTGTGCCATCGAAAAATACATTGGCGTGTTATACGAAATGCAAAGCCTTTCTGTCAAAAAGGTATTCTTCAAAGGATGCGAGTTTGCCTTATCATTTTTGCTCTTAATTTGGAGTTTTAGAATGAGATAACAAGTATTAGAAGCGTGTAAGCTTGACATTAAGTGATATTGAGAAATACTTAAGGTGCAGAGACGACAATAATGGAACGCTAAAGGTATGAGTCCTAGATATTAAAAAGCGAGAACGGCTGTTCTCGCTCTTTTAGTTATAACAAGTGGTAGTTGCCCCTAACAAGAGGTGTATAGCAAGAGAGCCGAACTAATAAGTCAACATCAGTTCTCTTTTATCTCCAGCTTACCATAGCCAAATCTCTTACGGTAGGCTATAAGGAATATTGCAGATGCTACGACGGCGAGAAGCTCCGCTAGTGGCACAGAGAGCCATATTCCGTCAAGATCTAAGACAAGAGGCAGGAAGATGACCGCCACCACCTGAAATATCATCGTACGCATAAAGGACAGGATTGCCGAGGTTATGCCGTCATTAAGTGCTGTGAAGAATGACGAGGCAAAGATGGCAAAGCCACAGAATAGGAACGAGAACGAGCAGAGATAGAAGCCCCTAACCGTCATAGCCGAGAGGTCGGGATTGTAGCCGACGAACATATATGCAAGGGGGTATGCAAGGCACTCTGCGAGGGCAAACATTATACCGGCAATTATAGCGACTATAACGGTGCTCTTAGTAAGGATCGAGCGAAGCTCTTTCCTATTGCCGGCACCATAGTGGAAGCCTATCACAGGGGCTGTGCCTATCGCATAGCCAATGAATACGGCAATAAAGATAAAGTTAACATACATAAGCACGCCATAGGCGGCAACGCCGGGCTCACCGGCATAGGTGAGAAGCTGTGCATTATATAGCATGCCGACAACCGACATCGAAATGTTCGACATAAGCTCGGAAAATCCGTTAGTACATATTCGCACTAGTGCCGAGAGGTCGGGGAGAGATGGCACGAAGTGCAAGAGGCTGCCGTTCCTACGCGCGAAGTAGAATAGCGGTAGAATACCGCCGACGCACTGGCTGATAGCGGTAGCAAGAGCCGCTCCGATAAGCCCCATCGGGAACACCGCAACCAAGAGGGCGTCGAGCACCATATTGGTGATACCGGCACCTATGGTGACATATAGACCGAGCTTCGGCTTCTCCGCCGTGATAAACAGACTTTGAAATGCGTATTGCAGAATGAATGCAGGAAGCGCGATAAGGATAACAGTGCCATAGAGGACACAGTCCTCAAGCAGTCTGCCCTCAGCACCGAGGAGCGTCGCGACAGGACGAAGCGTCAGGATGCCTAAACCGGCAATAACCGCACCTACGCCCGCCGAAACATATATAAGCATAGTGAATATGCGACGAGCGCGCTCCGGATCGCCCTCGCCAAAAATCTTGGATATAAGAGCCGAGCCACCGGTACCGAACATAAAGCCGACAGCACCGAGAAGCATAAGGTACGGCATTATAAAGTTAACCGCGGTGAAGGCGGTCTCGTCTACGAAGTTCGACACAAAAAAGCCGTCAACAACACCATATATAGATGTAAAGACCATCATAGCGATAGATGGCAATGTAAAACGCAAAAGCTTCTTATAGTCGAAGTGGTCTGACAATTGTATCTTCATAAAAATTCCTTAAAAGCAGTTAGGTTGTGCATAATTTTCGCACGCCTATTATATTATACATATATGATGTGGTAATGTCAAGCCTTGGGTAAAGATGGTTTTTTATGAGAAAAATGGTTTTTTTCATAAAAATGCTTGATTTTTCATTAACTTTGTGATACAATTAACAATGTGAGGGAGTAGTAAGCGCACATATTGTGCGTGGCGTAGGTCAACAATCGACCCCCATCGGGTCTGGCTTACCCCTTAAATTACAAGACTCATGTATATCTTTTAGAGGCTATGCATGGGTAATATTTTTTGGTAGTATGCCCGAGTATAGCAGGAGTGCTGTGCTTAGGGCTATTATTTTTTGCACTCCTTATTCCCACACAAAAAATAAAAAAAGGAGAAAAGAATGGAAACTGGGAAAAACACAACCGTGCCATACGCTACCGATGCCGCTACCCTAATTGCGTCACTCGGCACCGACGAGAGGCGTGGTCTATCCTCGGCGGAAGCTGCGGCAAGGCTCGCACGCGATGGCGAAAACAAGCTAAAGGAAAAGAGAAAAAAGTCGATGCTCGCTCGCTTCTTCGAGCAGTTCTGCGATGTGATGATAATTATTCTTATCATCGCGGCTATCATATCTTTTGTTGTAGCCTGTGTTGATGTATTCGTAGAGGGCGGAGATCCGAAGGAGTTCTTCGAGCCTGTGCTAATACTTCTTATTGTCGTATGTAACGCAGCGATGGGCGTAATACAGGAGAGTAAGGCAGAAAAGGCACTCGAGGCTCTGAAGAATATGTCAGCCCCCCACGCCAGGGTTATAAGAGATGGCGAGGAAAAGGTTATCGGCGCGCACGAGCTGGTTGTCGGTGACATTATTCTGCTTGAAGCAGGTGACTTCGTGCCTGCTGATGCTAGGCTTATTTCATCTAACAGCCTCAAGAGCGAGGAGGCAGCCCTGACGGGTGAGTCTGTCCCCGCGGAGAAGGAAGCAGGTGCCTTCGTTAAGGATGGCGCGCCCATCGGTGACAGGCACAATATGGTCTACTCGGGATGCAGCATCACCTACGGTACTGCCCGCGCGGTAATCACAGCTACCGGTATGAATACCGAGATGGGTAACATCGCAAAGATGCTCGCAGGCGAGGAGGAGGGTGACACACCCTTACAGCAGAAGCTCGCGACCCTTGGTAAGTACCTCGGTATTGTTGCGCTTGCTGCCTGTGCAGTTATCTTCGTTGTCGGTCTGTTCAGCGATATGCAGTGGCTCGACATCTTCATGACCTCGGTATCTCTCGCAGTATCGGCAATCCCCGAGGGTCTGCCCGCGATTGTAACCATCGTGCTCTCTATCGGCGTACAAAGAATGGTTAAGAAGAATGCCATAATCCGCAGGCTTCCCGCAGTAGAAACGCTCGGCAGCGCATCTATCATCTGCTCGGATAAGACGGGTACGCTCACTATGAACCGTATGACCCTTGTTGAGGCGTATGTTGACGGTGAGGATGACACCGAGAAGATTGGCACAGATAACTCCGAGGCTGTAAGACGCCTTTTGGCTTACGGTACACTCTGCTCTGACGGCTCGGTTGTCTTTGACGAGAGTGGTAAGGAAACCCATATCGGTGACCCGACAGAGACGGCAATAGTTCTCGCTGCTCACAGAAACGGCATGACCAAGGATGCCCTGAATGAGGAAAGCCCTCGCCTCGGTGGTATTCCCTTTGACTCGGATAGAAAGCTGATGAGCACCGTTAACCTCATTGGTGGCAAGAAGATTGTCATCGTTAAGGGTGCTGTCGATATGATGGAGTCGCGCTGTGTTGCAGGCGACTTTGAGCGCGCACGCCGGATGAACGAGAGAATGTCCTCGGGCGCACTTCGCGTGCTTGCTGTGGCATATAAGGAAATAGATGAAATCCCTGAAAAGCTCACGAGTGAGGAGCTTGAGTCGGGACTTACATTCATCGGTCTTGTAGGTATGATAGACCCACCCCGTCCCGAATGTAAGGATGCGGTTAAGGTTTGTCGCGAGGCAGGAATTAAGCCTATTATGATTACAGGCGACCATGTTGTTACCGCTACGGCTATTGCTAAGGAGCTTGGCATATTCGTCGAAGGTGACATGGCAATGACCGGCGTGGAGCTTGATGCTATTGACGACAGTGAGCTTGACAGGATACTCGAGAGCGTGTCGGTATATGCGAGGGTATCTCCCGAGAACAAGATACGCATTGTCAAGGCTTGGCAAAGACGCGGTCAGGTCGTGTCTATGACGGGTGACGGTGTAAACGATGCGCCGGCTCTCAAGGCAGCAGATATCGGTTGCGCTATGGGTATCACCGGTACAGATGTTGCTAAGGGTGCGGCAGATATGACGCTCACCGACGACAACTTCTCTACCATCGTTCACGCAGTACGCGAGGGACGCGGTATTTATGCTAACATCCGTAAGGTTGTCGGCTTCCTGCTCGGCACTAACATCGGTGAGGTTATCACCGTATTCCTTGCTATGATACTCTGGCGCGTTAGCCCTCTTGTATCTATGCAGCTGCTTATGATTAACCTGGTTACAGACTCCCTGCCCGCGATTGCACTAGGTATGGAGGCGGTTGAGAGCGATATTATGCGCGAGAAGCCGAAGCCCAAGAATGAGGGTATCTTTGCTCACGGTCTTGGTGTTCGCGTTGTGCTCCAGGGTTGTATGTTCGCGCTTCTGACGCTCATCGGCTTCGTTGTCGGCACAGGTCTTTCGCTCGGTGACATCTTCGCCGGTGCTCTCCGCACTGACGAGGCTGCTCGTATGGGCGGTAGCACGCTCGCATTTATGGTGCTCGCACTCTGCCAGGTTGTTCAGGCTTATAATATGCGCTCGGAGAAGTCGCTCTTCCGTATCGGCCCGTTCTCGAACAGAACGCTCAACCTTGCAGCCCTCGGCTCGACAGCACTTGTAGCACTCGTGCTCTTCTTCCCCCCACTTCAGACAGCGTTTGAGCTGGTTTGGCTCACATGGGATAAGTACCTTATAGGCATCGGTCTTTCATTTGCTCCCTTTGCAGTAATGGAACTCTCGAAGCTCCTAGGTCTAATCAAGCACCCCGCAGATAAGAAGTAAGGCAATAAAGAACAGGTCGACACCAATCGTAATCGGTGTCGACCTGTTCTTTATGTTTGGGGCGTTGCTTTGCACTACTACTCCCCAAACTCTCTCTTAAACTACTCGCCAAACTCTCTCTTGAAAAGCTTTACATACGGCATAAGCATTCCGTCGTTCATCTTGCCACCGATTTTGCGCTTCAGCTTTTCGTTACCGAGCAAGAAGCCGACAAAATACATCACAAGCGGCATCGGCCGCTTCTTCTTGGGAAAATCGTAGAAGCCGTGCTTCTTATAAAATTTGCGGTCGGCACGCGTCATAAGTATATGGCTGGGATATATTTTTTCCTAGCCCTTTTATATTTTTCCGTCTCAGTAGGCAATCTCCATTTTTCCTAATACTATTGACAAACAGCCTAAAATGTGCGATAATATATGCCGTGAGGGAGTAGCGAGCGCATAGCGTGCGCAAGTCAACATGCTGGCTTCGGCCTGGCTTGCCTTAAATCGCGAGACTTGCGCAGGACACTGTCGTGCGTGGACTATCCCTTTTATTGTCCTTGTACGGCCGTCTGCCGTACTATTTTTTTAGGGGGACTTATGAACTTCTTATTTTTCTTCGAAGCGGCTATGCTTGGTGTTGGACTGGCTATGGATGCCTTTTCCGTCTCGCTGGCTAACGGTCTACACGAGCCGAGGATGCGCCTCGGTAAAATGATAGGCGTGGCGGGAGTTTTCGCCATTTTCCAGGCGGCTATGCCACTTATTGGCTGGATATGCGTTAAGACTATTGTTGAGATATTCGGCTTCCTTGAGAGCCTTATTCCCTGGTGCGCACTCGGTCTGCTCGGCTTCATCGGTGGCAAGATGCTCATGGAGGGTATAAAGGAAAATCGCGCCTGCTCGTGCGAGAAGAGTGCCGAGTGCGAGATTATACAGAGGACGAAGTCGCTCACTATCGGCGCGCTGCTGGTGCAGGGTGTTGCAACCTCGATAGATGCGCTGTCCGTTGGCTTCACTATTGCGGAATATGGACTTATTGAGGCGGTGGTTGCCGCAGCAGTTATCGCGCTTGTTACATTCCCAATCTGCCTCGGGGGTATATTCATCGGCCGCGTGGCAGGTGAAAGGATGTCAGGCAAGGCAGGCATTCTCGGTGGCGCGATACTTATCTTCATCGGTCTTGAAATTTTTATCACCGGTTGGTTTTAATACGCTTGACACGGTTAAGAATATAATATATAATTTATATAAAGAATATTAAGGAGTGGCAAAAATATGAATATGAAACTTTCATTTCGCTGGTATGGCGATAGCGACCCCATTTCACTAGAGTATATTTCACAGATACCCGGTATGCGCTCTATCGTATCGGCGGTTTATGATGTTAAGCCCGGTGAGGTCTGGGGCGAGGACAGCATAAAGAAAATGGCAGATGCCTGCGAGGCACACGGCCTTGTATTTGATGTAGTTGAGTCCATCCCCGTTCACGAGGACATCAAGCTCGGCAGAAATAATGTGGACGAGCTGCTCGAGGTTTATTGCGAGAATATAAGAAGATGCGCAAAGTATGGTGTAAAGTGCGTTACCTACAACTTTATGCCCGTGTTCGACTGGACAAGAACCCAGCTCGACAAGAAGGCACCCGATGGCTCAACCAGCCTTGTTATGTATTGGGACCAGATGAGAGGTCTTGACCCTCTTAAGGATGATATCCATCTTCCCGGCTGGGACTCGAGCTACACACAACACGAGGTGCGCGAGCTTATTACCGCGTATGGCGAGCTTGGCGAGGAGGGTCTGTGGGCTAACCTTGAGAAGTTCCTGAAGAAGGTTATTCCTGTTGCCGAGGAATGCGGAGTCAGAATGGCTATCCATCCCGATGACCCGCCCTACCCCATCTTCGGTCTACCCCGTATCATCACCTCGGAGGCTAATCTTGATCGCTTCCTCGCGATAGTTGACAGCCCCGCTAACAGTCTCTGTCTTTGCACAGGCTCGCTCGGTTGCGCTAAGTCTAATGATATGGTTAAGATGGTTAAGAAGTATGCCGCAATGGACAGAATTGCATTTATGCATATAAGAAATGTTAAGGTTATGGATGACGGCTCGTTCGAGGAGCGCGCTCACCTCTCTTCTTGTGGCTCTCTCGATATGTATGAGATAGTACGCGCCCTTGTTGAGTGTGGCTACTCGGGCTATGTTCGCCCCGACCACGGTCGTATGATTTGGGGCGAGACCGGCAAGCCCGGCTACGGTCTGTTCGACCGTGCCCTCGGCGCAACCTATATCAACGGACTGTTCGAGGCTCTTGAAAAGGAACTCAAAAAGTAATATACAATAAAAATAGAAAAAGGGGCGATTTCGTCCCTTTTTTTGTTTCTCGCAAAGATTAAATGTCAGAAAAACATATAGGCGTTAGGCGTAAAAAATAGCCTTTTGAAGTGAATGATTTTTGATGGATAACGCCCAATCGGAACCCGACGCTTTAGTTGCCTACTGCGAGTTATGTTAGGATTGGGCAGAAGGCGCAAAAAGCATCACTTCCCGTTGATGAGAGAGGCGAGCAAGGTACGCTTCACCTTCATCGCACTCTTCGGACAAAACTCCTGACAGCAGAAGCAACGGATGCACTTTTTGCGGTCGATTTTGGCTTTACCCTTTTCTATGACTATTGCCTTTGCGGGGCAGATGTTCTTGCATATACCACAACCCACGCACATCGACTTATCGAGGGCGGGGCGTGTCTGTAGGACGGCTGAGGCGATTTTGCCGAGGAAATTCTTTACGGGGTTTGAACTGTCACCCCAAAAGCCGAGTGAGCGACGCTCTACAACGCGCTCAAAATCGGTGACGAGCATAGCCTCAAGATTTCCGTAGATGACTACATCATCCAGAGTGTCAGGTAACATACCTCGCCTGTGTGCCGCGGCAAGAGTGGGTATCTCAAATGGCTCAAAGCCAATAAGCCTAGCTGCTACCATATCCAGCGTATGAGGTGAGCGCGAGGCGAGAAGCACACCCATCTTCTTTGGTGTGCCTGCGGTAGGGCCGTTGCCCTCCATGCCTATTACTGCGTCAGCGATAGAGAGCGTCGGGTGGAAATACTCATCCAGGTCGAGGAGCATATCCGAGAAATCCTCATAACTCGGGAAGCGGTAGTGATACTCAGGCTTGATAACGCCCGGTACTGTGCCAAAAAAGTTCTTAGCGGCGCAGGACATACCCATCATTCCGTGACTCTTCAGCTTACAAAAGTTGATAATCAGGTCAGCACGGTCAAGATATGTCGTGTAGGTGAATGTGTTACACACCTTAGCCTCAGGGAAATGCGCTTCCCCCTGACCGAAGTCCATATTTAATTCTGCCCCGTGTGCCTCGCACTCGTGCAGCCCTGTCACATTATAAACCTTAGCAAGATGACCGGCGGTATAGAGTCCCCCCGGGCTATCGCCGATTACCACCCTTGCGCCACGCTCAACCAGCATATCTGTGAGCGCAGAAAGTAACACGGGGTGGGTTGTAGCCGCCTCCTCGGGCTTCATTGCCGATACGAGATTTGCCTTGATTACAACCGTCATTCCCTCTTTAACATAGTCGAGCCCGCCAATCGGCTCTAGTGCCGCGGTTAGGGCGGCGCGCGCCCCCTCGATATCGTATTCCCTCAGCGGAACAATTGACACGGGGTCGGTCGGTGAATAATATTTTGATGTATTCATGTATTACCTCTTATTTTTCGCCTCTCTCAAGTCTTGCCTGTGCTTCCTCTCGCTCCCGACAGATTTTCTCCCAATTTGGCGTCTTTTCAAGCAGACGGCAAAGGTTCCGTATTACAAGCGGAATGTCGATATTCTGAGGACAGGCGCGTGTGCATCTCGCGCAGGCGATACAGGCGTTTGGCTGCTTGTTGGCAGGGAGTGACTGTATATGAATTGCGCT
Source organism: Eubacteriales bacterium (assembly GCA_045655565.1). Classification (GTDB taxonomy): domain Bacteria; phylum Bacillota; class Clostridia; order Oscillospirales; family CAG-272; genus UBA1740. Next base: position 11,000 of record JAZOPN010000019.1, on the reverse strand, counting down.
ATTTACGCTGATTTCGGTAGCAAGCTCATTATATGTCGCCATAAACATCGGTATATCAAGCCCCATAGGACAGCCCTCGACGCAATACTTGCAGGATGTGCAGGGTACAGACTTCTTCATCCCCTCGGCTATCGCGTAAAGCAGTTCTAGCTCTCTATCTGTAAGCGGAACATACTCCTCGAAGGTCTTAATATTATCGGCAAGCTGCTCCATACTAGACATTCCACTGAGAATCATCTTAACGCCACAGAAGCCCTGAAGCCACCTAAATGCAAAGGATGCGACGGATACGCCCGGTCTCTCGGCGTGAAGTCTCTCTTCAATACCCGGCTGGAACGAGGCAAGCTTACCGCCGCGCACAGGCTCCATTACCCACACCGCGATACCGCGCTCGGTCAAGAGCTCATACTTCTCGCGCGCGTTCTGCAGGGTGTAATCAAGGTAATTCATCTGTATTTGGCAGAAGTCCATATACTCACCATACTCGTCAAGGAATTCTTTAAGACAATCAAGCCGCGCATGGCTGGAGAAGCCGAGGTAGCGTATCTTTCCCTGCTTTTTCTGCTCTATAAAATAGTCTATTATCCCCCACTTAGCATCACGATATGTCTGTATCGAACGCTCGTTTAGATTATGTAATAGGTAAAAATCGAAGTAGTCAACACCGCACCTCTCAAGTTGGTTGAGGAATACCTCGCGTGGCTTATACTCGCTCATTATCTGGTGACCGGGGTACTTGTCTGCCAAAAGATAGCTCTCGCGTGGGTAACGGCTAAGCGCCTCACCGATAACTATCTCGGACTTACCGCCGTGGTAAGGATAGGCTGTATCAAAATAGTTGACACCGTGTGCCATAGCATAGTCAACAAGGCGGAAAGTCTCTTCACGGTCTATCTCGCCATCGGGTAATGTAGGAAGACGCATACAGCCATAGCCTAGGCGAGGAAGTTTAATCCCCTTAAAGTCGTTATAAAGCATAGTAAATCTCCTCCCTGAGTAGTTAATCTTATTCTAACACACTTTATCTAAATTTGCAAGTATGCTTGACTTTTGGATTAAGTTTTAGTAAGATAAATATGAAAGGTTTATGTATAGGAGAAAAAATGAGTATAGATATACAGGTTTTTACCGCTAAGTTAACAAAAGTGTTCTCGGATAATGGGCTATCGCGCCTGCTTAGTCGAGAGCGTGTCGAGAAATTACACAGTCTGACGGAATATATGCTAACGGAGAACGAGAAATACAATCTCACCGCGATAACCGATATAGACAAGATTATTCTGCACCACTATGCCGACTGTGCGGCTCTGGCAATAAGACTGCCCAAGGGTGCAAAAATAGCCGATATAGGGTGCGGTGCCGGCTTCCCTACACTGCCTGTCGCAATACTGCGTGAGGATGTGAGTATTACCGCGATAGACTCGACGGCGAAGAGAGTGAATTATGTAGCATCCGCCTCGAAGCTGCTCGGTCTATCTAATGTTGTAGCGGTGACAATGCGTGCTGAGGAGGGCGCGCTCCTTGCCGAATATCGCGAGAAATACGACATCGCGTGTGCCAGGGCAGTGGCAGAGCTTCGTGTCCTTGCTGAGTTGTGTATGGGATATGTAAAGCGCGGTGGACAGTTCATCGCGATGAAGGGCAAGAATGCCGAGTTTGAGCTTTGTGGTGCTAAGCGCGCTATTGCTATTATGGGTGGCAAGGGTGCGAGCACCGAGAGTGTCCGCCTTGTCGGTGAGGGTGATGAGTTATCCCATCCGCTAATCATAATAGAAAAGCGAGATAAGACGCCGTCAGGCTATCCTCGCCCCTACGCAAAAATCTCTAAAAAGCCACTATAATCCCCGAATTAATATCGAAAAGAGGCTACCCGTGTCGATTTTTATAGCCTCTATGTGTTAATTTATCGCAAAAGACAGAACATATCATTTCTCGCGCTTTTCCTCGCCTAATATGTGATAGGATAAAGGAAAAAAGGATTTTATAGAGATGGATATGTTTGATGAAGCGAGGGCAATATCCGGTATGATTACACTGCTTGGTGCCACACAGGGCGATGTAGCAAAGAGGCTCGGTGTCAGCCAATCATACGTTGCCAACAAACTGCGCCTGCTCGGTTACTCGGACAGGCTGATAGCACTTATTAGAGAGACGAAAATCTCCGAGCGACACGCGCGTGCTATCCTGCGCCTCGCTGACGATGATGCGAGGGGAAATATGATTAGAGAGGTATCGAAGCGAGGTCTTACCGTAAGGGAGTGCGAGGCGCTGATAGACAGGGCCGTATTAAAAGCCGATGTTCCCGAATTTTCTCGTCGTGATGCCCTAGAGCGTATATCTAATGTAGAGGGGTTAATCACACGCGCCATCGAGCATCTTGTATCGGGAGGTGTCGAGGCACGTGCCAGGACAAGCTACGAGGGTGGGGATATGTATATTACAGTTCATATTAAGAATGCATAGTATTCTGTAATTTGGGCAAATAAATGATTACGCCACAGAGGCGCAAGCGAGTATTGCCGAGATACCCTGCTCTCTTTCTACACAGGTCTTTGACATTAATTATTTCCAAAGTAGAAAAAACGAGATAGAATTTGCAGTATAGGTTGCAATGTCTACCTCGTTTTTTTATGTAGGTTTACCTAAATGCCACAGCCCGATTTATTCCAGCAGTATCTTGGTGACGCCAATTTTGGCATTACCGATAGCCTTGACTATGGATATAAGCAGGTCGTACTCTGCCCTCGGCATCTTAGTAATATGGATGGTGATAATATCGTTATCCTCGGGGTATGCCTTCATATGGATAGGCACATCAGACTTGCCCGTGGAAACGAGTGTCTGTTCTATAACCGCCTTGATACGGTTTATTATGCTGAATTCGACCGGCTGACGGAAGATAATCTTCACGCGCTTGGACATATAGTCGGCACTCTGTGGTGCTGGTGTAACAGGCGTGGGCGCAGGTGCTACGGGTGGCGTGTAGGCGCGACGCTCCCTCTCTATCCTTGCTCGCTCTTCTTCAAGACGGGCGCGCTCTTCCTCTCGCTCACGCGCGATACGCTCTCTCTCAAGTCGTTCTGCCTCAAGTGCCTCGCGCTCTCTATCCTCTCGTTCTATTCTGCGCTGCTCCTCAATAGAAAGCCTTGCCGCCTCAGCAATTCTATCACGCTCACGCGCCTCTTGGCGGTCACGCGCATCTATCTCACGGCGAAGCATATCCGCGGTCTGTCTTGAACGCTCGCTCTCCAGACGATGCTCCTCAATCGCCCTTCTATGCCTATCCTCGGCCTCTCTCGCAAGTGCCGCAAGCCTCTCATTCTCGCGGAGCAGTCTCTCGCGCTCCTGTCTAAGAAGCTCGCGCTCTGCCTCAAGGCTCTCTCTTGCTCGAACCTCGGCATCAAGACGCGCTGTGGCGATTATCTCGTCACGCATCCTTGCCTCTCTTAGCCTCTCGATTTCCTCAAGATGCTCCAGCGCAGGCGAGAGCGTAGCAGGCTTAGCGTCAGACTCTTCTATCTCCTGCTCTGCCGGAGGCTCTGTTACAGGCTCGGCAACAGGCTTAACAAGCACAACGGGCTTGTCTATAATCTCTTCCTCGACATCCTCTGTATCATCCTCGATATTATCCTCATCGGGTGTATCAAGGAGAGGCTCGTCCTCTGTGTCATTCGCCTCGGGAATATCAAACAGTGACTCGTCCTCTGTGACATCCTCATCGGGTGTATCTAGGGCGGGTGCCGAAGCATCGGGAGCATCCCAAACGGGAGCATCTATATCCTCGTCGATTACCGGTTCATCTACCTCCGGAGCGTCAATGACAGGCTTCTCAAGGACAGGTACTTCAAGAACCGGCTCGTCCATTACAGGCTCCACCATAACAGGAGCATCGGCAATAAATACCGGTGTATCGGGCAGGTCAAGCCCAAATACAGGCTCATCCTGTGCGGTATCATCTGTCACGGGTGCGGTATCCACCAATACACGGCGAAGCATATCGGTTATATCATCGAAGCCGCCGCCGGTCTCGGTAGGCGTGCTCACCGGTGCATCCTCAATACCCAGCACACGCGCTAGGCTCTCATTCACTTCCGTGTCACGCTGTGCAACCTCGAGGTCGGACGCAACCTTAACAAGCTCGCCGCGTCGGATAGCCCTCTTGACTACATCGCGCCACTCGGTTACTGTGCGCTTGCCCATAGCCGAGCGATACTTGTTCGGATTAGCACTGCAGAGGAAGCGATATTCTTTCTCTCTAATCTTCTGCGCTACATCCTCGCCAAGCTCGAATACTATTCCATCAGGGCTGACATTATCCGAGATAGTGTACGCAAGCGAAGCACCCACTCTTGTCCACTTCACCCAGAAATCGCGGGGCGCAGACACGCCATCAACAAGCAACAGACGGCGGTATGTGACATTCTCCGAAGTGTGCTCCATATATGTGCCGGGTGCAAAAACAAGCTCAAGCTCGATAGAGCTATCTGCAAGCCCCCGAATAGCCATAGCACGCATAAGACGCTCGGTGACCTGTCTTGCCATCTCATCGACAAAGGTCTGCGAATAGCTACCGACAAGTATAAATGGGTCATCCGAGGCAGCGCGCACGACAAGCTTAATAGAGCTATCGTCATAGGTTATAGCCCTACCGACGAGGATATCAGCGAAGCCCTCGGGAAGCTCGTCCACCACCGTAATATCCATTTCGCCCTCGCCAACATAGGAATAGGGTGACGCCGAAGCGAAGCCAACCTTAAAAAACGGCCAGGACACCCAAAGGGTGTGCGCGCCATCGGTATCAATAACCGTCAAGGGATAATGCCATCTGCCGGAGGCGAGCAGTTTATCTGCTATGTAATCCTCGTACATCCTGATGGTGTGTGCCGTGGGATAACGCTCGGTGACAATACCCTCTATATGGGCGCAAAACTCCTCGCGAAATCTATCGGTCATAGTATCGCAAACTATTCTATTGTGCAAAAGGTCTATCTTCATAGATAAGTCCTCCACAAAAAAACATTTCTTCTATTTATCATTTTAGCATATTATTTCAATAAATGCAAGATATTTAGGTGATAAACGAGAGATTTATTGTTAATATATCGACGACTTCTCGGATTTTTCGGGAAGGGGCTGCTTCATTTAGGGCAAACCTTAAAAAGAGCGAATCTATCGTAAAAAACGATAGATTCGCTCTAATCTTTTTATATTTTCCTGTTTTAAGGTTGAAATTCTGTGAATTTCCTCTTTTTATTTAATGCTCTTTTTCTATCGTCGTTTCCTCGCTCGTCGTATTTTTATACGCCTCGTACTCCTTCGGCTCTAAGATTGTAAATCTTGGTGCTATGCACCTTATATTTTGGCTAATCTAAATTAGATTATTTCTGTACGAGGTGGATAGCAAAGCCACAAACCTCATCCTTAAAGTAAACGAACTTCGGCTTGCCGTTCTTCTCGTTGTAGGTGATGCTGTCCTCATCGAACTCGAAGCCTAGTCTCTTGAAGTATGACATAGCACGGTCTACGAAGTTGGTACGGATACCGATGTGACCGTGAGTGCCGGGAGCCGCCTTGCACATAAACTCGAATGCCTCGCCTGCAAAGATGGACTTGCTGGTGGGCTTAGTAGACATACCGAACATAAGTGCGAAGAGCTTAGCAGCCTTCTCTGCCTCTGCCTCAGAGCCTGCATTAATACCCATATGGGTGAACTCAAGACCGAGCATAGTCTTAACTGCGTTTCTGGTAAGAGCAGTAATCTCGTCCCACTTCTTCTCCTTAACAAGGTCATCCTTTACCATAAAGGAACCACCGCAAGCAACAATCTTATCGAACTTGAGATAGTCAAGAAGGTTGTCTGCGCTGATACCGCCGGTAGGCATAAAGGTGAGCGCACCATAAGGAGCCGCCATAGCCTTAAGCATCTTAAGACCGCCTGCTGCCTCTGCCGGGAAGAACTTAACCGTGGAAAGACCAAGCTCAAGAGCAGCCTCTATATCTGAGGGATTAGAGCAACCGGGAAGCATAGGAATGCCCTTGGAAAGTGCATAAGCGGTAACCTTGGGGTTAAGGCCGGGGGACACGAGGAACTTCGAGCCTGCCGCAATAGCAGCATCAACCTGCTCGGTGGTAAGTACAGTGCCTGCACCTACGAGCATCTCGGGATATGCCTCTGTAATATTCTTAATAGCCTCTGCGGCACACTTGGTTCTAAAGGTAATCTCAGCAGCAGGAAGTCCGCCATCAATAAGCGCCTTAGCAAGCGGTACTGCATCATCAGGATCCTCGATCTTGATAACAGGGATAAGACCGATGGAATAGAGTTCCTTAATCATTTCGTTGTTCATTGGTTTTTTCTCCTTTTTCTCAATTAGAGTTTACAACTCTATTATACAATATCGCGCCCCTCATTCAAATTGCAAAAATTGCCCTAGATATTGTAAAAGTTGCAGTAACGGGTAATAATGCGCTGAAACCAGGCATAAATAATCGCGCGAGGTTGACAAAAGGCGTGGTTTGGTGTATAATTGTTCTAATAAATTAGAAAATTGCCAAAAGTTGTATATACGGCAGACGGAGGCATAATGAAGCGCATAGGAATTGTGACAGAGGACCGACGCCTATACCAAAAAATACGCCTTGCTCTCTTTGGCGAGTGTGAATGTGTAGCGCTCGGCGAGGACGAGGGTAGATTTGGGTTTGATATAATTCTTCTTGATAGGCGAGGGATTGCTCCCACTTTATATAGCACAGGCGACGGCGTGCGAGATAACAGGAGCGACGTTGTTACGGTTGGAGGCTCGGTAGCTATCGTCGATCGCGAGGTGATGACGAGGGGGGATATCGGCTACCCATTCGGCTTCGACGAATTAAGAAAGGCAGTTCTCCACCGCGGTGCGGGAATAACCGCGCGACTTCTTGTCGAAGATGGCAGCAACACCGTTTTCTTTGACAAAAAAGAGATACATTTAACCGATGTCGAGCACAGGCTTCTTCTCGAGATATATCGAGGGGGCGGCGAATATGTGTCAAGAGAAAGATTACAAGAGGCAGTATGGGGTGATGGGGCAACAAATGGTGTTCTAAGCGTCTACATACATTACCTGCGCGAGAAACTTGAGGCGTGTGGCGAAAAGGTTATAGCCTCCAGCCGTGGCGGTGGCTATAAGATTGAGAAAAAATATTTGGGAGGTGAGGGGTAATGCTAACTCTAATAGAGGGTGGCTTCACATCGGCACTGCATAACGAGGTCGTTGAAGAAGTAAAGCGCGCTATCCGTCGTGGGTCGCGAGTTTATATGATTGTACCGGAGCAACAGACGGTAAGCTCAGAGTTCATGATGAGCGAGATTCTGCCTAACGATGCACCCCTTTACTTCGAGGTAACGAATTTCACGAGGTTTACTAACACCGCATTCAGAACGATAGGCGGTATATCCGGCGAATATTGCTCGCCTGTGGCGAAATCACTGATTATGTGGCGCACGCTGACAGAGCTCTCCCCCATCCTATCAATGACTCGCGGACGAGCAAATATAGCACCCGGCATCGTGGCAAAAGCACTTTCCGCGGTAGCAGAGCTTCAGTCGCTCGGTATCTCGGCAGAGATGCTGGAGGAGCTTGTTGGCGGGCTCGAGGGCCGTGGCAGGCTATACGAGAAGTTATCCGACATAACAAAGGTATATTCGCTTTACGCGAAACTTGTTGGCGAGAGATACACAGATGCGGCAAACGATGCTACTACACTGGCAAATATGCTATCGAGGGATGCAGGTTTCCTTTCGGGATGTGAGATTATCATTGACGGCTTTACATCCTTTACCGAGCCGCAGTATAAACTTATCGGCGAGATAATGAAGTATGTGCCACTGACGGTTGCGCTCACGCTGGATAGAACTGTGGATGGTGCATTTGAGTATAGCGAGGTTGTTGGAGCGAGGCAGAGGCTTATACGCCTGGCAGACCTCGGGTCTGTCCCAAAAAGGCAAAAGAAAGCATCAAGACACGACACAGGACGCCCGAGCATCATTGGCGAGGTGTGCGACCTACTCTGGCGTACGGATGATAGGCTTGACAAGAATTCTTTACATTTACTCGACGAGGACGGGGGGCGTGTCAGAATATTCAACTCACCGACCATGTATGAGGAGTGCGAGTTTGTAGCCGCAGATATAAGGCGAAGAGTGATGTCGGGGGCGAAATACTTAGATATCGCAATAATAGCAAGAGATACGAAACCCTATCAGGGGGTATTAGATATTGCCCTTGATATGGCGAATGTACCCTATTTCCTATCTCGCACAACAGACATTAGCACAACACCGCTTGTCAAACTGATAAGCACAGCATATAGCGCCATCACTGATGGCTTCCGTCGCGAGAGCGTGATAACATACCTGAAGTGCGGTCTATCCGATATTGATGTGAATGAGCGCGACGAGTTAGAGCTATATATAGATAAGTGGAATATAGATAAAAAGAGGCTCCAAGACACCTCCCCCTGGCGTATGAACCCACGCGGATATGAGAAGATGACCGATGATGATCGCGAGAGGCTGGCACGGATTAACTCGACACGGGATAGGGTTATGGCGCCGCTATTCGCCCTAAAGGCGATGGTTGATACAGCAAAAACCGTAAGAGAGCACGCAGATGCTCTTCTATCATTCCTCACTGAAATATCGGTAACAAAGAAGCTCACCGAGCGTGCAACACGCCTCTTAATGATGGGCGATAAGACCGGCGCGGATGAAGGAGCTCGTCTATGGGGCGTGCTATGCGATGCCCTGGATGTCGTGGTAGATATACTCGGTGAGTTCCCGGCAGATGCCGAGAGCTTCCTCGGTCAGGTTATGGTCGCTCTGTCGGGTGCTAAGGTGGGACATATTCCGGCCTATATTGATGCTGTGACTATTGGCTCTGCCGAAATGATAAGGCTCGACGGAAAGAAGCATATTTATCTTCTCGGTTGCAATGCCGGCGAGTTCCCCGCAGCAGTAAGAGAGAGCGCATTCTTTACCGAACGCGACAAGGCAAAGCTGTCAGAGCTTGGCGTACCTATTGAACCGGACCTTGCTATTAAAAACGCAAGAGAGTTGTATTCATTTTCGCGCGCATTCGCCTCGGGCAGAGATAGCGTGACGCTCACCTATTCAGATAAGACGCCTATGCTCGCCGCCCTTAACCCCTCCGAGGTTATCGGCAATATCGCGAGGATAACGCACGACAAAATTAAACCCATAAAGACTACAACCATACCCAAGGTGGATATGATTTATACACCCGAGTGCGCTCTTGACCTCTATCCGAGGCTTGGCGAGGAGGAGCAGGACGAGGTGAGAAATGCCCTGTGCAAGGTCGGCTTCAGCGAAAAGGTAACATTGCTAAGCGGTGACATAAAGAATGCCGAGCTAACGCTTGGCGAGGGCGCGCTGGCAATTCTCTATCACGGTGATCTATATCTCTCGCAGTCAAAAATCAATGAGTTCCTATCCTGCCCTATGTCCTACTTCTGCAAGTACAATCTCCATCTTGGCGAAGAGTCGCAGGCAGAGATAGACGCACTCGTAATAGGTAACTTTGTTCACGGAGTGATTGAGGGCTTCTTTTGCGAGGCAGAGAGGCAGGGGCGTGCTGTCGGTGACTTCACCGACGAGGAGCGCGAGGCGATAACTCGCCGTGCCACAGAGGAATATGTAGAGGCTCTTATGGGTGAGAGTGGTATCTCACCCCGTACCCGTGTCACGATTTCTCGCCTTGCGCGTGCTACCCGTCCTGTTATAGACGGCTTATGCGATGAATTCCGCGGTGCAAAATATGAGCCTAAATTCTTTGAGTTAGAACTTAAATACGGCGATGATAAATCCCCGACACCTCTAACTATCAAGGGCGACGATGGGCGCATCATCATAGGCGGTAAGATAGACCGTACCGACATATTTAAGCACGGTAAGGATGTCTATGTCCGCGTTATAGACTACAAGACGGGTAACACCCCATTCCTGCCAAGCAGGATAAACAACGGTGAATTCTTACAGATGTTCATATACCTAAGAGCACTCACAGAGACCAAGTCGCGCGGCTTCCTCGACACCCTCGGTGTAGAGCCCGGTGGCAGTGTTATCCCCGGTGGCGTAATATATGTCAAGACGGCTGTAAAAACGCCCAGCGTGCGCAAGGAGGAAGAGCTTCCCGATAAGCTCGCCGAGATGTATCTGCGCGACGGAATGGTGCTAAAGGACGAGGTAAACATCGAGGCTATGAACCCGGACTTTATGCCACCCGTCCCCGGTGCTAATACAACCAAGTTTGAGGACAGGCACTACTCCCCTGAGGTATGGCAGGAAATCAGCAATACCATAGAGGATGTAGTCAAGGACGTAGCAACGCGAATGCGCTCCGGTGACATTAAGACCACGCCTGCCGCCCGTGATGGCAAATCCTGCAACCGGTGCAGCTACCGTGCTGTCTGCCGTAACGCCAAGGTGTCAGAAAAACCGTGGTAAACGAGCATTCGGTTTACACAAAAACGAAGAACGCCTAGCGGATACTCTACCGCTAGGCGTAATTTTTCGGCATGACATAGATAATAATCAATTGTGCGAATGATTACTCTTTATTTTAATATTGTTCTATCACTACTGCGAGTTCGGTTGCGAACAAACGATTTACCGCGTAATTCCCAAGCGCGACCCTGCGACGAAATTTTGATGAGAAACACCCGCTCACAACCCGAAGCTGTAGTTTATCTCGTGAAAATATAGTCGCACTCCACACAAGACATCGTCTTGTTCGATTGCTCCTTATTTTCATCTTGTCCTAGGATAAAACTGTCCACAGGACGCTTTTATCCGTCGTCACTACTGCGAGTTCGGTTGCGAATAAACGATTTACCGCGTAATTTCCAAGTGCGACCCTGCGACGAAATTTTGATGAGAAACACCCGCTCACAACCCGAAGCTGTAGTTTATCTCGTGAAAATATAGTCGCACTCCACACAAG
>JAZOPN010000018.1:0-20031 GCA_045655565.1 Eubacteriales bacterium | reverse complement strand
GCAAAGCAAGCGCGAAGCCCGACGGCATATCTACATATGTCGAGGGCGACAAGTCGATGCTTTAACAAAGTATTGCGAAAATTACTTACCACTCTGGGCGCGGAGGAGGTCACGAATCTCAGTCAGCAAAGCTTCTTCGCGCGCTAGACGCTCTTTCTCGGCTGCTATCTCGGTGGCCTTTGCTTCCTCGGCGAGGCGAGTTGCTTCGGCTTCCTCGGCTGCCTTAAGTGCCTCGGCTGCCTTGGCTTCTTCCTCTGCCTTTGCCTTTTCCTCAAGCTCCTTGGCGTGGAGGGCGGCTATTGCCTGGTCACGAATCTTTGCGGTGTATGCACTAACTGCGGACGCTATACGCATAACGAGGAACAGCGCGAATGCGATGATAAGGAAGTCGATAATCTTCTGTACGAATGCCCCCCATAGGAGTGCAACCTCGGCGGTCACAACATTCACAGTACCGTCTGTGAGAGTCTCGGTCACCTCGGGACGGATGACCCACTTCATATCAGCGAGGTCGGACGCGAATGGCGAAAGGAGCGCAAGAAGCGGTGTGATGAAGCCCTTGGTAAATGCTGTAACAATGGCGGTGAAAGCAGATGCAACTGCAACACCGACTGCCATATCTACGACATTACCACGGGTTATGAATTTTTTGAAATCTTCCCAAAACTTTTTCATAATCTTAGATCAACCTTTCTGAAGTATTAATTATAAGGATTATCAAAACAATTACTATATCCGACAGAGCACTATACCCTGCCCACATCATAAAGTGAGCGAATGGTTAACTGACGCTTGAGCGCAGCAAGGGCGGTCGGTCGATAGGCGTGTATGCCTATGCGTACGGGGGTGCGCGATGTGATGTCAAAGTAGTTATCATCTAGGGTGACATCCTCATCACCAAAGTCAATAGCAACTGCGCGCGCAAAGACGTCGGATGTAAGGGTAATTGTGTACTCACTGCCTGTACCGGTAATCTCTGCCGTAATATTAGGCTTCTTAAAGCTAAACTCGCGAGGTGGGACAAAGAGTGCGATATTAACCGGGTGATAGAACTGTGTATCGGCTATGCGATATGCGAGGTAATACTCACGCTCGTGGGTGTTCACAATGCTGTCAAGGTCGCACTCAAGAACAACCGAGGCGGAGTTCGCCTCAACCTCAAAGTCTATATTATCGCGGATAATCTCTGTATTATCGTTATCGACTATCATATAAGTCAGTCTAGCCAGATAGAGTTTATCCTGAAGGTTAGACACATAAAACTTGACACGGGCACCGTCTAGATCAGCTCGAACGATGTTCTGCCTGGTGAAGCGCTTGGTATGATACCAAAGTGCCTTCGGTCGCTCGAAGTAGTCGAGGGCGGAGGACGATGGCTTCGGAATACTATCAGACAGACGGTCAAAGATAGCACCCATAGGCGCACCCTCAAGCCTCGCGGATATAACCATATCCTCTGCGTGGGTAGCCGAAAGTAGTTCTGTAAGATATACAAACTCTGAGAAGCCTGCCGGCATACGATAACCATCAAGTATGTAACCGAGAAGTTCGGGCAGGTGGGATGTGCATCTATGCTGCATCGCCGGGGACAGGAAGTTTAATTCCTCCTCCGAGGCAAAACTGCGTGCTGTCACGAGCGAGGGGAGCGATGGGATACCAAACGGCTCTACACCATAGGCTGTGGGAAGATATGCCGCAGTTGGCACAAGCTCCGAGACAAGCCTCTCAAGTATATCACTGATATGTGCGTGGCCGAGTATCAAAGTCACCGACGGGTGCAGGCTAAGACCTATAAGCATTCGGCGCAGACTCTCCTCGTGAACACTTACCATAGCAGGGCTGCCCACAGGATAATCACCGGGAATATCTATCCAAAGCGAGAGTCCTAACTCATCACATATATCGAAGAAATAGTCAGGCGGATAGGCATCAAACTCCCGTAAGTATAGTGTGTTAATACCCGTCTCTTTAGCGCGCTCAAGAAGTCGACGCGTGCGCTCCTCAGTCTGTCTCGGTTTAATCAAGTCCTCGCGGACATGCACCGCGCCTATCGGGAAGAATGGCGAGCCTGCAAGCGTGAGCCGTGGTGTGCCATCTCTATCTAGAAGAACGAAATCTCTAAGTCCAATCTTCGCCTCCCATGCGTCGATAAGCTCGGTTTCGTAGTACAAATTCAGGGTAAACTTATAAAGGTTAGGCTCGCCGAGTGTGCCGGGTGACCAAAGGTTTGGTATAGGGATAATAACACTGCCCTTGCCATCACTAAGCCCACAATAACTGACACTGCCACCGGGAGAGATAAGCGTTGCCACAGCGCGTGTATTATGTAGGTTGCCAACAGCTTTAAGCGCGATATCAAGTCTAACCGAGCCATCGGTATGCGTCTGGTCAATTATTACATTATCAATCATCGCATAGTCGTATGCAACAATCTCTACCGGCTCATATATGCCGAGGTCGGTGATGAAGTCGGTCTCTCTGCTCTCGCGTGGGTCAAACCTAATCTCTATATTGTTATCTCCATAGGTGAGATACTTCCTTACATCGAAGAGATACTTAACGCTCTTGTTACCAACTCTGGCGATAGGATTTCCGTTGAGGATGATGACAAAGGGGGCGTCCGTACCACGAATGCGAAGCGAGATATATTTCTTAGAGAGCATAATGCCGTCAACCACGAATGTAGCGGTATAGGATGCGCCCATACTGCATAGCCCGCGCGATGACTCAGCACCATAGCCAAAATAGGGATCGGGAATTAGGTTGTGCGAAAGGAGCGCCGTGACCACAGAGGTCGGCACGGTTGTCTTAATATTGGTGTACTCGCCTATATTTAAGGCAAAGTCCTTAATAGCCTTGACTACCATATTACATCTCCTTTCCTGAGCGCTAAGTCTAAACTTCGTTTTTTATATTTTAGCACAAGTATCGGATTTTTTCAAGTACGATGGGCCTATTTTCTTGTTCTTTTTATGGATAAATGTAAACTTTTTACCTATATATTAAAATGTAATAAAAAAACTATTGCATTAATCTCTTATTTATGCTAAAATGTATAATGCGAATGTATATTAACAAACCTATCTTTTAGGAGGTAAATATGAAATTTAGAAAACTTCTTTCGGTTGTTCTGCTTATTGCACTTGTAGTAACCACCGTGGTTGCGTGTAGCTCTCCCTCGCCCTGCGAGAAGCACACTGATGACGACCACAATGATGTGTGCGATGTATGTAAAGAGGTGGTTATACTCCATCCCTGCCAGACCTGCACAGATGGTGACGACGCAGGTATTGCCTGTGACAGATGTGGTAAGGATGTCCCCTGTGAGATCTGCAAGAGCGAGGACGATAATATCAAGTGCGATAGATGCGGTAAGGATATTGCCTGCACAGAGTGTGACGATGGCGATGACGCTAATATTGAGTGCGACAGATGCGGCAAGGATGTCGCCTGTGAGATCTGCAAGAGCGAGGACAATAATATCAAGTGCGATAGATGTGGTAAGGATGTCCCCTGCACCGAGTGTGTAGATGGAGATGACGATAATATCAAGTGCGATAGATGTGGCAAGGATGTCGCCTGTGAGATCTGCAAGAGCGAGGACGATAATATCAGGTGCGATAGATGCGGTAACATTGTTCCCTGTGAGATTTGCAAGAGCGAGGACGATAATATCAAGTGCGATAGATGTGGTAAGGATGTCCCCTGTGAGATCTGCAAGAGTGAGGATAGTGATAGCCTATGCGACAGATGCAAGAATGAAATCGTATGTGATGAGTGTCACGATGGTGATGACAATAACATTCTCTGTGATAGATGCGGTAAAGAGATGCCATGCACTGAGTGCTCTGATAAAGATACCGATAATGACCTGCTCTGCGATAGATGTGGCGTACACCTTGACTGTGTAGAGTGCCAAGACAGTGAAACAGATGAAGACATACTCTGCGACAGATGCAACAAAAAGATACTCTGCACCGAGTGCTCTGATAAAGATACCGATAATGACCTGCTCTGCGATAGGTGTGGCGTACACCTTGACTGTGTAGAGTGCCAAGACATTGAAACAGATGACGACATACTCTGCGACAGATGCAACAAAAAGATACTCTGCACCGAGTGCCGCGACCCAAACAAGGATTACAGATGCGACAGATGTGACAGCATCATCACCTGTGGTGACTGCAAGAGCACAAATGACCGGAACGGTCTGTGCGACACCTGCGGTGCTAAGGTTGTTTGCGATGAGTGCCACGATATTGATGATAATGGCTTCTGCGATAAGTGCGGACTATGGGTAGGTGGCGGTATAGTCCTACCTGAGGTTACACCGTAATATAGTTTACATAAAAAAGGGGCTGCTTCATTTAGGGCAAACCTACAAAAGAGCGAAGTTATCGTAAAAACGATAGTTTCGCTCTAATCTTTTTATATTTTCCTGTTTTTAAGGTTGAAATTCTGTGAATTTCCTCCTTTTATTTAATGCTCTTTTTCTATCGTTGTTTCCTCGCTCGTCGTATTATTATGGCGAGGGCGACAAGTCGACGGTTTGCGAAAGTATGCCGAATTTGAGTACCACCGTCGGGGGTAACAGAAATTTTGTAAGACGACGCAAAGCTAGCGCGAAGCCCGACGGCATATTCTAATATGGCGAGGGCGACAAGTCGACGGTTTGCGGAAGTATTACGGAATTTATGTACTCCCGAGTGCGGCGAGCATTTCTTGGGAATTCTCCGCTTCCCTATTCACTTCTGTTGGCGAATGGAAAGTCGGTACAACCTGCATCATTGCATCGGTTATGGAGGAGGCGGCTATCTGTTGCTCAGCGGCGGATACTGCCTCTCGGAGAATATCAAGTTTCGCATCCACCTCCTCACGGGTGAGGGGAGTATCGTGCTCAATGAATATCATATCATTCTCGGTTTTGTGCATATCTTCGGTCTTGATAAGCAATTCCTCATATAGTTTCTCGCCGGGTCGTAATCCTGTTTCAACAATCTGTATATCCTGGTGAGGTCTAAGTCCTGAGAGTTTAATCATATTCTCAGCGAGGTCATAAATCTTAACCGGCTTACCCATATCGAGGACAAACAACTCACCGCACTTAGCCATAGCACCAGCCTGCATAACAAGCCCGGATGCCTCAGGGATGGTCATAAAGTATCTAATTATACGCTTATCCGTGATAGTGATAGGGCCACCCGCGACAATCTGTCTCTTGAACAGTGGGATAACCGAGCCATTAGAGCCTAAGACATTACCAAATCTAACAGCAGAAAAGGCGCAAGAGGAATCGTGACGGCACTGCACCACCATCTCGCACATACGCTTAGATGCCCCCATAACATTGGTGGGGTTAACCGCCTTATCTGTCGATATGAGAATGAACTTCTTAACACCATACTTCTCTGCCATATCTGCGGTGTTATATGTACCAAGAATATTGTTTTTTATTGCCTCGGCGTTGCTATGCTCCATCAGGGGCACGTGCTTGTGCGCGGCGGCGTGGAATACGATGTCAGGACGATACGCACCAAACACAGCATCAAGCCTAGCGCGATCACGCACCGAGCCAATCTCTACCGAGAGATCTAGGTCATTACCATATCTGCGAATAAGCTCCTGCTGGATGTCATAGGCGTTGTTCTCATAGATATCAAAGATGATAAGTTTCTTCGGATCGCACTTAGCAAGTTGACGCGCAAGCTCGCTACCGATAGAGCCACCGCCACCCGTGACAAGTACCACTTTACCGTGGTAGAAAGACTTAGTCGCATCGTTCGTCACATCCATAGCGCGACGGAACAAAAGATCCTCAATCTTGAATTCACGAATGACGCGCCTCTCTCCCTCTTCGGGCAGACTATCCTCGTGGCTGGCGAAATCATATAGTTTAACCTTACAACCGGATCTGGCGTAATAGTTAAGAATATTCTCAGCATCCTCGCCTGTAAGCTGGGGGATGGCTATAAAAATCTCTTGGACAGACATCTCCTCAAGTTTATCAAAGATAAAGTCGTTTTCCTGGTAAACGGGAAGTCCCGCCACAAGGCCGCCCACCTTCTCGGAATTCTTATCCACAAAGCAGACAGGACGATAGTGAGATCCACCAAATCTAAGCAGCTCCTCTGCCAAAAGCGAACCAACCTGTCCTGCACCAACAATAGCAACAACTATCTTGTTGTCGCGGTTGCTATGACGAAGGCTAGACTTATGTCTAATCTGATAGACAAAGCGCGAGACAAGCGTTGTGGTAGTTATCATCGCAACAATGGCTATGGTATGCCATCCACCTATCCAAGCGACATTCTTAAACAGGAATGCTGTGCCGAGGGCTAAAACTCCGCCTATTAAATCTGATAACACAATACAGATGTAAGCGCGAGAGTTGGCATATCTCCATACATTCAGATAAACTCTAAGCACTATTCTCACGGCAAATATAAACAGCGCGACAATAGCAAGATTTAGAAGATACATTCCTATCTCATTCCAGTCACCCAATGTTACGGCAGTAAGCAGATAGGCTGCGAAGTATACAACCCCTATAATGCTGAAATCAATCAACATTAGTAAAATTTTTCTCGTACTCTTCATAAATAGAATACTCCTTGTTTATTTGGTGGGCATGCCTTGCCCCGAGATGAATTCAATACCAACATTGTACCATTTTTCGCACATTATGTCAACCAATATATAAAAATATAGCACAAAATATAGCACAAAATGGAATATATTCTGCGTTAGTTCTCGGGTGGGTAGAGCGAGAACACCCTGTAAAGGTAATTTCGAAATGGCTTAACTATCGCTATAATTATAAGCATAATTCCTATAAGGCCGAGTGATATTGCGGGGTACGGGCTCCACAGATATTCAAGTCCGGGGGCAAATTTCAAATTAACCAGCCACTCAATGAGGACGGTGAATAAGCCTGTTGCAATAGACGCACCACCGAATATATATAGATAACCGCGACGCAGGTAGTAGCAAAGGATGATCACCGCACAGATTATGAGAGCGGCACCAGCAGTAAGTGGCAGGGCAAAGGTCAAAAACCAATCGCCGCCCGTGGTGTATGATACATACCAAAGATACAGGGTTATCGCGGCAAAGTCGCAGGGCACAAATATTGCGGGCGAGCGCATAGAGCGATTAAACCACAGTGGCAGAATGAATGTTATATACCCAACTGCAAGTCCACCGACAACATAGCCCGACCACACAATTCCCTCTCCGAGGTTTAGATCGGCAAAAAGAGAAATACCGGCGGCTATCAGGAAGAAGAATGACAGCATTAGGTATAACACCCTCGAGCTGACGCTCTTAATCTCGGGCTTGGTATTCGGATAGGGGCGCTCCGGGTTCTCTTCTATGCCCGGAAAATATACAGGAGTCCCGCAAAGCGGGCACTTGCGCTCGCTATCGGCAAGTTCTACTCCACATTTTACACAATACATATAATTACCTCTCGTTGCTCTCAACCTTGACATGAATACCACACTCACGAAGAACGCGGTAAACCTCCATCTCCAGTCGAGGCTCAACAGTATCTCTTATTATGCTGAATACCAGCTTATCCTTATAGGATATAACAGCGGCGTTATAGGGGCCTGACGCCTGCACACCAAGCACAAAGTCGACGCGATCAACATACTCCTCCATCTCCTTTGGCATAATGACTCTGCCGAGGTTTGAGAGGGTGAGCGTCGAGGTCTTCTCGCCTATCATCATAAACACCAATTTCATCGCGATGTTCTTTAAGAACAGGGGCGCGAGCTTCATCAAGATGTTATCCTCATCCCTGACATTGGTGTATATCCTAGCACTCATGTTCTTCTCGGTTATATCCAGAGCCATCTTGTGCTGAACGATCTTGCATATCTCCTCGAATGTGTACTCTCCAAGTCTTGGGTCAACACCGGGCGAGGCGTAGAGGGCAAAATTGCGCAGAGTGTTCTCGCCATAAATACGCCTAAGGTCGCAAGGGATAAGCACCTTAACCTCTCTTTGGCTCGACAGGCGCGGACGGTCGATATTCTGAAGCTTAATAGCCGCCTTGATAAGTGCCGCGGTGAGCATAGCGGTGATGGTGACACCGTGCTTATGCGCGAGGTCGAGCAGCTCATTCGGATTAAGTATAAAGCTTGTGAGGTGACAGAAGCCGTCATCCTCGGGGGTTCCGTGAATACGATATGCGCGGCTCTCCTGCCTCGGCTTGGCCACTCTGCCCTTATGCTTCGGGAAGAGGTCGGTGTACTCGGATGGGTCGGGACGCTCAAGTCTATCTAGCACGCCATCGGTCGTGGGGATGCGAACACCATACTTCTCGGTAAGGTATTCGGCAACAAGGCTCTTTAAGAACACCATAGCACCGTTGCCATCGGTGAGGGCGTGGAAGAATTCGCAGGCAATACGCTTCTTGTATATAAGTACACGGAAGGCGCAATGGCGAATATCGTCAAAGGGCATACGCACAAGCGGATATGCCTCCTCATCCTTGACCTTTGGTGCGTGGGGTATCTCCTCTAGGTAGTACCAGAACACGCCGCGATGAAGCCGCACCGCGATGGATGGGAAGCGCCTAACCGTAACATCAAGTGCAGACTGAAGCACCTCGCGGTCGACATCCTCGGTCAGGGTCATCGAGAGACGGAATATGTTATTCCAGCGAGAGGTACGGCTGGCCGGGTAAATCTTACCTGCGTTATCAATATGCATCCAACGGAGCTTTCTCTCGTTGCCCTCGGGCATATGCTTCTTAATAAAGATATTCATATGCTCAAAGTCCCGGTGGTTACTCTTGAGGCAATAGAGGACATAGGAGTGCCACATATCCTTGCGAACAACCAGCTCTACCTCGCACCCCGCCTCCCCAAGGCGTTCTGCCAAAGTCTCGGCGTCCGACAGGAGTATCTCATCACCGCCAACGAATATAAGCGAGGGGGCAAGCCCCGTAAGGTCGCCGAACAGAGGCGAGAGGTCGGGCAGGTGGCGAAGCTCCTCCTTGTGCTCCCTTTGCTCGGGAGTAAGTTTATCCGCGGCGGTCGCACTCATATTCTCGTCACAATAGGGCGTGCCGAGGTAGCAATCAACATAAAACTCTAGCCTCTCACGCGTGAGGCTGGGGTCAGCCTCCTTGTTATGGTCATAGGAGTATCCCGAGAGTGTTAGGTCAACCCAGGGGGATATCGCGATAATGGCGGCAGGCTGCGGCTCACCAAGCTCCTTTAGCCTAAGGGCTAATGCATAGCATAGTCCACCGCCCGCGCTGTCACCCGAGAGCACAATTCTCGACGGCTCCGTGCCACTCTCGACGAGCTTATGATACGCAGACAATACATCATCAATTGCGGCAGGATATGGATGCTCCGGGGCAAGTCTGTACTCGACCGCCAGAACACGCATTCCGCACTCCACCGACAAAATCGACGCCATCCCGCGACAATAATCTCTCGTGCCGCCGACATAGCCACCGCCGTGGATGTAGAATATTACTCCACCGCGCACCTCATCTCTCGGCACGATAAGCTCGCACTCCGGCTCGGTCTGGTGCGCGTTCAGGACTACGACATTACGCCGTTTAGCAAAGTGCATAACCCTGCCTATTCTATCCTGATAACTTCGCGCGACATCAAGCGGTTTGCCATCTTGTATCGGCTTGGTCAGCTCTAGTTGTGAACGAATGAATTTATCTATAAGTCTCATTTACATTCTCGTTTCTTTGTGGGCGCGCCTATGCTACGCCCATAATATATATATTATATTGCAAAATGTTCTCCGTGTCAAGTTTTTGTTGACTTTATATCGAAATTGGTATAGAATAATTGTGTTATTATGACCTATTATGGAGTACGAAGCAAATAAGGAAGATATAATATGACAGGAACTGACAAGCTCTTATATGAGAGGCTCAAGGATAGATTTAACAAAAATTTCAGAATAACGAGGCTTTATGCCGCACTGCTTGAGCGTTGTCCCGAGCTAATCACACGCGAGATGGTTGACGCGCTGACGGCTGATGGCGATATGACGCAAAAGGATGCTATCGTCGCGCTCCTTTCCGAGGCGTTCGGTCTGGATATCGAGAAGGTGGATGACAGAATGCTGGTGCGCGAGTATCTCACCCCTTCGGTAAGAATGCTCGATGCTAATAGATATATCAATAATCCGTACTACCGAAATATAATAATCACCGACATCAAGGACGGTGATTGGGAGTTGCGCCTCGAAAGCTATAAACCATATCGCGCGGTGATCTGCGATGATATGATGCTGTGCGATGACTTCCGCGAGGTGCCGCCGCTCGGATTTTTCCCCGAAGAATTCAAGTTCCCCGCGGTACTGGAGGGGGGAAACGAGTGGATGACGCTAACGCCCGTCGACCTCGACACCTCTGATGAGGCAATAGAAGCGGCGAGGGGCAAAGTCGTGACCTTTGGTCTCGGGCTTGGCTACTATGCTTATATGTGCTCGGAAAAGGAGTGCGTATCGTCTATCACGGTTGTCGAGAAAAGCTGTGATGTCATACGCCTATTTAAGACGCATATTCTGCCACAGTTTCCGAACAAGGACAAGGTTAGGATAATAAAGGCGGATGCTTTTGATTATGCGGAGCATGTTATGCCGAGCGAGGGATATGATGTCGCTTTCGTCGACACCTGGCGCGACGCACAGGATGGCACGCCGATGTATAGAAGAATGAAAAAACTGGAGCACCTAAGCCCAAATACGCGATTTTTGTATTGGATTGAAAACTTTTTGATTTCAAGAGACAGAGCCGAGAGATATGCCGATTTATGCGAGAAAATCGAGACAGGCGCACCCGGTGCACCAAAAAGCTATGAGGCTATGGTAAATAGTCTTTTCATGAAGTTGTATTAAAGCGAAAAGTTTTTTTACAAAGTCACACAGTGACTTTTGTTTTCGCACATCATAACACTACTCATCCAAAAATATGCTCTTTTGTCGGGAATTTGCGGAAAATATACAGAATTGGTATATTTTCTTCAAAAAGGGTATTGACATCAGAGATAATATGTGTTACAATAGTTTTGCAAGAAAAGAGTACTCATAAGAGTACACTCTATGTGACTGGTGCATACGCCTATTTGCGGGCTGCGGAGTCACCGCAGGGAGCATAGAGAATATAGCCGAGCACCTGGGCAGCCCGTAGTGTTTACACTGATGGCTGTTTTTTTTGCGAAAAATCCGAATTGATAAGGTTTTAGCCTTATTCACCACCTTGTTTAACATTTTTTACACATAGAAAGGAGTTTACCATTATGGCAAACACAGAACTTAGTTACGCTTGGCGTGGTTTTACTGTCGGCGAATGGCAGGAAAAGACCAATGTGCGTGATTTTATCCAGAAGAACTACACCCCATATGAGGGTGATGACAGCTTCCTCGCAGGCCCTACCGACCGTACAAAGAGGCTTATGTCCAAGCTCGAGGAGTTATTCAAGCTCGAGAGAGAGCGCGACGGCGTGCTCGACATAGACACCGAGACAGTTTCCTCGCTTACGACATACCCACCTGCATACCTTGACAAGGAGGACGAGCTTATTGTCGGTCTTCAGACAGGTGCTCCCCTTGTTCGCGGTATTCATCCCTTTGGCGGTATCAGAATGGCTAGATCGGCTTGTAAGGCTTATGGCTACAAGCTTTCCGATAAGATTGAGGACGAGTTTAAGTTCCGTACAACTCACAACGACGGCGTTTTCCGTGCTTATACCGAAACAATGCGCCAGATGCGCCACGCCGGTATTCTAACCGGTCTTCCCGATGCATACGGCAGAGGAAGAATTATCGGTGATTACAGAAGAATCGCGCTATATGGTATCGACCGCCTTATTGAGGAAAAGAAGAAGGATAAGGAAGAGCTTGGCAGGAAGGTTATGACCGCTGAGAACATCGGTCTTACAGAGGAGCTATTCAAGCAGATTGAGTTCCTTGGCTTTATGAAAGAGATGGCTCTTGGCTATGGCTGTGATATCTCTGTTCCTGCTACTAATGCAAAGGAGGCTGTGCAGTGGCTGTACTTCGGATACCTTGCAGCAAACAAGGAGCAGAACGGTGCGGCAATGTCGCTCGGTAGAGTCGGCACATTCCTTGACATATACATTCAGCGTGACCTCGACGAGGGCGCTATAACCGAGGAAGAGGCGCAGGAGCTTATCGACCAGCTCGTTATCAAGCTTCGTATGATTAGACATCTTCGTACACCCGAGTACAACGAGCTATTCGGCGGTGACCCGATGTGGATTACCGAGGCTGTCGGCGGTATGGGCGAGGATGGCAGAACCCTTGTAACAAAGAACTCTTATAGATTTCTACACACCCTATACAACCTTGGTTCGTCCCCCGAGCCTAACCTCACCGTACTTTGGAGCGAGAATATGCCTGCACCCTTCAAGAGGTTCTGCGCAGGCGTGTCTATCGACACCGACTCAATACAGTACGAGAACGATGACCTTATGCGTCGCACCTATGGTGATGACTATGCTATCGCCTGCTGTGTATCGGCTATGAAGGTTGGTAAGCAGATGCAGTTCTTCGGCGCGAGATGCAACCTGCCTAAGGTTCTTCTTATGGCACTTAACGGTGGTAAGGACGAGAGATACAATATGCAGATAGGCCCGGAAATGCCTATTTATGATGGTGATTTCCTCGACTATGACGAGGTCAAGGAGAGGGTTGATGTATATATGGCTTGGATTGCCGAGCAGTATGTCAACACCATGAATGTAATTCATTATATGCACGACAAGTACGCATACGAGAAGACACAGATGTCGCTCCACGACACGGACGTAGAGAGACTTATGGCGTTTGGCGTGGCAGGCCTTTCGGTTATGGCGGACAGCCTATCGGCTATTAAGTATGCTAAGGTGCGCCCGGTTAAGGACGAGAACGGTCTTATCACCGAGTTCGAGATTGAGGGCGAGTTCCCCCAGTATGGTAACGATGATGACAGAGTAGACCTCATTGCTAAGGAACTGCTTCACCAGTTTATCACAGAGCTTCGCAAGACACCTGCATATAGAGGTGCTACTCACACCCTCTCGGCACTCACCATTACATCCAATGTGGTCTATGGTAAAAAGACCGGCTCGACACCCGATGGCAGAAAGAGCGGCGAGCCTTTCGCTCCCGGTGCTAACCCGATGCACAACAGAGAGAAGAATGGTGCGCTCTGCTCGCTCAATTCGGTGGCGAAGATGTCCTATGACGATTGCCGCGACGGTATCTCCAACACATTTTCGATAGTACCTACAGCACTCGGCAAGAGCAGTGAGGAGAGATGTGACAACCTTGTATCTATACTCGGCGGCTACTTCCTACAGGATGCACACCACATTAATGTCAATGTCCTAGAGCGTCAGAAGCTTATTGATGCGATGAACAATCCGGACCTCTACCCCAACCTTACAATTCGTGTTTCCGGATATGCGGTTAACTTCCACAAGCTCTCTCCCGAGCAGCAGAGAGAGGTTATCAGCCGTACATTCCACGAGACTGTATAATGGTAGGCTATATACACAGCTTACAATCACTCGGCACAGTTGATGGCCCGGGACTTAGAGCAGTTGTCTTTGCCTCGGGTTGCCCATATAGGTGTGTTTACTGTCATAATCCCGACACCTGGGATATGATGGGTGGCACGCCTATGTCTGCCGAGGAGCTTGTCGGGAAAATCAAGAGGCTTTACCCATACATTAAGGACGGTGGCGTAACGCTCTCGGGCGGTGAGCCGTGTGTTCAGTCGGAGTTTTTCCTAGAGGTTGTAAGGCTTCTGCATAAGGACGGAATACATATTGCGCTTGACACCTCGGGGGCTGTAACGAGTGAGTCTGCGATGGCACTCATTGACGAGTGCGACCTAATACTGCTCGATATAAAGATGCCGACCGACGAGGAATATCGAAATTATGTCGGTGGTGGTATGGCTGGCGCTATGTCGGTGCTAGAGAGATGCGAGAGGACGGGCAAGCCCGTATGGGTGCGCCATGTTATAGTGCCCGGCATTACCGATAGCGATGAGGATGCTGTGGCTATGCGCGACTTGCTCTCACCCTATACCGTTATCGAGAAAATCGAGGCTCTCCCCTTTAGGAAGCTGTGCCACGAAAAATATAAAAATATGGGCATTCCCTTCCCTCTTGCTGATACGCCGGAGGCAAATAACGAGATGGTCAAAGGATGGCTCGATGTCTATCATAACAAAGGTCAGGCGAATTAATTTTCGTCTGACTTTCTTCTATTTTGGATAATATTTTTTATTATTTTTTGTCAATACACTTGAAAAGTGTAGACGGTTGTGCTACAATAGGCTTCGGAGGGCGATTTGCCCACTAACAGAGTAGGAAGATATGCGTTTTAAGTGCCGGGCGAACGGGGAGTTGTCGCTCGGACGAAAAGGTTAGCACCTTGCGGTATATCCTCCGCATCCCACTGTTACCGTAAGAATATCCACAAGGATACCCCCAAGGTACAGAAGATGTCAAATCTGTATTTATGGAGGTGTTTTTTTATGGCTAGAGGAAAGATTAATGTAAAGAGCCTTGCAGTCTCGGCTATGCTTATGGCGATGAGCGTGGTTATCGGCATATTCTGCAAGACGGTGTTAAACTTCGCGGACGGTCTGTTTCGCATAACATTCGAAAACCTGCCGATTATTCTCTCGGGAATAATATATGGCCCACTAATCGGCGGTATTGTCGGTGCCGGCTCCGACCTCGTGAGCTATCTGCTCTCGGCACAGGCGTATCCGCCCAACCTGATTGTGACGCTGGGTGCTACGATGGTGGGTGTCGTGTCGGGTGCTGTGGCTAGGTATATCGTGAAGCGCGGTGGCACAACCCAAATTATATGTTCAGGTGCTATGTCGCACATTGTAGGCTCGATGATAATCAAGCCTATTGGACTATATCAATTCTACTCCTGGCTGGTCCTGTGGCGTATTCCGCTATACCTTATAATTATGCCAATAGAAGTGCTTATTCTTTGTCTGCTCTACAAGAATAACGCGATAAGACGGCTAATCGAGAAGACGCGCGGTGACGCCCAGAAGAAACAGAGGGAAGACCGCTGTGTGGCAGAGGATGTGCCAACAGACGAAGGCGGTAAGGAAGAGGTAAAAAGAATGACCTACGATGAGGCAATAGATTATATACACGGTATTAGCTGGACATTCTGCAAGCCCGGGCTTGATAGAATTGAAAGGCTGTGCGAGAGGCTCGGACACCCCGAGCGTGGGCTAAAATTCATCCATGTGGCGGGTACAAATGGCAAGGGCTCGTTCTCTTCTATGCTCTCCGAGATTTTGCTCGCGGCGGGCTACAAGGTCGGACTATACACCTCGCCCTATATTGTCGAGTTTGGTGAGAGGATACGCTATCTTGGTGAAAATATCTCCGAAGATATGCTAGCCGAAGTGACCGAATATGTGAAGCCTATTGCGGATAGTATGGAGGATAAGCCGACAGAGTTTGAGCTGATATGCGCTATCGCGTTTGAGTATTACAAGCGCGTGGGTGCCGAGGTCGTAGTCCTTGAGGCGGGGCTCGGTGGCAGGCTAGACTCTACCAACATTATTAGAAATCCGTTGCTATCGGTTATAACGGGAATTGCCCTAGACCATACCGCGATACTCGGTGACACAGTCGAGAAGATTGCTACCGAAAAGGCGGGTATCATTAAGGATAATGCACCCGTACTCTACGGTGGCGAGGATGATGTGGCAAGAGCGGTTATAAGAGGTGTGGCGTGCGAGCGCGGCTCAGACTTTTCCGATGTTGACTACTCAGCTCTCAATATTAAGTCGGCTAGCCTCGACGGTACGGTGTTCGACTACAAGGAGCACGAGGATGTGAAAATCGCACTTCTCGGTATGTATCAGCCGAGGAATGCCGCAGTTGTGCTTGAGGCGGTGGATACGCTACGAAAGAGCGGCATGGAAATCAGCGAGGAAGCGGTAAAGCAAGGACTTCTTCGTGCTAGGTGGCTCGCAAGGTTTGAGATAGTATCAAGGGAGCCGCTAATAATCTTCGATGGCGCGCACAACCCACAGGGTATCGAGGGCGCGGTGTCTAGTATAGAGAGATATTTTGACGAAAAGGTCTACGCCCTAACAGGTGTGCTAGCTGATAAGGACTATGAGAAAATAGCATTGACGCTCTCACGCGTGGCAGAGCGCGCATACACGATAACGCCCGACAACCCGAGGGCGCTCTCGGCAGAGAACTATGCAGAGGTGTTGCGCGCGCGAGGTATTGAGGCGTATCCGTACGGCAGTATTGCCGAGGCGGTAGAGTCGGCGTACGACGCGGCAAAGTCGGCGGGCAAGCCCCTTGTATGCCTCGGCTCGCTATACACATACGGTGATGTAATAAAAGCAATCAAGAAAAAGGAAGGGATATAAGAATGCCATTCATCAGAACAACCACGAACGCGCATATTACAAAGGAAAACGAACTTATTCTTAAGTCGAAATTCGGGAAGGCTATCTCACTCATCTCTGGCAAGTCAGAGTGTTATCTTATGCTCGCATTTGAGGGCGACGTAATGATGGCATACCGGGGTGATAACACTACCCCACTTGCTATGGTCGAGGTGCAGCTGCTCGGTGAGAGCGACCCAAAGGAGCTTGACGCGCTGACCGAAGCACTCACAAAGACGCTCGGCGAGGTGCTGGGAATAGATGCAGGGAGAGTATATGTAAACCACTCGTTCTACACCTATTGGGGCGTTGGCGGACATAATATATAATTAACTTTTAGCATAAAGTGCCGAGTTTTGCAAGTGGGCTTGCAAACAATAGTAAGATATATTATCATTCTAGCCTGTGAGGTGGTTTATATGTTTAGCAAGGAAGATATACTTAGGCAACTTTTGGATATGGGTGCGCCTCGGTCGGGTATCGTGGTTATGCACTCGTCACTTAGGAGTGTTGGCGAGGTTTTAGGCGGTGGCGAGGCTCTGCTCGACGCTATGATAGAATACTTTGCCGGGGATGGACTATTCTGCGTACCGACGCACACCTGGGCATATCTCGGCACGGATAAAATAACGCTGGATATGACGAGGTGCGAAAGCAATCTAGGGGCGTTCCCCAGAATTGCGCTTATGGATGGGCGTGGCATTCGCTCGGAGAACCCTACGCACTCTATGGTGGTATTCGGTGACAGAGAGCGCGCAAAGGCACTTATCTCCGGTGAGGCAGATGCTCTGACGCCTACATCACCCGGCGGGATATTTGGCGAAATATTTAACACGGGTGGGCACATTCTGCTTGTTGGTGTCGGTCAGAACAAGAATACATATCTACATTTTGTCGACGAGTTATTCTCTACCCCATCTCGCATGTCGGACACGGCGGAGCGCGTGACGATAAAAAGGCTAAATGGTGAGGTTGTCGAGCGAGAAATATATATGTATGATGAGAGACAGGGCGATATATCCAAACTGTTCCCTAAGTATGAGGCAGCATTCAGGGCGCACGGGTGCATAAAGGACGGTTATATCGGTAACGCACTGACACAGCTATGCGATGCACGAGGTATGGCAGAGGTTATCAAGCTTATAATGGGGCGAGCAAAGTGCGACATACTGCGCGATGTCGAAGTTATTCCGGAGGAATGGTATATATGAAAATGGCGAGGATGCATAGGAGCACCCTCGCTTTTTGTGTATGTTAGGAGCTTTGGACTTCCTCGTTTTCCTCGCGCTTTAGGCGTGGGGCGATTTTCTTTTCCCATAAGAGATACAGAAGATAGACCATCTCGTATATGGCGAATGATACAATAAGGACTGCCAGGCACTTAACCAAGAGAGCACTAAAGGTTATAAACCTTGAGAGCACCACAGATACCGCCATATGCAGAATGTATATATAGAACGGCGCATTCTTACCAACTAGTTTGTAGTAAAGGGGGCAATCGGCATTCTTGATGCCGAGGAAGAAGAGAAGAAGGAATACCGCGGCGAGCACGCCTGTCACATACATCTCAAGCGATGTGTTCTCTCTGCGAAGTAGTCTATCCTCGAAAATCTGCAAAAAGAAGCAGGCAACGCCAAGGGCAAGGTATATATACTTGTACCAAGACTTCTTATGGAAGTTTATCCCGGCGACGAGGTAGCCGACGCCGAAGCAAGGCAGGCCGAAGAACCAGGCGTTACGCGTATAGCGGATAGGCATATCTGTGTCCTGCACAAGATACATATAGCCTGCGAAGAAGAAATAAATCAGGTAGCATACGGGTACAATAATCTTGTAGTAGCCGAGCTTGTTAAACCTCACCAGCGCGAAGTGTACCAAAGATACCATAAATAGCGCAATTAGAAACCATAACTGGGCACCCGTGTAGGTTATCGGGCGGTTTAGGAATACGAATTCGAGCAAGAAATCCTCATAAAACAGGGTGGTGAAATAATAGCCGACCCCCTTGCCGTCTATTAGGCAACCCACAAAATCAAACACAATATAAATCGCGAAGCCGATAAAGAGATAACGGAGCGTGCGATGAATAAAGCCTATGGCGCGTGGCAGACGGCACTCGCTATCCTTACAGTAGTTGAAATATCCGCTAATGATGAAAAACATCGGCACGGCAAGCCTATATAACGGGAAGAATGAATATGTCTCGTGCGTTAGGTGTATTGCTATGACAAGGTAGCATAAAAAGTATTTGAATAGGTCGAGATATACACATCTCTGCCCTGCTCTTTTTTCCATAGTAAGCCTCTCATTTGCAGTCATTTTATAGTCATTTTTTTGGATTTAGCAAGTAAAGTATAACACATGAAAGCATTTTTGTCAATCTTAGGCTATTGCATCGCCCACGACCAGTGATCATTGTATTTCCCCCGATAAGCATATTTGATATAGCAGGTTTTTCAAGCAGTCGGAATATATTTTTTAAGTAAAAGGAATGGAAAGTTTTTAACTAAGTTTAACTAAGTTTAACTAAGTTTTTAACTAAAAGGTATTGACAAACATATAAAAATTTGGTAGAATACTATGGCAGGCTACGAAACGACGGTCTGCGACGAGCCACCGCTCGCATACTCTGGAGATGTACTCAAGAGGTCGAAGAGGCGCCCCTGCTAAGGGTGTAGGTCGGCTATACCGGCGCGAGAGTTCAAATCTCTCCATCTCCGCCAACAAAAAAGGAACTTTTGTCTACCAAAAGTTCCTTTTTTGTTTATCCATTGCGAAAGCAATGGCATATCATCAGACCGTTGGTCTGGATATCATCGCCGTAGGCGTATATCATCAACCTAAGGTTGTATTCCTTTCGCAATGATGATATACAACACTTTGTATTGATGATATACAAGGCTACTCCTTGATTTATTTACGAAAGTATGATATAATAATTCACCGAAAATCCAGAATTTGACGAGCAGCACAAATGGTGTACTTTTGGTCGTTCTTACCTCGCTTTACGCACCTTTTGATCGCTCTTTTGCAAATTAAAAAGCCTTGAAAATGCTGATTTCCCCAGTGTTTTCAAGGCTTTTTCTTTATTTTCTGTGTTCTGTTTCATTCCGTTTTATACCCCCTATATCGGTATTTAATGTGGTCAAAATTAGGTCAAGGCTTTTTAGGCCTTTTTTGTTAGTAGAAAACTAAAGATTCATCAAGAGCATAAAGAGCGCAATCAAAGAGCTGGATAAAAAAGAAAGCCTCTCTCCACAGTTTAAGTCAAGGCTTGAGGAAATATTCAGCACATACGATGACCACTATCATAGGTCCGAGGTAACAGACCAGGAAACGCTGGATAGCATAGATGCAATTATAGGCGATTTGGTGCTCACTTTATCGAGTATTTCAGCGACGATGCCTTTATGGAAGCATTAACGCAAAAAAGGCCCACTATTAAGGATGGCATATTCTCCTTCCTAACAGGGGCTATAAAGGCGTATAAGAGTGACAAGGGGCTATCCCGAGCCGCCAGAAGCTATCTAAAGCAATACCGAGAGATGTTCGCTAGGCTATCTGCATCGAATATCAACCAGGACAACGGC
>JAZOPN010000017.1:0-7179 GCA_045655565.1 Eubacteriales bacterium | reverse complement strand
AAAAATCTATTATTTCAAAACTGCTCCGCATCTTCCGTCTGACAAATTTCTGATGGATTTTGCTGTAACGAGGCGAAGTTAAGTATGACTTTACAAGACTTGGTGCAACAAAAGACGCTGAAATTTGACGACGAAAGACTTATTAGTTCGGCGCTCTTCGGCTATAGGATCTCTTTCGCGATGTAGCAATCTCGCGAGATTTCCTCGTAGCTGATCGCTTATGTGCTCGTCGATGTATTTTACCACTGCCATTATCCTGCCGAGGGTATTGCGGAGGATATGCGAGTGCTCTCTGCCGTATTTATTAACCTCTAATATATTTCAATAGTAGCATAAAGATAAACTAAAATTGATGTAGATAAATATATTTTTTATTTTTCTCGTTTGTGTTGACAAACTTGCACTTGGGGGATATAATTATTAGACAAGACATTCTGTCTTAAAGCCGACGAAAGACGCTAGAATTTGCCGACGAAAGACTTGTTAGTTCGGCTATACCAAATGGTAGTCGTGTTTATCTCGACAGAAAGCGCCAAACAGGCTTACGAGGTGAAACCAAATGGTAGTAAGAAAGGGCAAGCCTAATTTCACAGAAGGTCCTATATTCTTTAGACTTCTTCTGTTTACCTTGCCGATAATTGCGACCTCGCTCTTGCAGGTTGCATACAATATGGCTGACAATATCGTTGTCGGTCAGTTTTCGGGCGATGAGTATGCTCTCGCTGCGGTCGGTCAGACCTCGGCATATAACAGCCTGCTTATCAACCTTATAATCGGTATTTCCGCCGGTGCGGGTGTCGTTGTTGCACAGGTTTTTGGTGCTAACAGGCGCGCCGAGCTATCTCGCGCGATACATACTGCGATGACGCTCTCGCTTATCGTCGGCGGCATACTCTGCCTGTTCGGACTTGTTGCCTCGCGCCCGATACTCTCGCTTATTATCAGCGAAGAGAACCACGAGTTCTTACTTGATAAATCTACGCTTTATATGATAATAATATCGCTCGGCGTACCGGCACTCTCGGTATATAACTTCGCCGGCGCTATAATGCGCTCGCTTGGCGACTCGCGCACGCCACTTATCGTCCTAGGTATTTCGGGTCTTCTTAATGTCGGGCTTAATCTAGTGTTCGTTATAGTATTCGAGATGTCCATCCTTGGCGTTGCGCTCGCTACCGTCGCGTCGCAGTATATGTCGGCGATAGTGCTTGTGGTTATGCTTCTGCGTAGAGAGGATGAGTCGCAGAGACTGGTTGTATCGAAGCTCGGGCTTGACCGTCCGCTTCTTGTGCGCTCGTTGCTTTGTGGCGTGCCTGCGGCTATACAGCAATCTATTTTCTCATTCGCAAATATGATACTCGCCTCGGCAATAGGTACACTTCCTGTCGCGGCAATATCCGCTAACACGATAGCGAATAATATAGACAGCATTACATATCAGTGTATGAACGCCTTTTCCTCGTCGGTTATGACCTTCGCGGGGCAGAACTATGGCGCGATGAAGAAAGAACGAATATGGAAAACATTCTGGTACACGATGATACAGGTTGCGGTAATTGGTGTTGCGGTAGGGCAGGTGCAGCTTCTATTTTGGGATAAGATCGCAGGCCTCTTTGTAGCCGAGGATATGGCAAACCGTGCTGAGGTAATGGCTATAACCCACGAGGTTATGACATTCTTACTTACCTGGTATCCGCTCTGTGGCATTATGGGTGCTGTGGGTGGCTTTTTACGTGGCCTTGGTATGTCAACATCGCCTATGGTTGCGTCGGTTGTCAGCGTTTTGACGGTGCGTCTGACTTGGATATATTACTTCTTCCCGATGAACCCCACATCCATCACTTGGCTTTATGTATGCTTCCCGGTAACCTGGATAGCCACCATCATTATCGAGGCGGTTGTGCTCCTGTTCGCGGCTAAGAAACTATCACGAATGATGAGCGATGACGATGTGCTAAAGGCAGAGGAAAGGGTTACAGTTTAATAATTAAACCCGAAAGAGGCGAATTTGAAAAATATGGTTCGACTACTCTCGGGTTTTTGAAGTTGTAGTAGTTTTTAGAGCTTTGGATGGAAAATAGCAGAATATAATTTTACCGAGGGCTCCTGTTTGGAAAGATCTTAAAGTTCGCTCCGCCTGTTATTTTGATAAGCGTTTTGCAGTTGTTATACAATACTGCTGTCATGGTGGTTGTTGGTCAGCTCTCCGTCGATGACCTCGCGGTTGGCGCTATTACCTTCGTCACCTTTATATACGGACTTATCACTAACTCTATGATTGGCGTTGGTGGGGGGGTGTTGGTGTTTTGGTCGTACAGCTCTACTGCTTCGGGAAAAAGGAGGGGCCTCCCACTATGCGTTTAGAGAGCATACTGTAAAAACCCCAATTAAAACAAACAATAGTTGTCATAAATTAGCAAAAATCTTATATTTCTTTTCGGAGTGGCGACCTTTCGCCCTGGCAATCGAGTAACATTTTAGGAGTTAGTGTGAGTATTAAGATTGGTGATAATGAATTAAAGTACGGAATAATGCTCGCACCTATGGCGGGCTTTACAGACAGGGCGTTTCGCGTGCTTGCACATGAGTATGGCGCTGAGTGGTCTGTTACCGAGATGGTGAGCGCGAAGGCTACCGTTTTCCTTGACAAGAAGACCTCTGCTCTCGCTCGCATTTTGCCCGATGAGGGCAGAGTTGCCGTACAGATTTTTGGTAGCGAGCCGGATACTATGGCGAGAGCTGCCGAGATGTTAGAGCCTGGGGTCGGTGGTGAGTTTTCTGCCCCTGTCGCGATAGATATTAATATGGGTTGCCCCGTCAATAAGATATTTTCGAACGGTGAGGGCTCTGCGCTTATGCGTGACCCAGAGCTGATATTCAGAATTGTCCGTGCGGTAAGGTCGGCAACCGATATACCGACAACGGTTAAGCTTCGCATCGGTATCGACCGTGAGCATATAAATGCCATAGAGTGCGCCGAGGCTGCCGAGTCTGCTGGCGCAAGCCTTATCACGCTACACGGGCGCACGAGAAGCGAGATGTATTCAGGGCGCGTTGATATGGATGCGATAAGAGATGTGAAGTCTGCTATTAATATCCCTCTTATAGCAAATGGCGATATTACATCGGGTGCTGACGCTCTTGAAATGCTGCGATATACCGGTTCAGACGGCGTTGCTGTTGGGCGTGGAGCAGTGGGCAATCCCTTTATATTTGAAGAGATTAGGTGCGCTATGGATGGGCTAGAGTACACCCCACCCACGATGGATAAGAGGCGCGAGGTCGCGCTAAGACAGCTTTGGATGTCTATTGAGGATAAGGGCGAGAGAATAGCCGTCCCCGAGGCGAGAAAGCAGATAGCGCAGTATTTTATGGGCTTTAAGGGCGCGGCACAGCTTCGTGCGAAAATTAACCTTGCCACAACCTATCGCGAGGTTGAGGATATTGTAATAGCCTCAAGTCTTGAGGAATGAATTCGTAAAAAATCTAAAAGATATTTACAAGCTTCGTAATATATGCTAAAATGGGGTTGACAGTAATAACCCCATTTTCTATGGGAATAATACCTAACAGATTCTTTTATATATTGGAGATAATTATGGGACTTGCCATTATAACCGGCGCCTCTAGCGGTATTGGTGCACAGTTTGCGAGAGAACTGAAGGCTCGTGAGGGCATAAATGAGTTTTGGTTTGTCGCGCGCCGTGAGGAGAGGATGTATGCGCTTGCCGACGAGTTAGGGGTGGACGCGAGAATAATCGAGGCAGACCTCGCGACGGATGACGGCATAGAGAAACTTCGTCTAGCACTAGAGGAGGAAAAGCCGACGGTTAAGTATCTTGTTAATGCCGCCGGTTTTGGTAGCTTTGGCACTTATGCCGAGGTCGAGGCAGGTGAGGTCGCCTCTATGATTGATCTAAATGTTAAGGCACTGGTGCTTATCACGCATATGGTAATTCCTTATATGGAGAGGGGCGGCAGAATTATTGAGCTTGGCAGTGGCTCGGCATTTACACCGCTACCTGCTTTCAATGTCTATGCCTCGACCAAGGCGTTCGTGCTCCACTATACCAAGGCATTGAACTATGAGATAAGAGGACTTGGGCTGACTGCCACCTGCTTCTGTCCGGGCTGGGTTAAGACCGAGTTTATCGGCAAGGCGACCGCCGGCGAGCGCACAGAGCCTAAGAATTTTGCGCCACTTCTAGACTGCGAGCGCGTTGTGCGAGGGTGTGTCAGGGCGGCAAGGCGCGGAAAGCCTATGTATGTAGTCGGACTTTACACCAAATTCCAGCACATGCTATATAAACTTTTACCCACCGGACTTTTATCGCGTCTATGGTGCGGTATGCTTAACAGGAGAGTGTGATTATGGCAAGAAAGCATCTTAAGGCAGGCGTTCTAACAGCCCCCGTTCCCCCTGTAATGGTAACTGTGGGAAAGGGCGAGGATGTCAATGTCCTGACAATCGCGTGGACGGGAATACTATCTACTATTCCGCCGCGCACATACATATCGGTAAGACCGAGCAGGCACTCTTATGAAATTCTCCGTCGCGAGCGCGAGTTTGTCATCAACCTTGCTACCGCCGACATGGCGCGTACAGTGGACTATGTTGGTATATACACGGGTGCTAAGGTCGATAAACTTCTCGAGTGTGGGCTTACAACAATCCCCTCGCGCGAGATACAGACGCCTGCTATTGCCGAGTGCCCCTTTGCGCTCGAATGCAGGGTTATCGAGATAATACCGATGGGCACGCACGATGTGTTCGTCGCGGATATTGTCAGCGTGTCCTGTGACGAGGATATGATTGATAAGGACGGCAAGCTGAGATTTGATAAAATGCACCTCTTGGCGTATGCCCACGGAGAGTATTATAAGCTTGGTGAGTGCGTCGGAAAGTTTGGTTTCTCTACCAAAAAGACAAAGGCAAAACCGAAGTCGAGTGAGGCACGTGGTAAGAAGCCAAGTGCAAAGGAAAAGCCCGATGTGCCACCCCGTGTCGAGAAAACCGGTGATTTTGATGCTGTTAGTGACGGAAAGAAGCCCTTTTATCTAACAGTACCGAGAAATAAAAAAGGAAAGCGAGGCAAAGGACGCAAGTGAAAAAGACAAATACTGAAGTAATAAGAGCGAAAATCCTAAAGCTCATAGAGTCTGAGTATGAGAGTGACGCTGCATTTGAGCGTGCGGCGGGTATTCCAGACAAGACGGTAAACAACTGGCGTCGTCTGCGCTCGGCATCGTTTATGCGTATGCTGCCGCACCTAGCCGAGATGTTTAGGGTTAATATATCCGAAATTATGGATATGCCCCTGTCGGGAGACGCCTCTGAATTATCCGAGGATGAGATAAGAATTTTGACGCTGTTCCGTCGCTCGCGCACACTTCCTCAGCCGATGAGAATAGCACTTGCGAAGAATATCGAGAATACTATTGAACTATACCTGGGTGCATACGATGAGGTGGCGAAGACCGATAAAGTCAAAAGACAAAGAAAAAAGTGACATATATATCAATAGATAGCATTCACTCATACGCACATGGGTATAATAGCTTTAAGACAATAATGCTTTCTCATAATAAAACATAAAACGAAGACAAAAAGCGAGGACATTTCGGCATGTTTAACCGATTTGTTCTCACTTTTTACTTTATACCTTAAATCTATATAATATAATTTAGTTTAGTATTTTTATATCCTCAGTGGCAAGTATAGGGTATGATGTAATTTCTTCACCGTCCAAGTTAACTCCGCCGAGCCTAACACCTCGTATTCGCCTATTATCATAGGTGGTGAAATAGTAGGTTCTGTTATCCAAGTCCATACAAGAGGTATATACCGTTGATACATTTTCACGCATTTCCGTAACCACTGTGCCACAGGGTGTGTTAACCATCCCCATAATGTGGAAGAAACGTGAAATCTCAGCTCCGGCGATGGGATGAGTGTGCATTTTAGCATATACTGCGCGTACAAACCGAGAGCTTGATGACATATCCCCCGGCAGTCCCCTGGCACCTAAGCCTCTTGAGTAGGTCGGTATGCTGAAACTTGGTGCCAGATTGTTTGGCGGTGTGGCGGGGGAGAGTGCCATATAGTCCCCGAGATGCGCCATCTGATATGGGAAAATAGGCGAATTACTTAACACGCCTAGGGGGTTATCATAGATTTTTAGCCCATCCTCGCAGGATTCTATTGTTATTGCCTCGCATTTATCGGCTACCAACCAGTGTAGGGGAGTAGCAGGAAAATCCTCGCTAAAGCTCGTGGCTGTTATTACTGTATCGGATAATAGATGCTTCGCCTCGTAAACACTTTTACATACACCGAGCATTTCGGGTATCAGCGCATAGGATGAAATGCCCCTCTTATCCGCGCTATCATCGGCATACACCGCATAGATAGGAAAGTTTAGTGCCGCCATAGCAAGCCCATGCTCGTTCATCGCGTCATAGTATAGAGGTACACCATCTACGATATGTGCCATACCTATTATTCCGTATCTTGATCTGCCACCCTCTCGTCTACTAAATGCAGTAAAATGGCGCGGAGTTATAACCACGGATTCCCCAAGACTATGTTCCAAGTCCAGTGTCCTACCAAACAGATGCGCTGTATCATTTATACTAATCGCTGTGCACATACAATTCCCCCAAATAAAGTGTTATCCCTATTCTTGACAAGGTAAAAGGCTGTTATGCAGTTATCAAATTAGAGGCGCACAGGATTGAAAAATGAAGATGTAAATATTGAAAAAACTCACCACGAGGGTGAGCGAGGTTTAACAGTTGATAACTATTAAACCGAAGCGAAGTCAACAAAGCAAGGAGTGGGGCGAGGCGCAGACTTGCGAAGACGATGGCACATGACTATGCGACTTGACGGGAGAGAAACCGCAGAACCTCTAGAGGTTCTTGGCGGGCTCTTCGCACCCGTAACCCACTAAAGACAATGAAAAAACTCACCACAAGGGTGAGTTTTGTCTGGAGCGAGGCTCGAATTGGCGCTCGCGTTGTACTACTGTAAAGTGTTGCGAGCGCTTGAAGTTCACCTTGCCGCCGTATGCGGTGGCGGCATTTGCTCTGCAAAATCGGCGAGACTTCGTCCGCTGCCGATATGCTTGAGCATGCGGGTAGTTTTTGCAGGCGGCGGAAGGCGGGCTCTTCGCACCC
>JAZOPN010000016.1:0-7868 GCA_045655565.1 Eubacteriales bacterium | reverse complement strand
TAATCAAGGAGCCGAAAAACGCGCTCTACAAGCAGTATCAGAAGCTTCTCGAAATGGACGGAATAACGCTCGAATTCGAGGACGAAGCATTTGAGGCTATCGCTCATCTCGCCATAGAGAGAAACACCGGCGCAAGAGGTCTCCGCTCGATACTTGAGGGCATTATGATGAGACCTATGTACGATCTTCCCTCTCGAAGCGACGTTGAAAAGGTCATTATAACAAAGGGCTTCATAAACGGTGCGGAAGAGCTTACTGTAATTAAAAAGGAAGCATAACAAAAAAATTCAGGATCGCCTTTACGGTGACCCTGATTTTTTTATCTGTTCTCTTTTCTGTACGAAAGAGGACTCATATTCATATACTGCTTAAATATCTTATGGAAGTAGTTAGGGTTACAGAAGCCTATTGTATCGGCGATTTCTGCCATAGACATCTCTGAGGAATAGAGGAGCAACATGGATAGATTTACACGCATAGCATTGATATAATCTATCGGTGTCTTGCCTATGCTATCGCGGAACATCTTGGTAAAGTAGTCGGGCGAGACATTTATCATATCTGCGAGTTTCTCGATATAGCTCTTCTCGGTGAAGTGGTCGGAAAGGTACTCTATAACAGGGCGCATACGCAGAACATTATGATACACCGCACGGTCGGTCTCGTCCTTCGAGCCACAGTAATAGCGCAAAAGCTCTGTTACCATAAGGTAAATATTAGCGCGAATGGGCAGCTTATAGCACACATCCTTCTCGGAATACTCATAGTATGAGGCTTCCATAAGGGTGGAGAGTTTCTCATGAACGGGATGCGTATTATTAAATACAATTATTCTGTTCTTCGCCTGAACATGGAACATATATAGTATTTCTGCATCGAAATGCTCCATATTCTCGCGAAGTATCGACATATCGAAGCATATACCACGTACAGTCGCTGTGCCATCAATACTATTAACGCGGAATACCATAGTAGGCGGAATACAGAGGATATCCCCGGCAACAGCCTCTACGCTATCGGTGCCAATCTCGATATTCACCCTACCGTCGGTGATTTCTATTATCTCCATCTCGTCATCGTGGGATGTGGCGTTAATTACCCTGCCATCCGCACTCACGCGATACATAGAAAATGGATTTTTAGCATCGTTCTTTTTCATATTGTTGTTTCCTCTTCGATTTTAGTCTTCTGTATTATCAAATTGAGAGTAGTATAGTTCGGAATAGAAGCCGGCTCGTCCGAGCAGCTCCTTATGTGTGCCACACTCTATAACATCGCCATCCTTGACTACGAGTATCTTATCTGCACCGACAATGGTGGATAGCCTATGCGCGATAACAAAGCAGGTCCTGCCACGCATAAGGCTTATCATAGCCTCGGAGATATCTCGTTCGGTCTTAGAGTCTACATTAGATGTCGCCTCATCGAGAATGAGCATAGGAGAGTCGATAAGCATAGCCCTCGCTATCGTCAAGAGTTGCTTCTGCCCCTTAGATATATTTCTCGCCTCAGCAAGTATGGTGTCATAGCCATTAGGCAAACCAATGATAAAGTTATGTATATGTGCCTCGCGACATACGCGCTCGACATCCTCCCTTGTGACATCTTCTCGCCCATAGGCTATATTAGCATAGATTGTGCCATGGAATAGCCAGGTGTCTTGAAGCACCATTGTGTATAGGCGTCTTAGGCTATCGCGTTTAATCGAATAGATATCTACCCCATCAATGGTAATACTACCCGACGTTATGTCATAGAAGCGCATAAGCAGGTTAATGATGGTGGTTTTGCCGGCACCTGTCGGTCCGACTATGGCAGTTACACTACCCTTTGGGGCATCAAATGATAGGTTGTGTAATATCTCCCTCTCGGGGGTATAACCGAAGCAGACATTTCTGAACGAGATATCACCACGCACTCTGCTTAATTCGCGAGCCTCTGGGGCGTCATCTATCTCCGGCTCTTCATCTATTAGGTGGAAGACCCTCTCTGCCGCGGCAAGTGCCGATTGTATATCGGCGTATATCGTGGCAATTTGGTTTATTGGCCCTGAAAATCTGCGAGATAGCAGCACAAACTTCGATAATCCGGCAAGGTCGAGAGCAAACGAGCCACCACCCATATAGAGCATAGCCCCAAAGAGATTAACCAAGGCGAGGGTTGCATTATTTATTGATATAACCGTAGGTCCTGCCAGAGTGCCTATTCTCTCGGCTCTGGCATAGGCGTCTGCCGCAGTCTTATTCTTGGGCGAGAACCTAGATATAACCGCGTCCTCTGCCCCATAGGTCTTTATAGTTCTCTGCCCCGCTATCATCTCCTCAACATAACCGTTCATATCACCAAGGGCAACGCTCCTTTTACGATAGAGCGGACGAACTGCTTTAGAGATAAGGGATGTGGCTATTATAGCCAGCGGTACTGTAACCGCAAAGACCAATATAAGGTGTGGCGATATAGTAATCATTAGGATGAGCGAGTAAACCACCGTGACAAAACTAGTTATAATCTGTATAAAGTCGTTCGAGAGCGTCTCGTTTACCGTATTTACATCATATGATATAACACTTACAAGCTCGCCCGCCTGCTTTGTATCAAAGAAACCGACCGGCAGCGATACGAGTTTATTGTAAATGTCAGTGCGCATCCTATGCACCATCTTCTGCGAAATCTTTACCATCATAACCGAAAGAAGATAGGATATAATAGCCGATATAGCGTAGAACACTACCATAAATATAAGATAAATATATACAGGATATTGGCTCTCGCCTGCTATTGATGCTATTGCATCGGCGGCGAGGGTTGTGCCTGTTATAGACAGGATGCTTGATATAGTGGTAAGAATAATGGCAAGAAGAAGCAGTTTTCGCTCTTTACCAAGATAGCGAAGCAGACCGCGAAAAACATAGCCGAGGCTCTTACCCTGCCATACCTCACCTGTTGTATTTCGGCGTTTTACACCTAAAGGGTTTCTCATACCGCACTCCCCCCTCTCTCGCCCATCTGCACCTCAGCTATGTCGCGGTAAAGAGGTAGGGTCGACATTAGTTCTTCGTGTGTCCCCTTACCTATGATTTTACCGTCATCTATAACCAATATCAAATCGGCGTTCTTAATAGAGGATATGCGCTGTGCAATTATAATTGTGGTTCTATTAGCCTCTTTTGCTATGGCGTGGCGCATATTGCGGTCGGTCTTGTAGTCAAGGGCTGACGAGGCGTCATCGAGTATCAAAATTCTAGGATTGCCAAATAGGGCGCGCGCGACAAACAGCCTTTGCCTCTGTCCACCCGATACATTCGTACCACCAGTGGTAACTCTATGCTCTACGCCTTCATCAAGCGCACCGACAAAGTCTGACGCCTGTGCAACTCTTAGTGCGGCATCTATATCTCCATCTCGAAAGAACTCTACATTCTCGCGAATAGTACCGGCGAACATAAAGTCGTTTTGAAAAGCTACACCGAAAATAGTGTGTAGTTCATCCCTAGGAATAGTCCTTATATCTCTTCCGCCTATTAGTATTCGACCGCAGTCGGGGTCATAGAGGCGCAGAAGAAGGTTAACAATCGTACTCTTACCAGAGCCCGTTGCACCTATTATACCGAGCGTCTCACCCTCATTAATAGAAAACGATATGTCCTCAAGGTTGTTTCTGCGCTTATTATATGAAAAACTAACGCCCTCGAAGGATATGTAAGCGTCGGTGGCTGTGTCAGTCTTACTCATTACATCTCTGGCGAGGTCATCACCCGACAGCAGTACCTCCTCAATTCTTCTTGAGGATGCTATACTACGCGACATCTGCACAAAAATACGCGTAAGCATTATGGTTGAGTTCAAAATCAAGGTGAAATAGGTCATGAAGGCGAGAAGCGCGCCTGCTGCGGAATAGCCCGTGGTGTAGGATAGAATTGCGCCAACGAGTACAACGAGGCAAAAGCCTATGTGCAGAAGGAAATCTGTAAGTGGTTTAGTAAGAGACATTAGCCTACCTGCGCGAATTTCCTTATACGATAGCTCCTCGCTTATCCGGCGAAACCTCTCCCTCTCGTACTCTGTCCTGGAAAGTGCCTTAATCACCCTTATGCCGGATGCGGTCTCATCAACCTTGTTCACAATACGGTCGAGAATTTCCTGCTCCTTGTGATATATAGGTGTTGCCCTCATGGTTATCATATACACAGCAAGAACAACAAACGGCAGCACGCAAATAAGCACAAGAGATAGACGGAGGTCTATCGTGAGCGTCATTATAATTCCGCCAAGAAATGTAATAGGCCCTTTTATACCAACACGAAGAAGCCTAGTTAGAAAGCTTGTGATATTATATGTATCGCTGGTTAGGCGCGAGGTGAGCGAGGCTGTCCCGAATCTATCGGTGACACGAGCATCAAGGTTTATAGTCTTCTCAAAAAGCGCCTCGCGCAAATCATAAGCAACCGCACCCGAGGTGTATCCACTAAGTATATTACCTACCGCATTAAAGACAAATGTGCATACCGCAAGAAGAAGCATCAAGACACCATTCGTAACAACGGCATCCATATCATTCATCGGTATAGATATGTCTATCATCACCGTCAAAAGACGAGGAATAGCAAGCTCGGCAAAAGCGCCGAGCATTTTCATCATAACGCCCAGCGCAACAAGCCAAATATGGGGTTTCAGAAACTTGATTACGGTTTTCATACCCAACTTTCCTTTAATTAGTAAAAGGTTGCAACCTCCTCGACGGGCTTATCTGCCCTCTCGATTTTAGATACAGTAAGCATAGGGCCTCTACCCTCATACAGTTTGGAGTATCCCTCGCCAAGCACGCCCTCGACTATCACCCAGTCGCGTGTTGAAAGCTTAAGACCTCCCATACCCACCGCAACGACACCGCGATATGCGATATCGTCCTGACAGCAGGTCATAATATGTCTTCCAATCGCAAAATGCCCTCTCGGGAGTGCTGAGTCGGTGGCAACAATGCCCTTGAAGCGCAGGGTCTTGCCGATGTACTTCTCTACCTCCTCGCTCATATCACGATAGAAGATGGCGAAGTCCTCGTCCTTTATCTCAACCACATCCGCCTCAATATCATACGGCAGAGGATCCTCGATGTCATCAAACTCAATATCGCCCGACATATCCTCATAGCAGATGTTTGCGCGCTTTGATATACCGCGCACAAGTTTATGCAACTCATTTTTGTCTGTCTCGGTTTTAACTCGGTTGAATACTACCATCTCACAAC
Source organism: Eubacteriales bacterium (assembly GCA_045655565.1). Lineage (GTDB taxonomy): Bacteria > Bacillota > Clostridia > Oscillospirales > CAG-272 > UBA1740. The sequence continues at coordinate 2,623 of JAZOPN010000016.1, read as the reverse complement.
TTGTAAGCTTATCAACCATCAGGCTACGCATATTGTTGTTATAAACAATAGCTGTGGTAGAATCTACGATAAGTATTTCCTGATAGACCATCCATCCCTGAGGAAGTGCTGAATAGAAGTGGTCGAGCTGCCACATTCCGTTATACTCCACAACTACGACATCGGCACTCGCGCGCTTCTGCATAGCGTTAAGCCTATCCGTTGTTATGGACTGCGGGTCATCAAAATGTGCAAAAGATACATTATCGCCGAGGGATGTCTGGTCAAACTCTACTTCGCCATCCTCGCAAAGAATAATCAGGAACTTTCTCTGTCTGTCGTTAAAATTGGGGTCGGACATAGTCTCGGATATGAAACTGGTTTTGCCTGCCTCAAGAAAGCCTGTAAAAAGATATACCGGTACTTCCATAATTCCTCCTATGCCTTAGATGCCGAAGCACTCCTTAATCTTTTCCTCGCATAGACCGCTACCAATAACGCAAAGTCTACCTATAATACCGGGAGTACCGTAACGAATATCTATGCCATCGGGAACATAGTCGAAGTGTATCCATCTGCCATCGACAGAGGCAACAATTCCCTTAGCGCGAAGCACCATACCATAGTCATCGCCATCGTCAAACGCCTCAAGAACTCTGCGTATCTCATCCTCGTTAAACCTCTTGGGGGTCTCGGCACCGAAGCTTGTAAACACCTCATCAGCATGGTGATGGTGATGTCCGCCACATCCACAGGAGCAGTGCTCGTCGTGGTCATCGTGGTCGTGATGGTGCTCGTGACAGTGGCACTCCTCATCGTGCTCGTGGTGATGCTCGTGGCAATGGCACTCCTCATCGTGGTCGTGATGGTGCTCGTGACAATGGCACTCCTCATCGTGCTCGTGGTGATGCTCGTGGCAATGGCACTCCTCATCGTGCTCGTGGTGATGCTCGTGGCAATGGCACTCCTCATCGTGCTCGTGGTGATGCTTGTGGCAGTCGCACTCCTCATCGTGCTCGTGGTGATGGTGGTGATGGTGCTCCTCCTCAAGCTCGTGAATAGCGTCCTCAAGCGTATCCTTATGCTCCATAGCAAGAAGTATATCCTTACCGTCAAGCTCGTCCCAAGGTGTGGTAACGATAACCGCGGCGGGGTTATGCTCTCTTATGAGGCTGACAGCCTCCTCAACCTTACCAGCCTTAGCAACATCGGTGTGCGAGAGGACTATGGCAGAGGCGTGAGCAATCTGGTCATTGTAGAACTCGCCGAAGTTCTTCATATACATCTTACACTTAGTAACATCTGCAACGGTTGTGAAGCAATTAAGCACGCTATCGCCATCTGTGGCATTATTAGCGGCGCGGATAACATCCGAGAGCTTGCCTACACCCGATGGCTCAATGATAACTCTATCAGGGGCAAACTCGGCTATAACCTTCTTCAGCGCTTCGGTGAAATCACCGACAAGCGAGCAACAGATGCAGCCCGAATTCATCTCGGTAATCTCAATGCCCGCATCCTGAAGAAAACCACCGTCTATGCCTATCTCGCCAAACTCATTCTCAATAAGAACTACCCTCTCACCGGCATAAGCCTCCTTTATAAGCTTCTTAATAAGTGTTGTCTTGCCTGCGCCGAGGAAGCCGGAGAAAATATCAATCTTTGTCATTTGTATAACTCCTTTGTGATGTTAACGGAAAAATGTATTTTATTTAATTATATATCTTATATGTGTATATGTCAAGTTTTATTTAAGCTTTTTGACGGAAAAATATATTTTTGGTGGTTGGCGATTTAGACCAAGCCCTCAAAATTCCATCTGCGAAGCACCTCATAGGCGGCAATGGCAACAGCGTTCGAAAGATTAAGGCAACGAAGGGTGGGTAGCATGGGGATGCGAACGGCATAATCCGGGTTTGCCTCTATTAGATCTCGTGGCAGTCCTGCGGTTTCTTTACCAAAAACGAGGTATGTATTATCCTGATACTCGACATCGGTATAGCTCTTCTCGGTATGCGATGTGAAATAATAGCAGACTGCCCCCTCATTCTTCTCTAGAAACTCACCGAAGCTATCATAGTAGGTTATATCAAGCTTATCCCAATAATCAAGCCCCGCGCGCTTCAATGTCCTATCGGATATCTCAAAGCCTGTCGGTCTGATAATGTGAAGTGCCGCGCCCGTAACAGCACAGGTGCGAGAAATATTGCCTGTATTTTGCGGTATTTCAGGGTTATATAAAACGATATTAAGCCTTCTCATATTATCACCTCTTTGTCATATATTTTAGCATAACAGGAGCACCTTTACAAGTTTTTAATAAATTTTCTCAAATATTTACAAAATTTTATTTATTTTTCGCGCGCGATATGATATACTTACAATGGATTAGTATTGGGAGTTATGATTATGCGCATCTCTAGTGCATTCTTCGGCTATAGCCAAAGAGAGCCGAACTCATAAGGTTTTGAAATATAGATTTCCCCATCTTCTTCACCGGAATTTTTCTTAAATATCGTATATTCCTCAAAAAATTCAGCTCGAATATAGAAAAATCTATTATTTCAAAACTGCTCCGCATCTTCCGTCTGACAAATTTCTGATGGATTTTGCTGTAACGAGGCGAAGTTAAGTATGACTTTAC